>JBGSUK010000003.1:0-366237 GCA_041753455.1 Anaerolineae bacterium | reverse complement strand
TGCATCCTTTGCCTCAACTAAGCGCGTCTGTTTCCTCCTGATTTGTCATTCGTTAGCATAGCTTCGAGCTATCTCCAACGTTTTTTCCCTTGTTTGCGGTACTCCCCTAATTTACCACTCCCTCCTCCCCCACGCAAGGGTGATTTTGAAATTAATTTAAAACTCGTCGCCAACATGGGAACTTCTCCCTTTCAGAGAACGTCTTACCATCAATCAAATAGTAGTTTAAAAGGGAGTCAAACCTAAGTGAATAAGCCCATTTTCAAGCCAAAATCGTTGTCATTGGTCTTTGTCGCAGCATTCCTCGCCCTCACTACCTTAACCCTACCAATCACAAACGCATCTGAGGCCAGTCGTGGCTCCAATCTTGCCCAGCAATCCGACGCGCCAGTACAGGTCAGTTTGACGGTCTACAACTCAGGCACGGCCCTTGTGATTGATCGTCGTACTTTTGACCTCAAACAGGGGCTAAATGAAATCCAATTCACCGATGTCGCCGCCCAAATTGACCCTACCTCGGTCAATTTCAAAAGCGTCACCGACCCCAACACCTATGTCGTCGAACAAAACTATCGCTATGATTTGGTCGGCTCAAGCGCCCTACTCCAACGCTATATTGACGAACAAATTCGGGTCATTACCGCCGACGGCACCACCTATGAAGGCCGTTTGCTCAATGGCAGTGGTGAAATCATTTTGATGTCCGATGCTGGTGAAGTCATCGTGGTCAATTATTCCAGCATCCGCGACATTCAATTTCCCCAACTACCCGACGGCCTCATCACCCGCCCCACCCTCGTGTGGTTGGTCGAATCCAGTATTGATGGCCCGCAGGAAGTCGAAGTCACCTATCTGACAGGCGGTGTCTCATGGCATGCCGATTACAATGTCATCCTCAACGCTGATGAATCTGCCCTCGATTTGACCGGTTGGGTCACGCTCAATAATTCCAGCGGCGCAACCTTCACCGATGCCCAACTCAAACTCGTTGCTGGTGACATCAATCGCATCCATGACACTGAGATTCAATTCGCTAATGGCATAGCGAATGAGCGTGCCGCCGATGCTACAAGTAGCGTTGAACAGCGTGATTTTTTTGAATACAAGCTGTATGAAATCAGCCGCCGTGTCACCATCCAAAACAACGAGACCAAACAAATCGAATTTGTCACGGGCACGGCCATCCCCGCCACCAAATTCTATGTCTTTGATTCCCTCACCGACGCCTACTACTACGATTATCTCTACTACGGCGGCCCAGTCATTGACCAGACCTACGGACAATCCGTTTCCTCCGACATCAAAACCTTTGTCGAATTCAGCACCGATGAAGAAGGTCTCAATGCCGATGTCCCTGCTGGTCGTGTCCGCCTCTTTAAGAAAGATACCGATGGTTCGGCTTTGCTTATTGGCGAAGATTCGGTTGACCATACCCCTAAAGGTGAAACCATTCAGCTTTATGTTGGCAATGCCTTCGATCTCGTTGGTGAACGCCTCCAAACCGATTTCCAATATTCCGGTTATCTCCAACTCGATGAGAGCTTCACCATCAAACTTCGCAACCGCAAAGATGACCAACCCGTCGAAATCCGCGTCGTCGAACACCTTTTCCGCTGGTCAGAATGGGAGATCACCAATTCCAACAAGGAATATACCAAGACCAGTTCTTCTACCATCGAATACCGCGTGATCGTCAACCCCGGTGAAGAAGTCCAGATTGATTACACCGTCCATTATCAGTGGCGGTAAATTACACAGATGAAGTGGGTGGGAACACAGACTAGCGTCAATACGTCCTAGAAAGTGACCCACCTGTGAATTTAGGAAAGGTGTCCTATGTCCAAGCGCATCAAGTCTTTAATGACTCTCGCCCTAAGCCTATTTCTTGCATTAACCGCTTTAAATCTACCCATGTTGACCGTCCAAGCCAACGAAACCAATGTAGTCCTTAATCTTGCCCAGCAATCCGACGCGCCAGCACAGGTCAGTTTGACGGTCTACAACTCAGGCACGGCCCTTGTGATTGATCGTCGTACTTTTGACCTCAAGCAGGGGCTAAATGAAATCCAATTCACCGATGTCGCCGCCCAAATTGACCCTACCTCCGTCAATTTCAAAAGCGTCACCGACCCCAACACCTATGTCGTCGAACAAAACTATCGCTATGATTTGGTCGGCTCAAGCGCCCTGCTCCAACGCTATATTGACGAACAAATCCGCGTCATCACCGCCGACGGCACCATCTATGAAGGCCGTTTACTCAATGGCAGCAGCGAAATCATTTTGATGACCGATGCTGGCGAAGTCGTCGTGGTCAATTATTCCAGCATCCGCGACATCCAATTTCCCCAACTACCCGATGGCCTCATCACCCGCCCCACCCTCGTGTGGTTAGTCGAATCCAGCATAGCTGGCCCACACGAGGTCGAAGTCACTTATCTGACAGGCGGGGTTGCATGGCAAGCTGATTACAATGTCATCCTCAACGCCGATGAATCTGCCCTCGATTTGACTGGTTGGGTCACCCTCAATAATTCCAGTGGCGCGACCTTCACCGATGGTCAACTCAAACTCGTCGCAGGTGATTTGAATCGGGTCGTATATGGTCAAGCGGGCGATGGCGGCGGATACGGCTATGATGAAGCGTACCCATACCCAACCACTACCCCTGCCGTCCAACAGCGTGACCTTTTTGAATACAAGCTGTATGAAATTAGCCGCCGTGTCACCATCCAAAACAACGAGACCAAACAAATCGAATTCGTCACGGGCACGGCCATCCCCGCCACCAAATTCTACGTCTTTGATGCCCTCACTGATGCCTACTATTACGATTATCTCTATTATGGCGGCCCGGTCATTGACCAAACCTATGGGCAATCCGTTTCCTCCGACATCAAAACCTATGTCGAATTCAGCACCGATGAAGAAGGCCTCAATGCCGATGTCCCCGCTGGTCGTGTCCGCCTCTTTAAGAAAGACACCGATGGCTCGGCTTTGCTCATAGGCGAGGATTCGGTTGACCATACACCCAAAGGCGAAACCATTCAGCTTTATGTCGGTAACGCCTTTGATCTTGTTGGTGAACGCCTCCAAACCGATTTCCAATATTCCGGTTATCTCCAACTCGATGAGAGATTTACCATCAAACTTCGCAATCGCAAAGACGACCAACCTGTCGAAATCCGTGTCGTCGAACACCTTTTCCGCTGGTCAGAATGGCAAATCCTTTCCTCTAATAAGGAATATACCAAGACCAGTTCGGCCACTATCGAATACCGTGTGATCGTCAACCCCGGTGAAGAAATCCAGATTGATTACACCGTCCATTATCAGTGGCAGTAATTGACGATCTCTAACCTTGAGGTAGGTAGCAATGTGATGAGGGCTACCCACCTCCGCCTAAATGCTGATTGCGCCTCATCTCAAATTGGCCTAAACTGTGTTTACCCAACGCAACCTTTATCGAATACTCGTCCGTCCAAAATCACAAGGAGTGTCTAAATGCGTAAAGCACTTATTGCACTAACGGTGCTAGTTGTCATAGCCGCAATTGTGCCATCAGCTTCCGCCCAACTCGGCGATAACAATCTCTGCAATAAGGCAACCGCCATTGCCTATGGAGATTCTGCCACTGGAACAGTTGACAACACCACCTATGTCGTCGGTTTCTGTTTTACAGGTGCAGCAGGCGATCAAGTAACAATTTCGATGGAAGCCACCAGCGGGACACTTGATCCTTATCTGGAACTAACCGATCCCACCGGCAACACCCTATTTGCCTCCAACGATGATGCCAGTGCCAACACCCGCAATGCCCAAGTCGTCTTTACCCTGACCACCGCAGGTCAGCATTTGATTGTCGCCAGTCGCTACGGCATTGACAAAGGTGACAGCACGGGCAATTTCGTCTTGACATTGACTGCGGGTGGCAAAGGCAACACCGGCAATTCTGTCCCACCCAAAGGTCCTACTCCTCCGGTCGAAGATCAGGTCGTCATTAACATCACCTGCGATACTGGCGAACAAATTGTCGGCGGTGTGCAGTTATCCTTCATCAACGTTAACCCCGGCTTTTCCTACACTGTAACCGCTGTCGGCTTGGACGGCTTTGACCCAGTGGTTGCCGTTGAAACCTCCCCCGGTGTTGGCACCTGCAACGACGATGCAGCAGGCGCGGCGGGTAGTGAAATCGCCGTGCCGGATTTTGGTCGCATTGTCGCCAGTCGCAGCACCGCCCAAGTTCGCTTTACTTCGCCCCGTCGCGGCAACCCCACCAACATCAGCGTGGGTTCGGCCAACGGTGAAACGGGCCAATATGTGCTGATTATTGAAGGTCTGGCGATCTCCCCATCTGATGAACTCGACGGTTTTGCGGTGCGTGTACCCGATAGCGTAGGCCTCGAAACTCTCTCGGTCTATATGGTCAGCAAATACGCCGATCTTGACCCTTATCTGGAACTCTATCAAGGTGATGGCCTAACCCAAGCCTATGATGATGAGGGCAATTTCTATGAGGATTCAGTGGACTATAACAACCTCGAATTCCTGTTCGCCTGCGATGATGCTGGAATTGGTGACTGTGCCGACACGCCCGCCTTCCCCGGTGGTGGTGTAGATATTGCCAACGGGTCACGCTACGTCGCGGGTGAGTTGGACGCTGGTCTACTGGTCACACCCAACAGCAGCCTGCCCATGCTGTTCGCCTTTGGCTCGGTCAATGGGGCCAGCGCTGGTGAATACGCCATCATGGTGATCGGGCACGTCCCCGGTAACTAACCACCAAACAACTTACCAAACAAAAAAGACCCCTGTGCAAATTGGGGTCTTTTCATTTCTCATTTCGTAATCAGATTGCTTTATAGGGGCGACGTCTCAGACTCGCCCGTCCTGTATTGGGATTTCGGAATGGCTATTACCGATTGTAGTACCAGTTTCGCCCATAATAACCGCTGACGGTGCGTGCCTCAACTGCCACCGACCCTGCGCTAACAAAAGCGGCTGGCAGTGTGACTGTCACATAGAACTGACCTGTCGCATCTGTGGTCGCGGTGAAATAAGGCGTATAGGTTGACTCACCGAGCGTCGTCAGGCCAATCGTGATTTGGGTGTTGCGCGGGAAGTTATAACCTCGCAACTCAAATTTTTGCCCAAGCGTCACACTAGGGAAATAGATACGTGGCTCAGTTGTTGGCCCAAATGGATTGCCGGGATACAGCGTAACCGGGCCGCCCGTCGCCGGGGGAACATACGGGCCGCCTGTCGCAGGTACGGCTGGGCCAGATACACATAGCACCTGCCCTGCATAAACATAATTCGGGTTCACAATACCGTTCCACTGGGCCAGTACCGTCCACGCCACATTATACAGCAGGCCGATGCGGAACAGATTTTGCCCTGCTTGCACGACATGGGTTTGGGTACACGCAGTTTGGGCCGCTGCTTTTCCAGTCGGGACAAAGGCCGACGAAATTGCAACCACCAATGCCAGTAACATGACTAAACGAAGCATTCGCATGGATTCAGACCCCTTTCTAGTCAAATTTAATAATTCACTGTCACGGGCGTTCCAACCTCCGCCCAATTGAAAAACCACTGTGCATCAGGCGTCGGCAAATTCACACAACCATGACTCATCGGCTGTCCAAAATTGTTGTGCCAATAAGTGCCGTGAATCGCATAACCCTGATAAAAATACATAACCCAAGGCACACCCGGCAGATAATAACCGGGGCCGGACATCGTCTGGGAATTGAGTTTCCAATAAACGCGATAATCGCCCGTGACCGTCGGCGTTCCCGGTAGACCAGTCGAGACGGTAACGGCCCGCATCAACACGCCGTTTTCATAGGCGTATATCCGCTGTTCGCTCAAGTTCACGAGGATTTGTTTGCCAGTAGTAATCGTCGGCGCAGGTGCAGAGGGAACACCCCCTGTCGGCACGAAATAGGTGCCCGCCGGATCATCTTGGGCCGGAATAATCAACTGCTGTCCGGCATAAATCTGATTAGGGTTCTGTAAGTTATTGGCACGTGCAATGGTCGTCCAGCGCAATCCATACAACCGCGCAATCGAGGCCAGATGCTGCCCAATTTGCACAATATGGGTTCGTTCCGTACCAGTAACGGTTGGTGTCGTATTCTCCACAATCGTCGGGCCTGCCACAGCGGCACTCCCCGGCGCGGCTGTACCGTTGACCACCAAGCGCTGCCCCGAAAAGATCGTGTTAGGATCAGATAGATTATTCCACGCCGCCAAATTTTGCCATGTTACGCCATACTGCCGCGCGATGCTGGCAAGGGTCTGCCCCGGCTGCACAATATGAATCAGCGCCGAATCAGCGGGGGTCGTATTCACAGCCACCTCCACCGGATCAGTCGTCGTGGTGGTAGTATTGGCTGGGGTCGTATTCACGCTACCGGGGGTTGGAATAACCAGCACTTGCCCCACATAGATATGTGTAGGATCGGTAATGCCATTGGCTGCGGCCAGTTGATCTACTGTGAGACCAAAACGCAGCGCGATACGGAATAAATTCTCGCCGCTTTGCACAGTATGGGTCTGATTGCCATCCTGCGCGTTGGAAATATGTGGACGAGCAAGTGGAATCGCCACTACAAGCGCCACAATGAGCAGCAGTGGAATAATTCGCCAATGTTTAGTTGGGTTCATCTGTGGCACACCCTCTACTCCCCTAAGAAAATACCGATATGAATAACTCTGTTTCTAATGTTACTGACGCTTAGGCGGATTGTATAGCGACTTTTGCCCACCGCCGCAGTTTGGTTCGAGAGTCGTTTGTTTTGGTTGGTGATACTGAACAATCTTTAATATCGCACGGGTTGACATTTTATGCAACAACGGTAGACTAGGAAACGAATATGCAAATTTCTGCATATTTGCATATACGCGAGTTCGGGAGTAAAAATGGAACTGATTGCAATCTCCCCAAAAGTAAATGTTCATTTCCGGGTCACCTTGTTACATGACTTATTGACTATTATTGGCCTGCTTCCCAATGCTGAACGTTTTGAGGGACTTAGCGATTGGTTGCGGCACATAGCAACCCATATGGATGCCAAAGACCACGCTATTCTGCGCACTGTTCATATGCTGGTCATTTTTGCCTCCGGAATGCAGGCGCACCTCATTGATAGCATTCCACCTCAAAGTGAGGCCGATACCAATTTTGAGGCTCTCTATACTCACTTACAGAACCTCGATGCCAGCGAATTGCATAGGGCAACATTGCAGGCGTTTGAAGAACAATTGGTGCGGATGGATGTCATCTCCAAAGAGACACGCTTGCCCAATGATGTAAGCCGCCTCTCCAAATTGGTAGACAAAATGCAGCAGGCTCGCGAGGAACAGTGGCAAGCCCCTCCTGCCCCAATGCACTCCCAAGCCTTTGCCCAATTATTGTTAGACCCCCAAGCCATACATAGGCACTTGTTAGAGGCAATCCAGCACGCTTGGACACGGTTTTATGCCGAACATGCCGCTGCTGACTTGCCGCAAAAAATCGCCGCCGCCGACTACCACGCCGCCCAAAATTATGCCCACGATGTCGCGACCATTTTCCGCGCCGTTTCCGGTCGCACACCAACCCCGTGGCTCAGTGAAAATGCGGCTCGTTTCAAACAGATTGAACTGATTCCCTGTTGTCATTTGGGGACATACGTCACCTTGTTTGCATTAGGTGAACGCTTGTGGATCGGCTTTAATGCCAACCTTGTTCCAGCCGTCTCTAGCGATTCAATCAGCCAACCCCTGCCCATCATCAACCTTTATCCGGCGATGAAAGCGTTGGCCGACGAGGCTCGCCTAAAAATCGTAGCATTTTTGGCCCAACAAGGTGAAAGCAATGTCGGTGAAATTGCCGACGCCATGCACCTCACCCAGTCAACCGCCTCACGCCATCTGAGTCTATTAGCCAAGACCGATATTTTGCAAATGCGCCGCGATGGGGCTATGCGCTATTACAAAATAAACCCACCGGCACTGTATGAAATCGCCCACAGCCTGACCGGATTAGCAGATCAGAACCCTTAGAACTCTGTTTTTGAGCCGAGGGTAGTTCCATTGTCACCTTTGTAGTCTCAAGGAGTCGCACTTGAATAATTTCGCCGTATGGAAACGATTGATGGGGTATATGCGCCCCTATTGGAAATGGACATCCATCGCGCTATTTGGCATTATCGGCGGTTCGGCTTTGGCAATCACCATCCCAAGTTTGCTGCGCTGGGTAATTGATGTCGGGGTCGAGGGGGATGACCAAACTTTCATGCTCCGCGCCGGCTTGTTGGTAGTAGGGTTGGGGGTGGTGCGTGGATTTACGGGTTTCTGCGCCCGATTCTTTGGTGAACGCCTTTCCCACCATATCGCCTATGACATCCGCAATGCCCTCTATAATAAAGTGCAGCGCCTGCATTTTGGCTATCACGACAAGACCCAGACCGGGATGCTGATTACCCGTGCCATCAGCGATGTAGATGAAATGCAGCGGTATTTTGCGTTCGGCTTTTTAGATGGCCTAAGCACCGTAATTCTACTGTTGGGTGTCGTCGCCGTGATGTTTATTAGCAGTCCGGCCCTCGCTGTGGTATCTCTTCTGCCCATCGTACCGCTGATCATTATGTCAAAAAGTTATGCCGAACGCATTGACCCCCAATGGAAAAAAGTGATGGAGCATGTCCAAAATCTAAGCGAACATCTCCAACAAAATGCGATCGGCGCACAGGTGGTGCGTGCGTTTGCCCGTGAAAAATACGAGCTCAAAAAGTTCGGTGATGAAAATGCTAAACTATTCACCGATCAGCTTCGTTTGGTCACCTTGTGGACAACCTACATGCCCATCAGTAATTTCGTGATCGCCTGCTGTGTCGCTCTGACTTTGTTCGTCGGCGGTTTGATGGAACGCAGCAACTTTGCCGGTGTCACGGTTGGCATGGTCGTTTCGTTTAACGCCTACATCCTGCTGATTGGTCAACCCGTGCGCTTTATGGGGTTCGTCATTTTGCTTTTTACCCAAGCCATCACCAGCAGTCGCCGTGTCTTTGAGATCATGGATACGCCGATTGAAATTGATGACAAACCGGAAGCCGCAGAGATGCCACCGATTCAAGGCTACGTCAATTTTGAGAACGTCTCATTCGCCTACGATGCCGAACCCGTCCTCAAAAATATCAACATCGAAGCCAAGCCGGGTCAGATAGTGGCACTTTTAGGCCAAACAGGTTCTGGTAAGAGTAGTCTCATCAATCTTATCCCCCGTTTCTATGACGTGAGCGAAGGCCGCGTAACCATTGATGGCATTGATATTCGGGATGTACAGCTCTCTAGCCTTCGTCCCCAAATCGGCATTGTGCTGCAAGAATCCGTGCTGTTTTCCGCCACCATCCGCGAAAATATTGCCTATGGGCGGCCCGACATCAGCACGGACGAGATTATTGCCGCCGCCAAAGCCGCCAATGCTCACGATTTCATTCTGGAATTTCCACAGGGCTATGAAACCGAAATCGGCGAACGTGGCGTGACCTTATCCGGCGGTCAGCGTCAACGGGTTGCCATTGCGCGTGCCTTGTTGGTAGACCCCCGCATCTTGATTCTGGATGACTCTACGAGCAGTGTTGATACCCGCACCGAATATCTCATTCAAGAGGCCCTTAATCGTTTGATGGAAGGCCGCACGACGTTTGTCATTGCCCAGCGGTTGACTACTGTGCAAAACGCCGACCAGATTTTAGTTTTGGATCGTGGCGCGATTGCTGAACGTGGCACCCATCAAGAACTGCTAGCGAAAAACGGCCTATATGCCGACATCTACCGTCTGCAACTCGCCGATCAAGAGCGCCTCAAGCATGAACTGATGGCCCTAGGCGGCCTCCTTGAGCGTGATAATGTGCGCTCCACCGACAAAATCAAAGTCCGCGTGCCCCAAATGAGTGGCAGCTAGAAGGAATAGAAATCTATGGCACTCTCACAAGCAGCATCCGAGGTCGGCAAGGGTTTCGACTGGCAAGTCACCAAGCGCCTATTTAGCTATCTCAAGCCCTACAAAAAAAATGTGATTATCGCGTTCATAGCAATGATGTTCCTTGTCTTTGCCAACATCATGGGGCCGCCGCTGATCGGATGGGCCGTAGATGAAGGCATCCGCAAAGGGAACATGACTTTGGTCGGGATGGGTGTCTCGGGTTATATCGCCATACAGGGGTTAGGCTTGCTCGGCTTCCGCATCCAACTAGCAAATATGGCCTATGCCGGACAGCGCATCATCGAAAAACTACGCAATGAGCTATTTGAGAAAATCCAATACTTCTCGATGTCGTTCTTCTCCAACTATGAAACAGGCCGTCTCATCGCCCGTGTCATCAGCGATGTAAGCGTTCTGCGTGAGGCCATCACGTTCGCGGTGGTCGGCACAGTGCGCGAAATGCTGATTCTCGTTGGCATCCTCATTTCGATGTCCCTGATTAACCTTACCCTAACAGGCGTGGCGCTGGTGGTACTGGTCATCTTGATTACTATAGCGAATTTCTGGCGCATTTTTGCCCGCAAGGCCTATATCCGGGTGCGCGAAGCCAATGCCATCGTCAACGCCGAACTTGCCGAAGCCTTTAATGGGGTACGGGTTACCCAAGCCTTTGCACGCGAGGGCTACAATTATGACCGTTTCACCTCCAAGATTGACTACAACAACCGTGAAGCCAATGTGGCAGCAGCCCGTGTCAGCGGTTTTTTCTTCCCTAGCATTGAATTGGTAGGCGGTGTGGCGACGGGTGCGATGATTTATGTCGGCGGCACGTTGGTCTTGAAGCAGCAACTTTCGGTTTTTACTCTGCTGACCTTTGTGCTTTACATTGACGAATTTTTCTTCCCCATCCGTATGCTAGCCCAACGTTACAATGTATTTCAGGCGGTCATGGCGGCAGGCGACAAAATCTTCACTCTGCTTGATACCCCTATCGAAGTCCAAGACGCGCCGGATGCTACCGAACTACCCCAGATTCAGGGCCATGTCCAGTTTGATAATGTTGAATTTCGTTATAGTGACGGCGAGATGGTGCTAAAGGGCGTCAATTTGGATGTGCCAGCCGGGGCAACCGTCGCGTTGGTCGGGCATACTGGCGCGGGCAAAAGCACCATTATCAAGCTGGTTACGCGTTTCTATGACATCACCGACGGTAGCCTGAAGATTGATGGGCACGATGTCCGTCGCGTCACCCAAGAAAGTCTGCGCCGTCAAATGGGCGTGGTGCTGCAAGAAACTTACCTTTTCTCTGGCACGGTCATGGACAATATTCGCTATGGTCGGCTAGAGGCGTCAGACGAGGAAGTGATAGACGCCGCCAAAGCGGTGGGTGCCCACGACTTTATTATGCGTTTGGAAAATGGGTATAATACCGAGGTTCGTGAAGGGGGTTCGCTGCTTTCGGCGGGCCAGCGCCAATTGTTGGCTTTTGCCCGTGCTCTGCTTGCCGACCCGCGCATCCTGATTTTGGATGAGGCCACCAGCAGCATTGACACCCAGACCGAAAAGATTATCCAGAGTGCGCTAGAGCGTCTATTAGAAGGGCGCACCAGCTTCGTGATTGCCCATCGCCTCAGCACAATCACCAATGCCGATTTGATTGTGGTGATAGATCATGGCGAAATAATTGAGCAGGGTTCACATGAAGCCCTATTGCAGCAGGGTGGCGCCTATCGTGACCTCTATACAATGGCCTATGCTCGCCCGTTGGAAGAGATGACACCGGAGGACACTGTCGCCGCCGATTAACATAGAGTGAGCAGAAAATTTGCGCGACTTTCAACTCCTCGCTCCCACTGAGGAAAGCGGGGAACCTTTTCCCTATCGGCGCGTCTGGCGACCCCTAACACTCGAACTGGGGTTGTTAGCCACAGCCGTTCTTTTTATCATCTTCGCCACCCGTCTCGGCATCCTTGCCGATACCTATTCACGTCCTCTCAGTGCCGGTTTTGCATTACTGCCCCTCGCGGCCTTCTGGTTTTTCTCGGTTCGCCGCGAAAACCGTGCTCTTGAACCCCGTCAGGGATTAGTCGCCGTCCTTTTTTTGAGCATCGTGATGGCAAATGGTATCGCGGTGCCCATCATCAGCGAGGTTTTTACCCCGGAACGATGGCTCCCCGGTGCGGGGTTTTTTAATCGTATCCTCGGTTATGCCTTTACCGTCGGCATTTTGAGTGAATTCATCAAGTATGCCGTCGTGCGTTATACCATGTGGCCCAACCGCTTCCGGATTCGCTTGGATGGCATTGCCTATAGCACCGCCGCCGCGCTTGGTTTCGCCACTGTCCTCAATCTGCGCCTCGTCTTTTATGATGAACTCACCCTCTCATCCGCCGCCGTCAACATCCTAACCAATGTCTACATCCACATTGCTATCGGCGCGGTGATCGGCTATTTCTTGGGCGAACTCGCCATCGGCACTCCATCGGCAATCTGGCTCCCCATTGGTTTGGTCAGCGCAGCAATGTTAAGTGGCATCCATTTTGCCTTTCGCGGGATTGCCATCTCCAGTGGCTTGGGTAGTCGCACGTTGGGGGGCTTGTTTCTGGTCATCGGAATTAGTGCAGCCATTTTAGGCATTCTTTCCTTCATCATCGAAAGCGCCGACGCACGTATGGCGGATAAGTTGGGAGTGCGGCGTATCCGATGAGTTATTTTGAGAACCCCAAGGATTTTTCTGAACCCCAGATTGCCCGCCGCGTCAACCTAAACAGTGGGTTGGCAATCGTGGCGCTGCTGGTCCTTATCAGTCTAGGTATGATTTTTCGGGGCGGCATTCTTACTGCAACCGTCCCTTATGAAGACGAAGAAAACGGGATACGCGGCCAGATTCCGCTGAACTGGCTATTGGATGAAAACCAATCGGATTATGTATTTCGGGTGGAAGACCCCAATGCCCGCCCCTTTAAAACCCTGATTCAGGTGAGCTTGCAGACCGTCGGGCCAGACGCCAATCCGCGCAGTGTGGTAGATCTGCTGGTCGTACAAGGGCCGGATCGCCTGCCCGGTTATCATGTACAGTCCATTCTGCAAACCAACTTAGGCGAAGATGAAGCCGTCGAAATCCAATATTCATTTATCCAATCCGACCCCAACCCTTTTTTGCAGAGCGTGCCCGTTGTCGTACAAGGGGTTGATCTGGTGGTACTGCGCGGCAATCAAGCAGTGATTCTGACCTATCGGGACGCCGTTGAAAATTATGAACGCAACCGCCCCTACTTTGACCGCTTTCTCCAAACTGTCGAATATTAACGGATAGTGGCCTATGTCAAAATTTGCAAAAACGCAGCGACGCCTCTGGTTCATTTCTGTGCTGCTGCTCATTACATTGGGTATTGGTTTTTTGAACTTGCTCCCTACCCCATCACAGGCCCAAGATGAAGACACTCCGCCACTGGTACGCCTCAACGAAGACAACATCAAAAAAGCGACCGTCTTTATTATGCAAACAGTGGAGACAAGTGGAGGGCCAGTCATTACCTGTGTCGGTACGGGCACGCTTGTCAGTGCGGATGGCTTGGTGTTGACCAATGCCCATATTGTCGAGGCAACGGACAACTGTCCAGCCGATCGCACTGTAATTGCCCTCACGCTTCGCACCAATGAACCCCCCGTCGCTACCTATATCGCCGAAACCATCGAATTTAATCGTGGTTATGACTTGGCGGTGCTGCGCATTATCCGCTATTTGGATGGGCGCAACATCGAACGCGGCACTCTGCAATTGCCCTTTGTCGAACTAGGCGACTCCAACACCGTAACGATTGATGACACCATTTCCGTTTTTGGATATCCTGAAATCGGCAACGATCCGGTTGCAGTCATTCGTGGCACGATTGGTGGCTTTACCGCCGAGGCAGGCTTGGGTGAAAGGGCATGGCTACGAACCACCGCCGAAATCCCCGGTTTGATGAGTGGTGGTGGCGTCTACAATCGCAACGGAGAACTCATCGGTGTTCCAACGATTGCCCCGGCCCGCGCCGCTGGTGAGGCCCTCGAATGTCGGCAAGTCTATGACACCAACGCCGATGCCCAAATGGATAACCTCGATTTGTGTATCCCCTTAGGCGGCACAATCAGCGCCATCCGTCCATCAAGCCTCGCACGCGGGTTAGTCAGAGCCGCCGCGTTAGGGATTCAACCCGGCTCAGAAAAAGCCCCTGTTGATCTTGCACCCCCAACCGAGCCTGCCACCTTTCGCCGTCTATTTGTCTCAACGGGTGTCAACGAAGCCGGGATGCCAACTAACATTGTGACCAGCCTCCCGACAGGCACAAACAGCCTCTACCTGTTTTTCGATTACCAGAACATGCAGGATGGGCAGGTCTATGAAATGCGTGCTACGGTCGGTGGCCGCCCGAATGTTCTGTACAGCCTACCCCCGGTCACATGGAGTGGCGGCGAACGCGGCATGTGGTTCATTGGCGGCACTGTGCCTACTGGCTGGGAAAACGGCGTCTACGAATTCACCCTATTTATCGAAGGGCGTCAGGTAGATAGCCATCGTATTACCATTGGCGGCGGCCCCCGCACCGACCCGCAATTCTCCGATCTGGTCTTTGGTATCCAAGACCCATTGGGCAACTTGATCGGCGCGAACTATGTGATCCCCGAAGGCAACATCATTCGGGCACGCTTCAATTTTCAAAACATGCGCGACGGCCTGCGTTGGCAGCAGCGCTGGTATCAAAATCGCAATCTTATCAACCTAACCCAGCCTGCAGAAAGTCTGCCCCAGTGGGTAGGCGGCTCAAGTGGCACCAGCAGCGACCCAAGCATCACCAGCGAAACAGGTTTCCCGTCCGGTCAATATCGCCTTGAAATCTATGTCCAACTGCCAGCAGGTGAAGATTGGTGTTTGGTGCGTCCCGACATTGACCCATCCCTCGGCGATTGGTGCTTATTAGTCACCGCCGATTTTGTCGTAGCAGGTGGGGCGGGCGGAGCGAACAATGCTCAAGCCCTAATCTTCAGCGATTTTCGATTTGCCCGTGACGAGCAAGGCGGCTTGCCCATCAGCATTGTCGGTGAATCCATGCCCGCCGGCTCTCCCGCCATCTATGTGTTTTTTAACTGGCGGCAAGTCCGCCCCGGCACACCGTTTCGCTGGCGTTGGCTGGTAGATAATGAAGTCTTGATCGAGAACCGCACCCAATGGGCCACTGAGGTCAACGGCGAAAATTACTATTTCTCGCTGGTCGGCCTGCCAAATTTACCCGACGCCACCTATCGCTTTGAATTATATATGGGGGGAATTCGGCTGACGGATGAAACGGTACAGGTCGAGGTCGGCTTGGGCCAGCTTCCTGTTGAAGCCTTCGCCAGTGCCAGAGGCGTTCAGATGACTGGACAGGTTTACGACGCCGCCACCGGACAAGGCATCCCCGGCGCATTGTTTGTCGTCCTGTTGGCAGAATTCAGTGTCGAAGATTTCCAGTGGCAAGCCGTACAGGTATTAGGTCGTGCCGTCACGGATGAACAGGGGTTTTTCCAAATTCCCGCCCTGCTGCCACGTGGCACCTTGCTCGAACCTGCCTTGTACAGTGTCCTAATACGTGCCGAGGGTTATTTACCCGCCAACTCCGACGGCATAACCGTCACGACCGAAACCGCAAGCCCGGTTAATCTAGAAGTACGGCTCAACCGGGATTTGTCGTCTTACGGGGAGATTCGTTAGGCCAAGCATTGGGTCGCGCTTCAAATAAACTTCCATTATGATTGGGGGAAAGCCGTGCGTTCGGCAAGAATTGTACTTCTAGCGATTGTCGCAGGGTTGTTATTGGTGGGGGTGATTGGTCTTTCAGTCCGATTGTTGCCCCCCGCACCCACATCCCCCACTCCGACTTTTCCAGAGGGGATAGATTTTCCTAATGGGCGACCCGTGCCCCATCGCTAATTCGCACTAAGGAGCAACGAATGGACAATAGTATCCTCGCCATCATCATGGCTGTGATCGGCCTTGTGTTGGGTATCATCATCAATTGGCTGTCCGACAACCTCCCCAATGAGAAATTCCTTGCCGCGCCGACCTATCCCGATGGCTCACCGCGTCCCCAAATTGCTTGGTCGGGCCTGCTTGCTTTTTTGACAGGCAACCGCAGCAGTGACACCGGCTCAAAATTACGCTGGCGGCATCCCATTACCGAAGTAACAATGGCCTTGTTGTTCGGATTTATTATCCTGAACTGGCCGGATCACGAACGACGTTTTGTCTGGATACTATACTTGACCATTTTGACGCTGGTCACGGTGATAGACCTTGAACACCGCATTATCATCACCCCGATTATCCTCATCGCCTGCATCCTCGCCTTTGTCATCGCACTGGTCGCCCCTGAATCCGACCGCGATTTTGTGGATTACATTGCAGGTGGCGGTTTGGGGCTTGGGTTGTTTCTGGTGATGTTCTGGGGCGGTGGCATCTTCTCTAGCGTTGTGGCCTCAGCACGTGGCGAAGAATTGAGCGAAGTCGCCTTTGGTTTGGGTGATGTTTATGTAGCGACGATGTGTGGGCTGATGATTGGCTGGCAGGCGTTTATTTTTGCCGCGATTATCACCGTGTTTCTAGGAGCATTAGGCGGGGTCATTTTCCTGATCGTGCAGGCTTTCCGGGGTGGCTACGATGCCTTCACTCCCCTTCCCTACGGTCAATACATCATCATTGGCACTATTATTATGATGTTGTGGCGATCAGAAATTGGGGATTTCCTGCGCGGTGGCTAATTAGGGTTTATAGGTTGGCAGCACCAGCGAAAAAGTGGTTCCGACCCCTTCAACGCTCTCCACTTCAATTCTGCCGCCGTGCGCCTCGATAATCTTTTTGGAAATCGCCAGCCCCAAACCAGTCCCCTCGGTTGTGCGAGCGCGATCCACTTTATAGAACCGATCAAAGATGCGGGGGAGGTGATCGGCAGCGATACCAACTCCGCTGTCGGCAATTTCAATCACGACCATATCACCGCGCACATAGGTTTTGATGTTGATACTGCCCTTCTTAGTATATTTCGTGGCGTTCTCAACAAAATTAGCAATCCCGCGATGGAACTGCGTCTCATTGGCAAGAATAGTCGGCAGCGCTTGACCAAGATCAAGCACCAACTGCAAGTTCTTTTTGGCGATATGGGGCGCGTAAATCTGAGCAATACTGGTGATGAGTTGATTGACATCAATTTGGACAAAGGTTAGTTCGGTGATGTTGATTTCCAGTCGGGAAATATCCAACAAATCCTGAACAGTTTTGTTGAGACGTTCGGCTTGGGACTCCAAAATCCTAAGACGTTCGAGGCGTTTGTCATCGTCCACGCCAGAATCCACGCCTGTACGCAGCAAATAGGTATTGAGGATGATCGTGGAAAGCGGCGTGCGTAAATCGTGCGAAACATCGCCAATAAATTCTTCGAGCATCTTCACCCGTGCCCGTTCCAGCGTCAGTTCGATACTTTTTTGTTGCGCCTCTCGGATTTCTGTGATGTCAAACAGCACCCCAATGAATCCCGCAAAAACCCCCTCCAAATCATAAAACGGTTGCCCCACCACCATGACGGTATGAAAAGTGCCGTCGCTGTGCCGCAAACGACACTCGACCTCAAAACCGCGTTGGTCTGCAAATGACGCCAGATATTTCTGCTCCCACCTATCCCAATCCTCTGGATGAAAACTTACTTTCCATGCCTGATTGGAATTATGCCCCATCGTAAGGCCGGTAAATGAAAACCAGCTAGTATTCAAAAAATGAATATGGGTATCAAGTTCGGAGCGCCAAATGGGTACGGGGAAAGTATCCAGCAGGCTTAAATAAAAATGGAGGGACTGCTCAAGGGCTTGTTCGGCGCGTTTTCGATGCGTCACAATGGTATTGGTAACCAGCAGTTCCAGCGGCTTATCACCATCCCAAGACAGGACTGTAATGCGGCTTTGCAGCCATTCCCAATGACCGCGTTTGTGACGCACCCGATATTCGAATTGTGGGTTTTCACCAAGCTGGCCTTCGATCGCCTTACGCCATTCGCGTGAAACCATCGCAGCATCTTCGGAATGCACCGCAAAGGTGATAGACCCCGCCTGCAAAAGCTCCTTAGGAGAATACCCCAGCATTTCTTGGCGATTGAAATAGGTGCCTTCTTTTTTCCGTAAATCCAAAATGTAAATGTAATCAGGTGAATTTTCGGTTAATGTTCGGAAACGTTGTTCACTAATTTGAAGCGCATCTTGAGCTTGTTCACGCTTAGCATATTCTTCATAGACACGTTCGATCAATCGCGCATTGGTAAGGGCAATAGCGGCTTGGTCTGCAAACAACTTGACCAGCCGAATTTCTTCTTCATCAAATGGAGTCGTTTTCTCGGAGTCCGTGACATTAATCGCCCCGATTACCCGCCCACCAACTTTCAGAGGAACGCCCAACACGCGGCGAAATGGCGAACTATGATAAATATCGGCGCGTCCGTCCCACTGTGAATGATTGGTTACAAACATCACCTCACCAGATTGCACCACCTTACCAGAAAATCCCTCCCCAAATTGCAGCACCGTCCCGACAAAACTACCGGGCAAATTATAGGCCACAACCAATTCAATGCTTTGGTTATCGGGCCGAAGCAGATACAACCCTCCCATCGGCGCATTCAATAATTTGGCAGCACGTTCAACAATAGCACGGAGTAATGTGGTGACATCTGGCTGTGAGTTAATGGCTAGCGAGGTTTCATAGAGGGCCGCCATCGCCTCAGAACGCCGCTTTTGCAATTCCTCAGCCTGCTTACGTTCGGAAATATCACGCATGACCATGTGGAACAAGCCATCATGCAAGCGGCGCACATTCGCTTCAACAAAAATGCGCTGCTGGTCTTTACAAACGAGCCATTCTTGGGCTTGAAAGCGATCCTGAAGTGTTTCGCCACTCAGCGCAGGCAAAATAGCCGAATCCTTGGTGATAAAATCAACAAGGCCCATTCGCAGCAGTTCTTCCCGACTGTAACCTAACATATCGCAGCATCGAGGATTGACTTCACGAAATGTCCCCGAA
The DNA here is from genome assembly GCA_041753455.1 of Anaerolineae bacterium. Lineage (GTDB taxonomy): Bacteria > Chloroflexota > Anaerolineae > Aggregatilineales > J027 > CFX10. The sequence continues at coordinate 347,179 of JBGSUK010000003.1, read as the reverse complement.
GCGCTCATTACGATAATGGCGTCAGTCGCCTGCTCCATCAGAATCCGATATTTGGTCTCACTGATGGGCGCAGCACTCGCCATTTGCCGATTGAATAGTGCAACTCCCAACAATGATGACGCCGTTTTGAGCGCATCTAATTCTAAGACTGTCCATTCCTGTTCAGTATCAGGTGTCTCTAGGCCAATCAGTCCTAGCCAATGCTGCTTTGCCCGAATAGAAGCAATCATGATACGGTGACTACCTGAGTTCAACCATTTGTCTAGGCCTGTATCGCCTTTACTCCCCTGAATTATCTCACCTGATTCGAGCTGTCCTGCCCATGCAAATGTGTGTTTAAAAACATCCATCGAAACCGGCTTAAACGGGATTAAGGGTTCAGTTGAAACTGCACGCCATTCACAAACACGCTTGATTGTGGGGGTTGGGTCGTGGACGATCGAGGCAATCTCATAGATGTAAGCGTAGGTCGCTTGAAATTGCGATGCTAATTGCGACAGCGTGTCGTCAAGAGTCTTCTGGGAGACTTCTTCTAGCAGTAGCCGCTGCATAATGGAGACGACATTGTGTAAAACAGCTTCACTAGCATGTAGTCGCTGTGTAGCCATCAGTTAAATTTCCTTAGTGACTGAGGGCAATAACTTGACCTATCAATAATTGTCCAAAGAATTTTCCCTGAGTCTTATTTTACCGCACTATGTCATGTTTGGAACTAGGTGCAATCTAAGTGCAACAATAAATTTGCCGACTCATTACCGATAGCCAGATTTTGGGGAGAAGAATTAATGGGGCTTAGCAAGCAATTCAAGGCGTTCGACGCGCTGAATCAGGCCACCACCCAGACATAGATCATCGGCATAAAACACCGCGCCCTGACCCGGAGTTATATCGCGTAGGGGTTCATCAAAAATGACATTCACCTGCCCATCCGAAAGGGGTTCAAGCATCGCAGGGGCGGGTTTGGCCTTATACCGAATTTTAACCTCGGCACGGATGGGTTCATCGGGCGGCGTACCTGCGATCCAGTTCACGCGGCCTGCGATCAGTGTATCACGACCCAATTCTTCACGGGTGCCCACAATCACCGCGTTTCGCTGACGATCTAGGTCAAGCACATACAGCGGCTCACCACTGCCCGAAATCCCTATGCCCTTGCGCTGACCGATGGTGTAATTCGGCAACCCGTCATGCGTGCCAACCTGTTCGCCGTGCCGATTGAATATCGGGCCAGCCATAAACAAATCAACCGGGCCATGTTCGCGCAAAAACCGCCGATAGTCCCCATCGCCCAAAAAACACAAATCCTGTGAATCATGTTTGCTAGCAACGGGCAGACCGAATTTCGCCGCCAGTTCGCGCACCTGTGGTTTGACATATTCCCCGATTGGAAACATCGTCTGCCGAAGCTGCTCCTGCCCCATCACGCTCAAGACATACGACTGATCTTTGTCGAGGCTATAGCCCTTGCGAAGCTCAAACAGACCATCGGCAGACCGGGTAATCCGCGCATAGTGCCCCGTCGCCAAATAATCCGCCCCCAATGCCACCGCATTTTTCAGCAACCAATCAAAACGAATGTGCATATTACAGGCCAAACAGGGATTAGGGGTCAGCCCTTCGGCATGTTGGTCGATAAAAAACTGCACGATCTTGTGGCGGAACACGTCGCGGGTATCAAGGACATAAAAGGGGATGTCCAGCATATCCGCCACCCGCCGTGCATCATTCATCTGTTCGGGCGTGCAGCAGCGATTATGACCCGTCAGACCGGGGGCAGTCTCCTCCGACCACAGGCGCATCATCATGCCAATGACGTTATAACCCTGCTCCACCAGCAAAGCCGCCGCCACCGAACTATCTACGCCACCACTCATCGCCACCACTACGGTGGGCATGTTTCCTGTCATGGAATTTTTTGAACCATTTTCCAAATTATTCACATGCCCAAATGGTAGCGGTTTTGTGATGGAGGGTCAAGGCGGATTCTAGGCCGACGCCATACTGAACCGCCGCACCCCTTCAATCACTTTCGGCAGCACGTCCAAGACAATGTCAATATCAGCGTGGGTAGTGTGGCGACCCACCGTTAATCGTAAGCCCCCCATCGCCCAATCGTGGTCATATCCCAACGCCAACAACACTTCTGAGGGGGCTGGATTGCCCGTCTTGCACGCACTACCCGATGAACCGGCAATACCCTTCATATCAAGGTGCATCAACAGTGTGTTACCATTGACCTGCTTAAATACAAAGCTGGCATGGGATGGCAACCGATTGTGGCGCTCGCCAGTCAATTCAACATCCGGGATAGCCGCCAACACCCCCTCAATGAGATGGTCACGCAAGTCGGTAAAATGAGGAATCCATCGGTCATACTCGGCATAGGCAATTTCCAGCGCCGCCGCCATGCCCACAATTAATGGCACATTATGCGTTCCACTCCGCCGACCAGCCTCATGACTCCCCCCAGTTTGTGATGGCACCAGTGGGACACCCTCACGAACATAGAGCGCGCCGACGCCTTTTGGCCCATAAAACTTATGAGCCGACATCGAAAGCAAATCCACGCCTAGTTTTTGCACGTCTACGTCCAATTGACCCGTCGCCTGTACTGCGTCAGTATGGAAATACGCGCCCTTTTCGTGGGCCACCGCCGCCAATTCAGCAATCGGCAGAATCGTACCAATTTCATTATTCGCCAACATCAAACTGACAAGGGCCGTATCCTCTCGGATAGCCTCGCGCAGCATATCCGGGGTGATGCTGCCAGCGCGGTTAGGCTGCAAAAAGGTCGTCGGCAGGCCAAACATATCCTCCAATTGATGAGCCGTGCGGCTGATGGCACTATGTTCTAGCGGGCTGGTAATCAAGTGTGTGCCCCGCCCCAATTGTTTGGAGGCAAGGCCCACACCGCGCAAGGCCAAATTATCACCTTCCGAGCCACCGCTGGTAAAAATGATCTCACTGGGCCGACAGTTAAGAATTTTTGCCATCTTTTCGCGGGCATCTTCCATCGCGGTTTCGGCTTTGCGCCCCACCCGATGCACCGACGACGGATTGCCATAAATCTCGGAAAAATAGGGCATCATAGCAGCAATCACCCGTTCATCAACCGGGGTCGTGGCACTGTGATCGAGGTAAATAAAGCGGTCTGGCATCCCAATAAACTCCCTTGTCATTGTCAACCGTCAGTTAGTGTGCTTGTCATTTTACCCTAAATTTACCTTAGACTTCGGTTCGTTTAAGCGATTGTGGGATATAATCACCCTGCGTTAAATTAGACAAAGCTGCGTGAGGCCGAATGCCAAGAGTCTACACATGGCGGTTCAAGGTACGTTCCTACGAAGTGGATCGCTTTGGTCATGTTAACAACGCCGTCTATCTAAATTATTTGGAAGAAGCCGCCACACAAGCCAGTGCTGATGCCGGATTCGATAGTGCATGGTACGACGCGCATAACTGTATGTGGATTATCCGCGAAATGCACGTGCGTTATCACGAACCCGCCCTCTATGGTGATGAGCTAGAAATCCGCACTTGGGTATCGGATTTTCGGCGGGTGCGCTCCCATCGAGAATATGAAATCGTGCGGGTACGTGATAATTGTCGGATTTTGCGCGGACGAGCCGACTGGGTATTTATGGATCGCACTGAAATGCGACCCAAACGCCTTGTCGCGGAATTTGAAGGTGGGTTCCAGCCTGCCAATGTCCCCCTTGAAGATTTGGGAATCCGTATTCCCGCTGCCGAAGCCTTTACCACCCACCATTTTGTCTCCGAACGTCGTCCCCAATGTTATGAAATTGACCAGCTAGGCCATGTCAACAACGCCAACTATCTGCGCTGGGCTGAACAAGCCTATTTTGATGCGCTGGCGAGTGTGGGGTGGGACACAATCCGCCTCCAAACCAACAATTTCTACATTTTTGCGTTGGGGCATGAACTGGAATATTTCCACGAGGCAAAAGAGGGCGACCCCATTAAAATTGTCAGTTGGGCCGCCGAAAAATCGCGGGTGCGTGGGGCATGGATTCACGAGATGGTTCACCGTGACACAGGCGATCTTTTTGCCCGCGACTATGCCTCAGGCGTTTTTTTGAAGTGGGATGGAGCAAACTATCGCCCCACCCCGATGCCCGACGCGCTGACTCATGCGATTATCACGGGGGAACGAACCTAACAAACGGTGTGGATTCAGGGGGATATGTGCATTTAACTTGCGAAGGCGAATTGGAGGATTTGAATGTTAGACGCTTTTTTTAGACCCGATTCTGTTGCCATCATTGGGGCGAGCCGCAATCCTAGCAAACTTGGCTATGCGGTCTTGGCAAATTTGGTCGAAAGCAAGTTTACGGGTCGCATCTATCCTGTTAACCCAACGGGCGAAGAAATCCTCGGCTACTCATCCTTTCCACAAATCAGCGATATTCCCGAAACGCCCGACCTAGCCGTGATCGTGATCCCCTATACACTTGTCCCGGATGCCGTGCAAGCCTGTGGCGAAAAAGGCATCAAAGCGGTAGTGGTGATTAGTGCAGGTTTCCGCGAAACAGGCCGAGCCGGGTTAGAGCTTGAACTCAAGGTCCTCGAAATCATCAAACATTTTGGGATGCGCCTCATCGGGCCAAACTGTTTAGGTGTCATGGACATCCATCACCCCGTCAATGTGACCTTTGCAGCAGGTGGGATGCCCATGAAAGGCTCGATTGCGTTCATGAGCCAATCCGGAGCTTTAGGAACCGCCGTGTTGGACATGAGCATGGGGAACAACAAACACATCGGCTTCAGTGCCTTTGTGAGCCTCGGTAACAAAGGCGATGTCAGCGAAATTGACCTGATGCGCTATTGGGCCAACGACCCTAACACCAAAGTCATTTTGGCCTATTCTGAAGGGCTGCCAAGCGGACAGGAATTTATGCAGGTCGCCCGTGAGGTCAGCCGCAAAAAACCTGTCATCATGCTCAAAAGTGGCGTAACCCAATCCGGACAAAGGGCCGTTTCATCACACACCGGTTCGCTAGCGGGGGCGGAACAGGCCTATAACGCCGCATTTTATCAGAGTGGTGTGCTGCGGGTGAACAATCTTCAGACCCTGTTCGACCATGCCATCGCTTTCGCCTATCAGCCCTTGCTCAAGGGTGACCGCATCGCCATTGTCACGAATGCGGGCGGGCCGGGGATTTTGGCAACCGACGCGCTAGAAAAAGCCAATCTACATTTGGCCCGTCTGGAAACGACCACCATTAAAACACTAGAAGAATTTTTGCCGGATGCCGCCAGCGCCGCTAATCCGGTAGACGTCTTAGGCGATGCCCATGCGGATCGCTACGAATTTGCGCTCAAGCACGTCGCCGCCGACCCAAATGTGGATGGCATGATTGTCATCTTGACCCCACAGGCCATGACCGAAATCGAAGCAACGGCCCATGCCCTCGGCAAATTGACCCAAGAAATTGATAAACCAGTATTGGCCTGTTTTATGGGCGATCATCGGGTGCACCAAGGCGTCGAGATTTTGGCAAAGGGTTATCATGTCCCCAATTATGCCTTCCCCGAACGCGCCGCCCTCGCCTTTGCCGCCATGCGCGACTACAACGATGCCCGTAAGCGTGATACAGGTGAAATTCGCACATTCGAAGCGGATAAAACCCGCGTCAAAGCCTTGTTCGAAAAAGTCCGCGCTGAAAATCGGGTCTCGATGATCGAGGCCGAAAGCCGCGAAGTGTTTGCCGCCTATGGCTTCCGAATGCCGCGCAGCGAGCTTGCCACCACCCCCGATGAAGCAGTGCATTTGGCCGATGAAATGGACTATCCGGTAGTGCTAAAAATCGCCAGTCCGGATATTCTCCATAAAACCGAGGTGGGTGGGGTCAAAGTCAATTTGCGGAATGCGACCGACGTGCGGGATGCGTTTGAATTGATGGTCTATCGAGCCATCCGCTATGTCCCCAGTGCGAATATTTGGGGCTGTTTGGTACAAGAAATGGTTCCACCGGGCCTCGAAGTGTTGCTTGGCATGAGCCGCGACCCCCAATTTGGCTCACTTGTGACCTTTGGGTTGGGCGGCATTTATGTAGAAGTATTGAAAGATGTCACCTTCCGCATCGCCCCATTTGGCAAGACGGATGCCGCCGTTATGCTCACTGAAATCCGGGCGGCGCATCTGTTAGACGGCGTGCGCGGACAAAAACCCGTTGATAAAGAAGCCTTGACCGAGGCCCTTCAACGCATCAGTCAGTTGGTGACCGATTTTCCAGAGATTGCCGAGTTGGATATCAATCCACTCTTTGTCTATGAAAAAGGCCGGGGCGTGTTAGCATTGGATGCACGCATTATTTTGCAGGCTCGCCAATAATCATTCACCGCAGCAAGGAGAGAACCTGTTTTTTTGTATCCCCGTTTTCAAAATACTTACGTGTGGCTGTATGGTGCTTGTCGTCTGCATCCAGCAGCCTTTTTCAGTGAAAGGATTTTGATTAGATGAAGGCACTTTATATCACATCGGTGGTCACGTTTTCAGGAAAAACCGCGCTGTGTCTTGGATTAGGCCTCTATATGCAGACTCGCGGCCTCAAAGTGGGCTATATGAAACCTGTTAGTCTACAAGATTACCGAATTGGCAACCAGATAGTAGACGAGGATGCCGAATTCGTGCGCCGCGTTTTACGACTCGAAATGAGCGCAAGCCAACTCGCCCCTGTGATCTTATCTGATGCTCTATTAGACAATTTCATGGATGGCACAGTTCAGCGCGATTTCTGGGCCGAAATGAACCAAACCTTTGAGCAGGCCAAACAGGGCAAAGATATTGTCCTCATGGAAGGTGGCGCTTCAATGCGTGACGGCTCGGCGGTGGGCCTAAGCACCGTTGACGTAGTGCATCGCTTGGACATCCCCACTCTGGCCGTCATCCGCTGGCGTGATCTGGCCCATGTTTTGGACGACATCGCCGCCGCCAAACGCCGCATCAAAGAAAAGCTACTGGGCGTGGTCATCAACAATGTACCCGAAACAGCATGGGAAAAAGCGAAAACGAAGGTCGCCCCCTATCTCGAAGAAATGGGGATACCAGTCTTTGGCATTTTACCCCATCAACGTGAGTTGCAAGCCATCACCATCGGCGAACTAATCACCCTACTGGACGCCCAAGTGCTGGCCGGTGAACACATGGCCTCCCGTTTGGTCGAAAACTTGTCAGTGGGGGCGATGACCGTTGAATCGGCCCTACCCTTGTTCCGCCGCACCATCAACAAAGCTGTCATTACAGGCGGTGATCGCACCGATCTGCAAGCGGCTGCACTGGAAACCTCAACTGCGGCCCTCATTCTGACAGGCAATCTGCAACCCAGTGCCACCATCGTCCGCCGCGCTGAGGAATTAGGGGTTGCGGTCTTGTTGGTGAGCGACACCACAATGGAAGCCGTCGAAAAGATCGAAAGTGTGTTGGGTCGAACCCGCTTGGGTCAGGCTGAAAAACTCAATCGTTTCCAAGCGATGTTAGCGGAACATCTCGATTATGAGCGGTTACTCAAAGGGCTTGAACTTCAATAGATGATTCACCCTTTGTTGCGTATCGTATGTTTACTCAGGAAGGATAATCCTAATCATGACCATTATTGAGAGCATTACCGGACGTGAAGTTCTAGATTCACGCGGCAACCCCACCATCGAAGTAGATATCGTCTTACTCGATGGTAGCGTCGGACGAGCGATGGTTCCAAGCGGCGCTTCGACAGGCGAATATGAAGCCGTCGAACTCCGCGATGGTGATTCCAAACGTTATGGCGGCAAGGGCGTCTTGCAGGCCGTTCAGAACGTCAACGAAGTCATCGCCGAAGCATTGGTCGGCTTCGATGTCACCGATCAAATTGGCATTGACCAAGCATTGTTGGAACTGGACGGCACCCACAACAAGGGCAATCTAGGGGCAAACGCCATTCTAGGTGTATCATTAGCCGCCGCCCGTGCCGCCGCTGTCAGCCTCAACATGCCCCTCTATCGTTATCTGGGTGGCGTCTATGCCCATGTTTTGCCCGTCCCCATGATGAACATCATGAACGGGGGCAAACATGCCGCCAACAGCACCGACTTCCAAGAATTTATGGTGATGCCCGTCGGCGCAAAAAGCTTTGCCGAATGTCTCCGGATGGGTGCGGAAATTTATCACAGCCTACACAAAGTCCTCAAGGGGCGCAGTCTCGGCACGACCGTTGGGGATGAAGGTGGTTTTGCCCCAAGCCTTGCCACCAACGAAGGCGCGATTGAAGTCATCCTAGAAGCAATCCAAAAAGCAGGCTATACTCCCGGCGGTGATGTGTACCTTGCGCTTGACCCCGCCACCAGCGAAATCTATGAAGATGGTCATTATTATCTCAAGACCGAAAACCGAAAACTGACCGGCGCCGAGATGGTGAAATTCTGGGCCAATTGGGCCGAGAAGTATCCTATCATTAGCCTTGAAGATGGCCTCGATCAAAATGACTGGGAAAATTGGCACGACCTGATGGAAGCGATCGGTGATCGCGTGCAAATCGTCGGTGATGACCTGCTGGTAACCAATGTGGAACGTGTTCAGCGTGCCATCGAAGGCCGCAATGCCAACGCCTTGTTGTGCAAGGTCAATCAAATCGGTACACTGACAGAATCCATTGCCGCAAGCCGCCTTAGTCAGCAGGCCGGTTGGACAGTTGTGGTCAGCCATCGCAGCGGCGAAACCGAAGACAGCACTATCGCGGATTTGGTTGTGGCGTTAAACGCAGGCCAGATCAAGACAGGCGCTCCGGCTCGCAGTGACCGCATTGCCAAATATAATCAACTCTTGAGAATTGAAGAAGCACTGGGTGACACGGCTCGCTTCGCTGGCAAGCAGGCCTTCCCCAACCTAAAACGTAAACTCTAGGACGGAACGAAGATATGTTAAACATGATTGACGGGAAGCGCACCAAAATAGTAGCAACGATCGGCCCTGCTTCCGGAAATGAAGCTGTGCTGCGTAAGATGATTCAAAGTGGTCTGGATGTAGCACGAATCAACTTCAGTCATGGGACGCATGAAACACATGCCAAGAATATCGCCCTGATTCGCCGTCTTGCCGAAGAAGAAAAAGCGGTGGTGGCAATCATGGGCGACCTTCAAGGGCCGAAAATTCGTTTGGGCGAGTTGAAACCAGACCCGCTGCCGATCAAAATGGGAGATGAGATTGTGCTCACCTCCCGTTCCGATCCCGATCAAAGCAAAAAACACCTACCACTCCCCCACCCCGAATTTATCAAAGACATTCGCCCCGGCAACAAGCTACTGCTGGATGATGGCGAAATCGAATTACTGGTCAAAACCCGTTTCGGTGACGACCTCGTCTGTGAAGTGGTAGTCGGGCATGAACTCAAAAGCCGCAAGGGGGTCACCGCTTTGGGGGCAAAACTTTCGCTCTCGGCCCTGACCGACAAAGACCGCGCCGATGTAGTTTTTGCCCTTGAACAAAACCTCGACTATCTAGCGATGTCGTTTGTCCGCAGTGCCGACGACATGCGCGAATTACGCTGGCTGGTGCGGCATCACGGTGGCGATGTATGGCTGATTGCCAAAGTCGAAAAATCCGAGGCGTTGGAGAATTTTGAAGACATTCTACAACACTCCGACGGCATCATGGTGGCGCGTGGCGACCTCGGTGTCGAACTGCCCACCGCCGAAGTGCCCATTCATCAAAAACACATCATCCGCCGCTGCAATCAAGTCGGGAAACCCGTGATTACCGCGACGCAGATGTTAAATAGCATGGTCGGCAATCCCCGCCCCACCCGTGCCGAAGCCAGCGACGTTGCCAACGCGATTTTCGACGGCACCGATGCGGTGATGCTCTCAGCCGAAAGCGCCAGCGGACGCTACCCCGTCGAATCGGTTGCCATGATGTCAGCTATCGCGGAAATCTCCGAGGCCCATCTGCTGGAGAACAGCGACGAGAAAATGTGGCGCGGGTTTGGTGAAGCCGTCACCGAAAATATCTCGGAGGCGATTAGTCATGCCACCAGCGTCATGGCCCATGAGTTAGGGGCAAAAATGATCGTCACCAGCACATGGACAGGTTACACCGCCCAGCGTGTTGCCCGTCAACGGCCCTTGACCCCGATTGTCTGTGTCACACCCAATCGCGGCACCTATCAACGCATGGCCCTCGTATGGGGCGTGCTGCCGATTTTGGTCGGTGAATTCCACTCGATAGACGAAATGATCAAGATTGTGGTGCAGGCTGCGGTGGCGAGGAAACTCATCGACATCAACGACATTATGATTATCATTGCGGGTGTGCCATTTGGCGCAGGTGGTCAAACCAACTTCGTCAAGATTCACCGTGTCGGCGAATCCGGCGAGGTAGACAAAAACTAAGCTATTCCCACAGGTTAGTCATTCCCAAGAAGCAAGATAGGCGGGTTAACAAACTCGCCTATTTTTGTTCCGGCTCATTCTCGATCGGCGGTGGAACAACCATATCTATCAGGGGTATGAGTTCATTTTTGGTCTGTGTGGGTGACGATTGCAGCCACACCAGAAATTCGCGATTGCCCTTTGGCCCGGTAATCTGACTCTCCACCAAGCCGCTAATCGTATACCCCATCGCTTGGCACGCGGTGAGGACATCCAGCAAAACGGCCCGATGGGTCATGATATTCTTAATCACCCCATCCCCTTTATCTACCTCGGCCTTGCCTGCTTCAAATTGGGGTTTGATGAGGGCTATCAAGTCGGCTTCGGAGGTCAGCCAATCTGCGATAGTTGGTAGCAGCATTTTCAGCGAAATAAAACTGGCATCAATCACCACCAGCGAAATCGCTTCGGGCAGGTTTTCCAAATAGCGGGCATTCGTGCGTTCCATGACGACCACCCGTGCGTCGTCACGCAGTTTCACGGCCAATTGCCCATACCCAACATCAATGGCATAGACCTTCGCCGCGCCCCGCTGCAACAGACAATCGGTGAATCCACCCGTACTCGCGCCAACATCCGCGCATATCCGCCCTTCGACCACAATTGGGAAGTGTTGGAGCGCCCCTTCCAATTTCAACCCACCCCGACTGACAAATTGCGCCGCTTTTTTGAGGGTAACATCGGCATCGGCGGGGACAGGCACTCCCGGCTTAGTACGCAGTTCGCCGTTGACGGTAATTTCGCCTGCGAGGATGTAGCGTTGGGCCATTTCGCGGCTAGGGGCTAATCCAAGTTCATGTACCAATACATCCAGTCGTTTTTTTTGTGCCACTGCCTATTTCCACATTTCTTTAAACGCGATTCACATTCCAAACCTAGAAATCCCCATAGAAATCGTACCAATTGTAATGCAGCAACCGGCCTATTTCCTCAAACCCCAGCCGTTGATAAATCCGATAGCCCATTTTAGACGATTGCAGAACGCCATAGCGATAGCCCATGTCTCGAACAGTTTGCAGCGCCATCGTACACAGCGCCGATCCAATGCCCCGTTCGCGCACTTCCGGCATCGTCACCACATCATACAACCCCGCGACCCCTGCCCCTAGATAAATTGAGGCCGTTGCCACTGGTTCGCCTTGATAACGGGCCAGAAAATGCAGCACGGGTGTCGTGGTGGGCAGTCCCATTTCATAGGCCAAGCAAAAAAATAAATCATAGGCGACGGGTGACATCCATTCATACAGCGTGGGCAAATCATCCACCAGCGTCATTTCTAGGTGCTCAATCGGCTGCGCAGAGGTATTCAGTTCCGCCAAATCGAGTGCCATACAGGGAATACTGCGCGTACAATGCAAACCGTGCTCATCGAGCAGGGCCGTCAAATCAGCAGGTTGGCTGTTGGGCCAAACATGCCACCGTACCGAGGCTCGTTGCGATTTATAGCCTACCATAATCTCCCGAATCCGGTTGGCGGCATTCCCATTCTCGAAGGTGGTTCGCAGCACAGTATTCAGATAGTCAACGGGTTGGCTACTGCTCAAGCGCAGTACCCCCGGCTCATCATGCTGTTGAATATGCGGCACGTTGGTATACAGCGCAAAAAATTCGGCATAATTGATTTCGGTCGCGTCAATGAGTGTTTCGGTGGATGAGTCAGTGAGGATGTTCACGCCGCAAGTATCTCCTGAGCCTTTTCTACATCATCATAACCTACTTGCCCACGACCACCAACTGTTAGGCGACTGAAAGGCCAACGCACCTAATCGAAATGACCACCTGTGTTATAATTCTGGCGTGCTGCGTAACTTGGAAAGGTTGAAAATCGCTTGAATACTGTCATGCAATCTGCCATGTCGCTTTGGGGCGGAATCCCCGCTTCGGTGCGTGGTCTTATCCGCACCATGCGCCCCAAACAGTGGTCAAAAAATGGCTTTGTATTTATGGGCATTCTCTTTGATGCTCGTTTATTCGATCTGGACGCGCTGTGGCGTGTGCTGGTGGCGTTCTGGCTTTTTTCGCTGACCGCCAGTTCTGTCTATATCATGAACGACCTCGTGGATATTGATCGAGATCGGCTGCACCCCAAAAAGAAAAACCGCCCCCTACCCTCCGGCCAATTACCCATCGGATTAGCAAAAGCCGCTGCCGTCATTTTCCCCATTTTGTCTATTGGTCTAGGCTTCCTACTCAATTGGCAATTAGCGGCGGTGTTAGCCGGCTATATGGGGCTGCAAATCGCCTATAGCTTCTATCTCAAGAATCAGGTACTGCTAGACGTGTTTGCCATCGCTGCGGGTTTTGTCCTGCGAACGATTGCCGGTGTCGTCGCCATCGAAGTCACCAATTTTTCGGCATGGTTATATGTCTGTGCGGGTCTGCTGTCGCTATTTTTGGCGATTGGTAAACGGCGTCAAGAGTTGGTGCTGCTGCAAGGCGATGCCGAAAAAGTGCGTGATACCTACAAAGGCTATAACATTCCCCTCCTAGACGATATGCTGCGTTTGGTAGTGACCAGTGTCGCACTGGCCTATACGCTGTATGCCGCCGAGTCCGAAACCGCCCTCGTAGACGCCGAGTATATGCTGCTGACCGTACCCTTTGTCTATTACGGCCTATTCCGTTATCTATATGTGATACATCGGCTTGGCAAAGGCGGCGACCCCACCGAAGTATTGTTTGAAGATCGGCCCTTACTGATTGGGATTGGTTTATGGGGTCTGCTAGTGGTTTTCCTGCTGTACGTGGTCGCAAAGTAGCAGGTTCGAGATGAAGCCTATCGTGGCAACGGCCCCCGGCAAATTAATCCTCTTTGGCGAACATGCAGTGGTACATGGGCAACCGGCTTTGGCTGTTCCCTTAACCGCCCTCCACGCAACCGTGACAGCCGAAGTTGCCCTACCGAATAGTGGCTTACATATTTTGTTGCCAGACAGCCGCCACCATCACACCCTGCGTGTTCACCCCGGTGAAGATACCGAAAATGCGCTAGTCTATACCACCCAATTAGTATTAAAAACGCTCGGTATCACCACCCCACCCGATCTTAAACTGATCCTCCATTCGACCATCCCCCTCGCCTCTGGTTTTGGCAGTGGGGCTGCCGTCAGTACCGTGTTGGCACAGGCCTTGTCGCAAGCGCTAGGCCATCCATTTAATAACGAAACATTGAATGGTTTGGTCTATGAAGTCGAAAAAATCCATCACGGCACGCCGAGTGGGATTGATAACACCGTCATCGTCTATCAACAACCCGTCTATTTTGTGCGTGGCAAGCCTCTGGAGACATTCACCATCCCCCACCCCTTTCTGCTGGTGGTGGGCAATCTGGGCCACGCCACACCGACACATGTCACAGTTGGCGCAGTGCGCGAACTTGCCGAACATGAACCCGCCCGTATCCAGCCCATTTTTGAGCGCATCGGCGAAATTGCTAACCAAGCACGGGCGTTGATCGAAACCGGGCAACCAGATTTACTGGGCCTGCTAATGGATGAAAATCACATCCTGCTACGCGAATTAACCGTCTCAGACGACGAACTTGATCAATTTTGCGCGGTAGCAAAACAGGCAGGTGCGATGGGTGCAAAATTATCTGGCGGCGGTCGTGGCGGCAACATGATCGCGCTGGTGGATGAAAAAACCGCCCCTGCTGTTCAAGAAGCTCTCAAACAGGCAGGCGCGGCTAAAGTATTTACCACACAAGTCGGTTAGTTATTCTTCGGGATAATTCTCAAATCCATTATCGCCGTTATCGCTAAACTCGGCATCATCGAACAGGCCAAGCATGGCGGGTTCAGGTGATTCGCTGACAAAACCATTGTCCTCAATCGTATCGGTTTTGTCTTCACGCGGGGCTTGGGCAACCTTCTTTTGGATGGGTGGTTCAACCAAGCCGATCCCGCTGATGTGTTCCCCAATACCCGGCGAGAAAAACAGTTCGCCACGAAAATCGCGTTTATACAATGGGGCTTTGTTGGTATCCACCAGCACGGTGCGCCCATGTGTAGTGGCGATCAGGCACATCATGACGGGGTCAATGACCGCCGCCCCGGCCAGAAGCGATTCTTGCCCCTTCAGGCCCTTATAGGTTCGCACACCGCCACCCGCACGGCCTTGCAACGGGTAATCGGCTAGTTCAGTGCGTTTGCCGCGACCATCTACTGCCAACACCAAGACTTCTTTGCCGGGACGGGCCACCCCTGCCCCCGCCACAAAATCTTCTTCACTGCGTAATTTAATGCCGCGCATCCCACCCGCTGCAAGGCCAGTCGGGCGGACTTCTTCGACCTTAAAACGAATGGCTTGGGCCTCATGTGTAACCAGCACCATCTCGTCATCATCTTCAACCACATCCACCCGAATCAAATGGTCGCCTGCTTCAACATCGAATACGCTAAAGTTATCGGCCCGCATCCCCGGCAAATCTTCCAACCGCAGGCGCTTAACTTCACCGTGATATGTGCTGAAAAACGCATACCCTTCATTAACCGTCGGCGGCAAACTCAACATACTGATGACGGTATGGGATTCTTTCAACGCACACAAACGGTAGAAAAATTCACCCACCGCAGGTTCACCCGCTTGGGGCAACTGCGACACAGGTACGGTCGCCACTAAGCCTTCCGGGGTAAACAGATAGAGGGTGTCAGCCGTGGTCGCATTGACAATCAAGGCTGGGTAGTCATCCGCATTGGCAGGAATGACGGGTAGATCATGTTGGAAGGTGCGGCTGATACGTCCCAGCTGTGTCAACGTGACGTAGGTGGCCTCTTGGGGAACCAACAAATCCCCCGCCCGAATATTGGTTGGGGCATTGCCGACAATGACCGTTCGGCGATGGTCAGCATATTCTTTGCGAAGATCAAGTAATTCGCGCTTGACCTCGACCCGCATTAACTTGGCACTCGACAGCAGCATCCGCAAATCTTGAATGAGTTTGACGAGCGCGTCATGTTCATCTTTGAGCAGCTTACGTTCCAATTGTGCCAGACGACGCAGACGCATATCCAAAATCGCGGTAGCTTGTGCCTCAGACAATTTAAAAGTTTCCCTCAAATTGCGACGGGCCGAGTCAGGGGTGCGCGATTTGCGGATAACCTCAATGATATGGTCAATATCATCGAGCGCGATCAGCAACCCCTCAACGATATGGGCGCGGGCTTCGGCTTGGGCCAAATCATACTCACTGCGGCGGCGAATAACTTCGAGGCGGTGTTCAATGAAAATACGCAGCGATTGTTTTAAGGGCAGTGTGCGCGGTTCGCCATCCACCAGCGCCAGCATAATAATACTAAAGGTACTTTGCAGGGGCGTATATTTAAATAACTCCGCCAGCACATCCGCCGGATCAGCCGCCCGTGAAACCTCAATCACAATTCGTAGCCCTTGCCGATCCGATTCATCGCGCAAATCCGCCATGCCTTCGACTTTACCCGTCTGGGCTAATTCGGCGATACGCTCTAGCAAGGCGTTTTTGTTAATCTGGAATGGAATCTCGGTCACGATAATCCGGCTGCGACCCCGTCCCATTTCTTCTAGGTGGACTTTGGCGCGGACGATAACCTTGCCGCGTCCGGTGGCATAGGCCGATACCAGCATATCTTCATCGTCGTCACGGCCTTTGGTATAGACCAAACCACCCGTTGGGAAATCCGGCCCTTTGATAAACTGCATCAAATCCGTAACCGAGATGTCGCCCAACTGATCCCAATTATCCAGCATATACATAAGCGCATCGCACACCTCACCCAAATTGTGTGGAGGAACGCTGGTACTCATGCCGACAGCAATACCCGATGAGCCGTTTATCAGTAAATTTGGCAAGCTAGCGGGCAAGACAATCGGTTCTTGGAGTGAACCATCAAAGTTATCGGTGAAATCAACCGTGTTTTTGGAAATATCTTCCAACAAACGAGTGCCGAGGGCCGCCATACGCGCTTCGGTATAACGCATTGCCGCCGCCGCATCACCGTCAATCGAGCCGAAATTACCCTGCCCATCTACCAATTCGTAGCGCATGGAAAAATCTTGGGCCATGCGTACCATCGCTTCGTAGACCGATACGTCGCCATGTGGATGATATTTCCCCAAGACTTCGCCGACGATACGGGCACTCTTGCGATATTCCGACGTGGCGGTAGAACCCATGTTGTGCATGGCATAGAGAATCCGCCGATGGACGGGTTTTAGGCCATCCCGCGCATCCGGCAAGGCACGCGACACAATCACGCTCATAGCGTAATCGAGATAGGCGTCGCGCATTTCTTCGTTAATATTTCGCTGTCGAACCAGACCTGTTTCCATTCAAAAACCCTCATGCCGCGCTGATAAATACGCTGGGTTCGCATCAAATCCCCAAAACGGGGCAACTATACGCGAAATGCAGATGATTTGTCAAACATTAGCCACGATAGAACTAGTGTTCTTTATTCTACCATAATCGCTTAAATTAGCCAAGTTAAATCTGGATGAAAACTATAAGAAGTTTGCCGCAAAACCAGATTACTGACGATTGACAATAACATAAAGGGATGGAGGGCAACCAGTTTGGGGGTACAACTATCTGTTTCGGTGCTTATTGGTGTTTTTAAATTGCCGACGCCACCAGCGCGTCAGTCCACTCATCTGCGCTGCATTGGTCAATCCGGCCCGTAGCATGAGCAAGCCAAGCCCTGCCATAAAAACAACCATTGTACCTAGACAAAAGATGATGCCGAAGTCACCTACCATATAGGGATCATTCATCATTCCGCTTATCATCCCCACTGCCCCACCTGTCAGCAGTACACCGCCTGTCAACAAAATGAGTACGACAATGGGATTACGGGTGCGAAGTGTCCCTCTGAGCAGATGACGGTAAAACAGCCCTTCCATGCGACCTGCTTCACGCGAGGTATCAAAGGGGTCAAGTCCGGTTTGGCGGCCTCGATTGCGATAGCCAACTTCACCGGGATTATAACTACGCGGCTTGGGGGTATAGTTTTTGTTGGGCATATTGTTTATAAACCCATTAATTGATTGATAATTCCATTATAGGTATGAGAAACAAAAAGACGCAGCCCTAATTTTTGGGTGCTGCGTCCCTGTAAATTCATTTAGATCAAGGGTCGGCTTGGATTAGTCCTCGCCGTAGGGGTCAGAGTCGAGTTCGGTTTCTTCTTCCTCGAAGTCCACCTCAACTTCTTCTTCCTCATCCTCAAATTCGTGTTCGGCGTCATCGTCTACATCGAGTGCCAGAGCGCCATCCACAAAGTCGCCATCTTCCTCGTCGTAGTCGTATTCGTCCTCGTACTCATCTTCGGCCTCATCTGCTGCCAAAGCACCCTGTTCAGCAAGGTCAATGGTCGGGGCGATGATGTCGCGGTCTTTATAGGTATGGAAACCTGTACCTGCCGGGATGAGTTTCCCGATAATGACGTTTTCTTTCAGACCAAACAGGCGGTCAACCTTGCCTTCAATTGCTGCACCCGCCAACACTTTGATGGTGTGTTGGAAGCTGGCAGCACTGAGGAAGCTGTCGGTGCTGAGGGCCGCTTTGGTGATACCGAGCAGCACAGGCACGCCTGCCGCTGGTTCTTTGCCTTCACCCAGCAAACGATCGTTCAGATTCAACAGCGCCAGTTTGTCAATCAGTTCGCCGGGGAGCATCCCACTATCACCGCTGCGGGTGGTTTGGACCTTGCTCAACATCTTGCGAATCATGATTTCAAAGTGCTTGTCGGCGATATTCACACCCTGATTGCGGTACACATCCTGAAGTTCATTCAAGAGGTACAACTGAGTGGCATCCGATCCTAACACACGCAGAATACGGTGTGGGTTCTTCGAGCCTTCGGTCAATTGCTGACCGGGGGCAACCGTGACACCATCGGCAATACCTTCGCACAGGCGGGCGCTCGACGGAATTTCATATTCAACCGTCTCGACCTTTTCATAGCGAATGTAGAGCTTGTGGCCCTCGACATGTACCGTACCATTCATACGGGCACGGATTTCACCATCACCATTGGCTTCGGCGGCGATAGTCTGGCCCTCACGAATCATGGCCTCGTCTTCGACCTGCAAATCCCAGCCGATTGGAATGTCATGTTCCTCATTGAAGACCTTGCTATCAATAATGCGGGCGATACGGACATCCCCCTGCTTATCGAAGCGCAGCATCCCGCCGATGTCAGTCATGACGGCCTCGCCTTTAGGATTCTTGCGGGCCTCGAAAATTTCTTCTACACGCGGCAAACCGCTGGTGATGTCACCGGAGGCTTCCGCCGTACCGCCTGTGTGGAAGGTACGTAGCGTCAATTGGGTACCGGGTTCACCGATGGATTGGGCAGCGACGATACCGACCGCTTCACCAATCCGCACCAACTCGCCGCGACCCAAGTCACGACCATAGCAGTAAGCACAAATCCCGTGAATCAGGGCGCACGTCATGGGGCTGCGAACGTAAATCGTTTCGACATTCGCCTCTACCAGCGCATCCGAGACTTCTTCGGTAATCATCTCGTTGCGGTCAACGATGATCTCACCCGTGCGCGGGTCAATGGCGGTCTTAGCAGCCAAACGACCCATGATACGTTCTTGGAAGGACTGGCCCGCGATATTCGCTTCTGGTTTGTGGCGGTTGTTCTCGTGATTCGGATTCAAAATCCAAATCCCGGCATGTGTACCGCAGTCCTGACGATTCACAATCACGTCCTGCGCCACGTCCACCAAACGGCGGGTCATATAGCCAGCGTCGGCGGTACGGAGCGCGGTGTCGGCCTGGCCTTTACGCGCACCATGTGTACTGATGAAGTATTCCAGTGCGGTCAACCCCATACGGAAGTGACTGCGGATGGGCAGGTCAATGATGCGACCAGACGGGTCAGCCATCAACCCACGCATCCCAGCGATCTGGGTGATGGGGCCAAAACCACCTTTGGTCGAGCCGGAAATCGCCATAACCGCGATTGGGCCAAATGGATCAAGCGTGTTGCGGATAATGTTTTGTAGCTTATCCTTCGCCATGTTCCAGTTGTCAATCGTGCTCTGATACCGTTCTTCTTCGGTCAACAGACCACGACGCCAGTTACGTTCGGCCTCGTTTACAGCGCGATCGGCGTTCGCCAGAATTTCTTCACGTTCGATGGGTACGGTGATGTCGAAGATCGAAATCGTCGTACCGGAAATCGTGGCATAGTGGAAACCGAGATTCTTGACGGCATCCACGATGTCGGTGGTGCGGTCTGAACCGAAGCGTTGATAGGTGATCGCAACAAGGTCTTGCAACTGCTTTTTGCCAAAAGTTCCCTGCTGGAAGCGCATTTCATCCGGCAAAATACGGTTGAAGATGGCACGGCCTACCGTACAAACTTCAGCTTGTGCCGGTTCTGGAATGTCAGGCGAATCGAAGTAATTGCCCAACAGAATCGGCGTATGCAACCCGACGATACCCAATTGATAGAGGGCTTCTACTTCATCAAGGTCAACCACGTGGCGGCGTTCCATCAAATTGGACACCACGAACGGGTATTTCTTCTTACTGATAAGTTGCTGGCCCTCATAGGCGTTGTAGATGACGACATCTACTTCCTTATTGACCAACCCCTCAAACAACAGGGTTGTCGCGTCCTTGCCCTTGATAACCTTACCCAAATCGTTGACCTGATCATGGTAAACGACAATTTCGTTCCCCAGATCAAGATTACGGGCACGGGCTACTTTGCTCCCCGCCGTGTTATGAGCCACACCAACGCGTATACCCGCATCATCGAGTGTTGACCAATAGCGATATTTATCGGCAACCGCGACATCGCAGATAATTTCGGCGGTGGGGTCCATCGTCATATAGTAGATGCCCAACACCATGTCCTTGTTGGGGCCGACGACGGGTGAACCATCAGCAGGCTTCAACAGGTTACGACTGCTCAACATCAATTCGCGTGCTTCCTGAACCGCTTTTTGGCTCAAGGGAACGTGCATCGCCATTTGGTCGCCGTCAAAGTCGGCATTAAACGCCGCGCAGACCAGCGGGTGAATCTGAATCGCCTTGCCCTCTACCAATTGCGGCTCAAACGCCTGAATACCGAGGCGGTGCAGCGTGGGAGCACGATTCAACAGCACAGGGCGGTCTTTGATGACTTCTTCCAAGACTTCCCAAACTTCGGGGCGTTCACGTTCGATAATACGTTTAGCGCCTTTGACGTTGCTGGCGTAGTTTTCAGCCACCAAACGGCCAATGACGAACGGGCGATAGAGTTCTAATGCCATCGTCTTAGGCAAACCGCATTGGTGCAGTTTCAGGTTGGGGCCAATCACGATGACCGAACGGCCAGAATAGTCCACACGTTTACCCAACAGGTTACGGCGGAAACGGCCCTTCTTACCCTTGAGCATATTGCTCAGAGATTTCAATTCACGGCGACCACGACGGCTGAGGGCGCGACCACGCTGACCGTTATCAATCAAGCTGTCAACGGCCTCTTGGAGCATACGCTTTTCGTTGCGGACAATCACGTCCGGCGCACCAAGTTCCAACAGACGCTTGAGACGGTTATTACGATTAATCACGCGACGATAAAGGTCATTTAAGTCGCTGGTCGCAAAACGACCACCATCCAATTGCACCATTGGGCGCAAATCGGGTGGGATAACGGGCAGAACGGTCAAAATCATCCATTCCGGACGATTGTTGCTGACCCGTAGAGCTTCAACCACCCGCAGACGTTGGGTGGCCTTCTTGCGGCGCTGCTTCGACCGAGTGGTGCGAACTTCTTGCCACAGTTCTTTGGCGAGCTTATCCAAATCCATGTTTTTCAGGATTTCATAGAACGCCTCGGCCCCCATATCGGCTTTAAAGACCTGCCCATATTTGGCTTTCAGATTGCGATAATCCTGCTCGCCCAAAAATTGCACGGGTTGCAGATTTTCGAGATCGCGCTTGGTTTTGGTGGCGCGGTCACGAACTTCTTCCAAACGGGCGTCATAGTCCATCCGAAGCGATTCGATTTGATCGGCGGCAGAGTTGGCGATTTCGTCCACCTGCGCATCCAGCGATGTCAAATCGGCTGTGCGCTGGTCATCAATTTCCGCCATGATTTCATTCAGACGGGCCGTAGCCGCCGCGTTCACGAGTTCAAGGTGCTGATTACTGACCTTCTCGCCTTTTTTGACGATAATCGAACCAGCATTAGTAAACTCGATTTCAGCGTCCAACACCTTGCCGAGATTCTTCTCAATCTGGGTCTGGATTCGCTGACCTTCCGCCGTCACCGCCTCCGACAAACGCTCCTGTTCACGAATATAATGATCGTGAATGGCGTCAATGTCCTGCTGCAATTTGGACAGCGTCTCATCGCGGGTCAGCAAGATACCATTGACCTGACCATCGAGTTCGCCGATGACCTGTTCTTCTTGGCGCTGAACTTCTTCCGACAAACGGCCCAATGCCTTATTGCGGGCATCGTGGTCAACGGTGGTGATGACATATTGCGCGAAATATAACACGCGGTCTAGGTCACGACGGTTAACATCCAACAGCAAGCCAAGATAGCTGGGGACACGACGGGTGTACCACACATGCGCCACCGGAGCAGCCAATTCAATGTGCCCCATGCGCTCACGGCGTACCGAAGCTCGGGTGACTTCTACCCCGCATTTGTCGCAGATAATACCCTTATAGCGGATGTTCTTATACTTACCGCAATAGCACTGCCAGTCCTTCGTTGGGCCAAAAATCGCCTCACAAAATAGGCCATCTTTTTCGGGCCGCAGGCGGCGATAGTTGATGGTTTCCGGCTTCGTCACCTCACCATAGGACCACGACCTGATTTGCTCAGGTGAGGCAAGGCTAATACGCAAAGCACTAAAATCTTTCGCCTCCAATTGGACGCCCTCCTGAATTAGTGTAGATACCTTTACGATTGACCACTAAATTCACATTTACTGCAATACAGTGGATAAGGATGAAGACCGTGCGAGGGAACTGGGTTTTGTCCGGTCTAGCGATCATCTGGTCTTCGTGGGCTTGCGACATATGACGCAGCGGCACAACTTTTCGCATAGTTTAGGAAGTCTATCAGGCAATAAAAAAATGCCCCTAAAGCCTTATGGCCTAGTGCCTGATTGTGTGACCGGACATTCCTCTCATTCTTACATATTGAAACTTACAGTATATGCCGAGCGAAAAGGAATGTCAAGGATTATTAACATAGATTTTGAATTTTGACTGAGGAATTTTAACTTATTGCGCCCCACCCCGCAAATAAGGCCGTTTCACCAAGCGCCGGCCCTATATCAAGTCTGACTCTGTCCAGATTTCTCGGTCTAGCTTGCACCCGAAATCGTGGATTCGTTGCTTGGGCGAGCCGGAGGCGTTATCCCCAAAGCAATCAACTGAGTGTCAATCTCATCCATAAATATTTCAATCGGCTGTGACCCAATGATCGGTTTGCCATTGATATAAAAGGTCGGCGTCCCATTGATCCCAAAGCTATAACCCGTCTGCAAATCAGCTTGGACTTCATCGTTATAGCGCCCTTCCGCAACGCAGGTATTATAGGCCTCCAAATCCGCCCCAACAATTTCAGCATATTCCGCCAAAATCGTGCTGTTTTCGTCAATCGCCGTGCCATCCGCCGTCAACAGGCCCGTTCGGATAGCCGACTGATTGGGCCATAACAGGTCAGCATAATCCCAATATTTGCCCTGTTCATTCAGACACAACGCCGCCAACGCAATTTTTTCGGTCAGCTGTGTGCCAATCACCGGATATTCGCGGTAGACCACATGCACCAAATCGCCATAATGCTCGACCAGCGGTTTAAAAGTCTGCTCATGAAATCTCGCGCAATAGGGACACAAATAGTCTGAAAACTCAACCATGACGATGGGTGCATCTTCCGGGCCAAGCGTTGGGCTGTAATCCGTCAGCAGCACTTCCATCGGCTGATTCGGCAATGGCGTAGCAGTCGGGCGCGGCGTTGGCGCAATTTCAGTCAAACGCTTGTCAACGGCAACCTGCAAGTCCTCATCGCTAACGCTGTCACTACCCGTGCCAAAAATGAGCATCGCCAGCACAAAACCGAGTCCGAAAAATATTGCGGCAGTCATCAACAAGGCAGGTGTGGTACTCGGCTGCGGCGACACCGGATTGGGCACGCCGGGACGACCATTTGCCAAATCTACTGGCGCGGCGGAAGGCAAATTGGGGGGGTGGTTGGATTGCATTCGCTCTATAATCCTACATCAAAAAAAGTACCGGTGTCATTTATACACTATCACACGGGAATTGACGCCATCAAAATCGTCAATCTTTCCATACAGAAAACGAAAAATGCCCAAAAGATGGGCATCTTGTTACATCACGATATTCAGTTCGGCTTATTCAGCTTACTCGTCCAGACCGACAGGCGCATCCTCGTCCCCACCACCCTCATCTGAAGCGGAACGCGCCGTGACAGGCATCCGGTCAGCCGCTTCACGGATCAGCATTTCCAATTCATAGGTCAAAGCAGGGTTCTCGCGGAGGTACTGCTTGGCATTTTCGCGGCCTTGACCAATCAGCCCGTCATTGTAGCGCAGGAAAGCCCCACGTTTCTCCACAATGCCCATTTCCACGCCGAGGTCAATCACATCGCCCTCTTTGCTAAAGCCTTCGTTATACATCACGTCAAATTCGGCTTGGCGGAAAGGCGGCGCGACCTTGTTTTTGGTGATTTTCACGCGGGTACGGTTGCCGATGACTTCTTGCCCCTGCTTAATGGCCTGAATACGGCGGATTTCGACACGCACGCTGGCATAGAAACGCAACGCCCGACCACCCGTTGTGGTTTCAGGATTACCAAACATCACACCGATTTTTTCGCGCAGTTGGTTGGTAAACAATACGGCAGTATTCGTTTGTTTGATCGCGCCGGAAATCTTGCGGAGGGCTTGGCTCATCAGACGGGCCTGTAACCCAACATGTGAATCGCCCATTTCGCCTTCAATTTCGGCACGCGGAACCAATGCCGCCACGCTATCGAGGACGATCACATCCATCGCGCCAGAACGAATAAGGGCCTCGATAATTTCAAGGGCCTGTTCGGCAGTATCCGGCTGTGAGACATACAGGTTATTGATGTCTACCCCAAGCCGTTCGGCATAGAGAGGGTCAAGGGCGTGTTCCATATCCACAAATGCCGCCAACCCGCCCATCTTTTGAGCTTGGGCAATGGTGCTAAGGCAAAGGGTCGTTTTACCAGAGCTTTCCGGGCCATAGATTTCCGTGATACGTCCACGCGGAAGTCCACCGATACCGAGTGCAAGGTCAACGGCAAGTGACCCGGTGGGGATGATGTCAATATTGATGATATGTTGGGCATCACCGAGACGCATCACCGTATTATCGCCATAGCGTTTGGTGATGTCGGCCAAAGCTGCTTCAAGGGCTTTGGCACGCTGTTCGTTAGTGCTATTAGGGCCAGAGGTTTCAGGGGCAGAGGTCTGTTTTTTCTTCGCCATAAGTCCAGTCGCAATCTACTCTCTATTTTTAGTAGAACCCGTGTTCTAAATCATATAACGATTGCTACAGGAAGTCAATCCTGAAGACAGGAAAAGTATAGCATAAATCAAAAAGGACAGGGTTTTCGCGCCCCGCCCTTTTGTTTAGCGATTTAACAGCCTTTAGTTCAGCAGTGACAAACTGAGACTGAACGGGCCTTGTGTGCCACCATAGCGTAGGCCATAGTGAGTCGCCACAATGTAATACGTTCCTTCGGCGGTCAGCACAAACCCACCAATCCGTGAATTGGTATTGCGGGCTTCGGTATCCGTGCCAACCGAGATGTCATCATTGGAGGCAAATACCTGATTATTTGGGCCAATTAGGTAAACAGCCGTGTCCAGATTCCCACTCTGCCTTTGCATCAAGATATTGATACGATCACCCGCCCGGCCTTCAAAGCTGTAGACTTGGAACTTACGATCTTGACGGATTTCGCCTGTCGTAACATTGTCATAGGCAATCGGCGTAACTTCACCCGCCAACACCGTCGTCAAATCAACCCCGGAAACGATATTATCCATATCAAAGAAACCAGCGTCACCGGGGGTCTGCACCGGCGTACCGTCAGCGTTCACCGTGAACGTCACCATAAAGTGGTTGTCTACATTGGCGGTCTGGGTCGTCGTGTAGAGCTGCTGACCCCCTGCCCGGATGGTAAGTTGGAAATTATTGACGCTTACGTCATCGCAATCCGCTTGGAACCAGACTTCAACTTCATATGTCCCCGCCGGAGGAGTACGAGTGGCAGGCCAATAGACATAGGATGTGGGGGTGCCATCTGCACGATTGCAGCCTTGATTACCCACCGCACCCAAAATACCACCGCTAGAAACTTGGGTCGCGTCATCGTAAACCGAATTTCCCAATGGATCACGCACCAGCAATTGCAGGTCGTGGTCAGTTGCCCAAGTCAGCAAAACTTCAACACTCCCCGCCGGAAGCGTCGTCGTAGTTGTGATAGCGGTGCCCGATGTACCATCAGACGCCGCCGGGGTCGTGTTCGCCACCACCGATTGTGTAGCATTGATACCGAGGCTGTAAGCGCCTTCCGTACCACCAATCACCTGCCCATAACGCGATATCACTACCGTATAAATGCCAGCGGTGTTAATCGTGGTCTGAATCGTTGAATCGGTAATCCCGGCGGCGCGATCATCGTTGTCCAGCAACCGCTGACCATTCGGGTCTAACAAAATGAGCAGTGTATCAAGGCTGCCGGATGTAGCATCCGCATTGACCGTCAGTTGCTGCCCCTGAGTCAAATCAAGGGTATAGACGTCCTTCGGATTGGCATTGGTAATCGTCCCTGTAAAGGTTTGACCAAGCGTCGCCTCAACAAATTCCCCATCAAGTGAGATATCGAGGCCCGCATTCACCCCACCATTAAACAACGCCCATCCACGATTGACATCCAGCGTCACCCGCGCCAAATAGACCTGACCGGGGTTCAAAACACCAGAGATAGTGGATGCAGCATCGCCATTGACGCCACCCGTCAGGGTAAAGGTCTGTGGGCCGCTTACGCCACATGGTTGGCTGTAATAAATTAGGATTTCATAGCTGCCAACGGGCACGCTACCCTGCGCCCAATTGACCGATTCAGTTGGGTTATCAGCCGAGGCCGTCGTACAATCACGATTGACATCGCCACTGTGCAGACCGCCGCTTTCCGCCGTCACATTATCGCCATAAATCGCCCCACCAATGGGGTCACGCACTTCCAAATTAAGGTCAACGGCTGCCGACCATGTCAAAGACACATCTACGCCGCCATTTTCCAAATTGACAAACACGAAGCGACCACTAACGGCTGGTGATACATCAGATGCAGTCGGGGTAGCAGTCGCCGGAGCAGTGATATTACCCGCCAGCGCCAATGTAAACTCGCCTGCCGCATCACCTTCCGCGCCCGTACCGCGCAGCACCGTTACAACGTAGGTGCCATCCAACGACAGGGTCACATTTGATAAAACGGCAACTGTCGCTGAGGACAAATCACCATCACGGGCCACGACAACGCCATCTGGCCCGGTCAGTACCATCGCCAGCGACAATTCAGCTACTGTGGTCGTAGCAGTCAACGTAGCGGTGTTTCCGGCGGCAGCATCGAAAACATAGGATTCCGCAAAATTCTCGGCACTCAGTGACCCTGTCACTGTCTGCCCGACCGTCAAACGGTTCGTGCCACCATCGGACTGCGCATTAACCTCAGGCCGAACGAGCAGCGCAATCGCCACAACGACGATTAGCCCCAAGATTCCTAAAATTGCACGCCTGCTAGTCTGGCGTCGCATATCGCATTATTCCTCCTGATTAAAGGGCAGTCTCAACCAACAAATCATCTTACCCTGCCCATCCTAAAAACGATTTTTGGACGGCTGAACCATTAAACAGCCCCCATTTTTTGCCGGGGCAAGTCTAACCAATGCCGTCGGGGTTAGCAATGATGCCTTTTTCAACCTGACATCAACGCGGGAAACTCGTAGGTAGCGCGTCAGGCTCCTTAGCTTCCTTAGCTTCCTTCTGTGCCTTCGCCGCTCTCCAATGGAATCGGTGTAGCAGCCGCAGCAGGGCCAACAACAAATTCGACAAAATTGACCATGCTAGCCCGCACTGTGATGGTCTGGGTATAGCGTTGGTTATCCACCAGCGCCACAATCTGATATTCGCCTTCAGGCACATCACCCAATACAAAGTTTTCCTGCCAGTTATCATCAGGAACCGCATGTCCGCGCCCGCCTGACAGCAGTTTAGGCTGGATATACGTGGTGGTGCTATCCACTCGACGACCGCCGCGATTAATCTGGACAATGGCATTATCTACAAATTTACCGGAGCTATCCACCACACGCCCTGCTACAACCCCATGATTGATATAGGGAGCCATCCATAGTAGCGGATTGCGGGTTTCCCAGTAGCTATTGACGCCAACACGCACCTCAAAATGGACGTGCGCCCCGGTCACAAATCCCGTATCGCCAACCAAGCCGATCACCTGCCCCATCTCGACCTGCTGACCTTTTTCGACCAAGATCGCCGACATATGGGCATACAGCGAATAGACAGGTTTACCGCCAATACTGAAATCATGTTCGATGACGACTACATTGCCATAAGAAACATAGATTTCCAGTACCCCTTCTTTAATGTCCTGTGCAGTGCTAGCGGCCCAAACGACTGTGCCACTTTGCGCCGCGACCACTCGCTCGCCAACCGGGTTAGGAATATCTATCCCATGATGTACACGAAACACCTGCCCGGCTGAACCATAGGGATAATAAAACAATTGCTCATTATTGGCGCTGGCATCCACTGGCCGGATCATATAAAAGTGGTCATTGGGCTGCAAACTCAGTGGTACTTGTTCTAGAGGTGGGGCATATTGGGCAATCGCAGTAGCATTTGAAAAATCCTGTTCAACCCCTTCTGGGCTTGGGACAGGCGTTGCACCACGATATTCAATCGGCGTGGCAGGCACTTCTAGCGTTGGATAGGGCGTACTAGACGGAAATGGGCTGGCTTCAACATCCTGCACATCAAATACCTGCACGGTCGAAGGTTGCTCAAATGAGATGGTCGGCGGCGGCAGATACTCTACCGTGGGAATATCCTGCGTCGGCTCGGCGGTAGCAGGATTCAAAATCTCATTTTCGAGGGCCGCACGCCATTCCGGTGCCACCGATTGGGTCGGCTGAACTTGCACCGGACGCACAATATACTGCGGGGGTTGTTCGTTATTCATCAGCGCAAATGCCCCGATGGTCGTCACCATTGACAACACCAACAGCCCTTGAAAATTGGCACTCCGAAAAATCGATTTGTTCTGCTTACCCATAAAATACCTATTCCACAGCAATCATCACGGCTTATCGTCTACATTGAGTGTCAACCGCCATCATTAGGCGTCGGGTGGCAGCGGTGTCGGGCTGCGTTCAGGTTCGGGCGTTTCGGGTATAAGTTCAGTCGCGGCTGGGATGGCCGTTGCTTGCAGCGAAGGCCCACCATTGAGGAAATCAATAAACTGCCTCACTTCATCGGCTGTGTAGAGTTCACCCAGCGCAGTTTCCCATACCAAATCATCGGTCTTGATAAAATCCCAGAAGAGAATATCCGCAAAATTCTGGCGCCATGTGCGGCCCGCTTCAACCGGATGCCAGCCATAGTCCTCCGCCAGCCGGGTAAAATCAACATAATAGCCCGACGGAACATTATCCATCACTCGCCCGCCGTTTTCATAGGCATCCAGATCGCCACTCGTGCGTGAATCAAAATCCCACGGAACTGAGCGCAGCGGTTCGCCCAATACACCATTCTGATATTCATCTGCCACGCGCACAAAAACCCGCCAATACGTACCCACCTCGCGGTTTTCACGTACCGCTACCACAAGGCTTGGGTCACCCTGTGAAATCAAATCCCGCTGCATAGAAAAGGCTCGTCCAGCATAGTGCCAATTCAAGCGATCTTGGCCGGGTTCGGGTCGGCGTGTGTTCCGCCAGAACGCATCATCCAATTGCGCCAACACATCCCACCCGACAATCTCATAAATCTTGACCCGCAGGGCGTTAAATGAATCATCAACCCGCGTATTCAAAAAAGCGTCAGTGGTGGTCACGCCGGGGAGCGATGCCAATCCATACAGGCCGTCCGAGCTACGTTCTTCGCGCTCAGTAAATAGTGGTGGATAGGTCGCCTCTAGGCCAGTAAATTCTGGCTCATAAGGTGTCCAGTCCAAATCGGAGACCTCGCCATTAATCAGGGTTAGGTCACCACCCCCGCCAAAACTACCTGTTTGCGCGGCCAGAATTTGCCAATAGTTGCTGCGTCGGGGTGCAACATAAAACAGGCTACTCCCATCAATCGGATTCCACGCTGGCATTCTTCCACGCCCAATCGAAATTTCCGTGCCGGGGGTGCCGCCCGAAAAATCGCCATTCCATTGAATTTGGCGATAGAACGAGCCTTCAATTCCATCAAAAACGCCGCTATACGCAATTGCCCGCCCATCCGGACTCCATGCCGCGTAATTTTCGTCAATATCACGGGTATTGGTGACATTGATGGCGGCTTGATCGGACGGATTATCGAGGCTAATCGCATAAATATCCTGCTGACCATTGCGCCAGCTCGTGTAGGCAATCCAACGCCCACCCTTACCATCTACGTTCGGCATCCAGTCCGGTTCATAATCCGGGCCATCGCTATTGGTGACCCGGCACGGACAGCCGCCTGAACCATCTACCGCTATAAGATAGATATTCAGATTATTGTCTTGGTAGGACTCATAAGCGATAAACGCGCCGTCGGGGCTGAAGGTTGGCGACCCCTCAAAACCGGGGGTAAACGTCAGGCGGGTCACTTGTTTGGTAATCACATCAAGGATATACAAATCCCAAGGGCCATCGCGTCGGCTGATAAACGCCACTGTTCGCCCATCCGGACTCCATGCCGGGTCGCGGTCATCAGAAAAATGATTGGTCAGGCGAAGCGGCTGACTGCTGCCGCGCTGTAGGGCAAATAGATCTTCTTGCCCATTCTCCCGCACCGAAAACACCAGCGTTCCACGCCAATTAAGCGGTTGGGGGACGGGCGTCAAGGTCGGCGTAGCGGAGGGTAATAATGCTGCGGTTGGATTATTCGGCTGTTGGGGCAAGCCGCTGATAATGCGCGTATTGCCAACGCTACCGTTGTTATTATCACGTCCCGTTGACCAGATCACCACCGCGATAAGTGAAATCATCAGCAGCACAGCAAAAACGCTTAGCGTGCGGTTTTGCGTAATCAGCGGGTCTTCAATGACCGTCACTTTCTGATCTTGTTCAACCGCGACCATTGCGGCCCGCTGTACCATCAATCCGCGCTGACGGGTACTGGTGGCTTCATAGACCTTGCGGCTACCGCGCACCATCACTTCAGTTGCACCTGTAACGCTTTTATAAAAATTGACAATCGTGGTCTGTCCGGCCTCACGCAGATCAGTTACCTGCTGCATAAACCCGCTGACAAGCCACACCGCCATTTTCAAAAAGGCATTGGTCAGTTTATCGGTAAGGCGAAATCCACGTACCAGCATGAAAAAACGTCGCCTATCTTCCACAGAATTCTATTAATATCAGCTTCAGATTTGGGATTGTACAGGATTAGGCTATCGCTGGCAACCACGTGGGTTACAGAATTCGCCGACCAATAGCATACCCGCGCAAGATTCGGCATAATCACCCTAATTATTTTTTGGGTAGAGAGCAGAGTTAAAACCATGCCACAAACAGATATTTTGATTATTGGCGCAGGCCCAGCCGGGTTAACTACGGGTGGCGCATTAAAACATATCGGACTAAATCCGATTTTATTAGACCAAGATACAGTTGTCGGCGGCACATGGCAGCGGCGTTATGACCGTTTGCATTTGCACAGCGTCCGCCGATTTTCTGGCCTTGCCCACGACCCCCTACCCCGCCATCTACCCGCCTACGTCCCCAAAGACAAATTTGTCGAGTATCTACAAAACTACGCCCAAAAATTCGAGTTAACCATCAAGGGTGGCTGCACGGTCAAAAAAATCCGCATTGCGCCCGACAATCAGTGGGAAGTCGAAACCGACAGCGAGGCATGGCAGAGCAAAGTGGTGATTGTCGCCACCGGGCACTATGGCAAACACTATATTCCTGATTGGCATGGTAAGGCAGACTACCAAGGCAAGCTAATCCACTCCATTGACTATAAAACGGGCCGTGACTTTGCGGGCCAGCGTGTTTTGGTGATTGGCAGCGGCAACAGTGGCTCCGAAATCGCCTGTGACCTCGCCGAACAAGGCGCGGGTTATGTTGCCAACAGCATCCGCACCCATCCGCCCGTCGTCCCACGCAATTTTCTTGGCACGCCCGTACAGGTTTTTGGCATTATGATGAATCCCTTGCCTCCTAAAATCGCGGATCGTGTCGGCAAGCTGATCGCCCGCGTTGCAATGGGGAATTTAGGGCCATATGGGATGAAACCCGCTGCATGGCAACCCTTTACCGCGCACCGCATCCCGATTATAGATGTCGGTTTTGTCGGTGAACTCAAGCGGGGCAAAATCAACATCCGGCCCGATATTGAGCGATTGACGCCGACGGGGGTCGTTTATGTGGACGGCATAGCGGAGGATTTTGATGTCATTGTGGCGGGGACGGGCTTCCACACCGGCCTGCCCGATTTAATTGATGTGCCAACGGTCTTGGATGAACGTGGTTATCCAGCCTTTGCGTCCGGTCAACCCACTGCCCAACCCGGCTTCTATTTCATGGGTTATACCGAAAGTGTGCGCGGACATCTATATGAGGCCAATCAGGATTCGCGCCGACTGGCAAAGATCGTCCAAAAATATCTAAATGGCTAGTTTGGAACCAATGAACCTTTCCGGTAAAAATTATCTCATCACAGGTGCAGCGAGTGGCATTGGCTTGGCTACAGCCCGATTGGCTAAACAGCACGGCGCAACGTTGGTGCTGTGGGATTATAATGCCGATGCGCTTGGAAACGCTGCCCAAGAATTGCAATGCCATTCCACAGTCGTGGATGTTGCTCAATCGGATGCCGTACAAGCTGGGTTGACCGAAGCTATTTCTCAAGTCGGCAGATTGGATGGGGTGATTCATTCAGCGGGCATTTTGCGGACTGGCCCTTTTGAATCGCTGGATATTGCTACCCATCAACGCACTATCGAAGTTGATTTATTCGGGGCAGTCGCGGTGGCCTATGCTTCCCGGCCCTATCTCAAGCAATCGCGCGGATCGCTGATTTTTTTGGGGTCGGGGTCGGCCTTCTGGGGCACAGCCGAATTTAATTCCTATGGGGCAGCCAAAGCGGGTGTCCTCAATTTGGCGCAGGCGTTGCGAACCGAGTTGGCGCGTACCGGGGTGGTCAATCCCTTGTTTGTGGGGTCGCCAATGTTAGACGAAGCCAATCGTCAGGCCAAATATATCCGGCGCTTTGGCATCGTCCACACCCCGGAACAGGTAGCAGCGGCCATTCTCACTGGTATGGAAAAACGGCGCTTTATGATTTGGCCCAGCCCTGTCCTCAAAACACGCGGCATGTATTGGGCCACCCGCCATCTCCATTTTATTGCGCCCTCCATCATGCGGCTGTTGTGGCGCTAGTCACCCTATTTTTTGGGACTGCCCTATCGCTATAATAGCCGCCGTAAATCTGCCCAACGTCATTATGAGATGCCAAGTCATGCTTGAATTGCTACAAGACCGCCTTGTTTATCACTTTCAAAATCCCGACCTATTGGAGCAAGCCCTTACCCACCGTTCCTATCTCAATGAAAATCCGGAATATCCATTGGGGCATAACGAGCGCCTTGAATTTTTGGGTGACTCGGTCATCGGGTTTATTGCGGGCCATTTTTTGTTCAGCAAATTTCCAGACTTTTCCGAAGGTTATATGACCCGTCTGCGGGCGGGCTTGGTTCGCACCGAGACGCTTGCCGACTTTGGTAAAATCCTGCAATTGGGCGAGCTGCTCAAGATGGCAAAGGGTGAGATAGATTCAGGTGGGCGGACGCGGCGTTCATTGATCTGCGATGCGTTTGAAGCCGTTGTCGGTGCGATGTATCTGGATTCTGGCGATACGGGCCTAGAAACCATCCGCAACTTTCTGATTCCCCTGTTTGAACCCGTCTTGGAAGAAATGCTCAGGAATAAGACCGATATTGACGCCAAAACCCTGTTTCAAGAGTGGTGTCAATCCGAACTACACCTCACTCCCGTCTATCGCACCATTACGGGGCTTGGGCCAGAACATGATCGTTCCTATGTGATTGAGGTCATGTTGAACAATATCCCGCTGGGTTGGGGCAATGGACGCAGCAAGCAAGCCGCCGAGCAAGACGCCGCCCGCCAAGCCATGAATTTGAAGCTATCCGGTGAACTCTACATCCTACTTGGTTTGCCTCAACCGACTAGCGACATTGCAGACCCGCTGCCCGACTGACCTGTACCACCGACAACCGATGATCGGAGGCCACCAAATCTTGGTCAATACCCACGCCTGCCGGTGCTAAATTCATCAACCACAAATAGTCAAACCGCGCCGATACGCCATTCACCAAAAAGACCGTATCCAAGCGTTCCTCTGCCAGCCCCACAAATGGGTCAACAAAGGTCGTACTGGCCCATTTTTGATAGAGGGGCGAATCCATATCGTAGTTAAATGTCCCACCCAGCACAATGCGTTCGGCAAAAGCAGGCCCATGATTAGCCGCGATAATTTCCTGCATTTCTTCGGTCTGGCGATTTTGATCTTGTAGGGCGTCTGGCAACGGTTGACCATTGGCGTCCGTCATACGATAACCGAGCCAAATATTGTAAATGTGGAAGGGTGAGGTATCCAATTCCAACTCGACGTGCATCACCCCGGCCTGCGCGTTTTCGCTAGTCAGTTTTTCGCCTTGTACATTTTTCAAGGGAATCCGGCTCAAAATGGCTAACCCGCGCAATGATTCATCCTGCGGGAAATAAGCCGCTTCCATGCCCAGTTCACGCGCCAACCACTCAACCTGATCCGTACCATAACTAGACATGCGGCCCGTATCAGCCTCTTGCAGCAGCACCACATCCGCGCCATTCCGTAAGATGGAGTCCTTGACCAGCTCCAGATTTTCGTCAAATAGCAGGGTATAGCCGCTGTGGATATTGAGGCTGGCAAAACGCAGGCAGTCCACATTATCGGGGCGTACCACAGCAGGCGCGGTTGCAATCTGGAATCCGCCAGCCGTCAAGCCGCCCACTAACAAAAAGGTCAAAAACGACTCGCTGGCACGGCCACCCCGCCAAGGAATGACCCGCCGTTCCAAAATAATCGGCATCGCCAAGACAATCGCCGCGAAGAGGAACAATTGCAGGCCCATTTCGCGGAAGGCCCGCAGAATATCACCCAATCCTTGAAATGGTGCAGCAAAATCACGTACAAAAGCGTAGTCGTAGGTGAAATAATCACCTGTGCTGAACAAACCAAACATGACCAGCGACAACAACAGCAAAATCGGCGTAGGATTAGTCAACGAGTCTTCGTCGCGCAGCATCACCATCCACCACAGTGTCAATCCCGTGATAAATTGGGCCGCGACCAATACCACAAACGCCAATGACCCATCAAAGCGATTGCCGATGACCAACAAAAAGCCGAGCAGCAGCGCCCATATCCAGCCGCGCCATGTCCCATCAAATGAACCAAGGAAATTACGGGCTTGGTCACGGATAAATGGAATCAACGGGGCGGCGGTCGCCAGCAGCATCAAGGGCACAGCAGTGGCGTAACTAACCTCCGACCATCGGGCTACCGCATTCGCCAATCCCAGCAGCGTCAGTTCCAAAAACATAAAACTACCAAATGCCAAACTACCCCACCCCGTCAGCCGTCCGCGCTTTTCTGGCTCATAGCCGGGCAAGCGAGTCACTTCAATTTCGACGAACGTGGTATAACCACTAAGCAGCAGCAGCGCAACCGCCGCCCCTAGATACAACATCTCCATCGTGACATTCTGTCCAAACAACGCGATTTCAAAATCCGGCAACCATGTCACATCT
Source organism: Anaerolineae bacterium (assembly GCA_041753455.1). Classification (GTDB taxonomy): domain Bacteria; phylum Chloroflexota; class Anaerolineae; order Aggregatilineales; family J027; genus CFX10. Next base: position 311,656 of record JBGSUK010000003.1, on the reverse strand, counting down.
CGGCTATCATTGGCGGCGCGGATCAACTGGTCAAGCGTAAAGCCGATCAGCAGCATGGAAGGAAAATGGGTGGGGCGTCGAATGACAATTAACGCCAGATACAGCACCCCGGCCCCGACCACCAATGCAGCGGCAAGCGGCCCGGAATCCGGCACTTGTAATGCCAAACTTCGCCCAACTGCACAAAATGCCACCGCAAGCGGAATACTCCAGCGAGTACGGGCCAGAATCAATGCCAATAACGGCGAAAGCAGCGCAATGCCCACCGCTGCAATCTCCCGTTGTACATCATTGGGGGTAATAAATCCCGGCATATCACGCAGCGGACTGGTATTGGCAACGCGGCCTACCAAATCGGCGCTGCTGACATGGGCATACAGCGTCCCATACAAAAAGCGTATGGCCTGAATGAGAAATAGTCCGATAATACCCGCTTCTACTGAGCGCAAAAAATCTCGTCGGAGGTGCATGAATTTTGTTCTCTATAATTGGTGACACATATTCAAATTCTACCCACACAAGCCCCTGATTTTACGCACTCTGACGCAGAACGCCAGTTCAATTTGAAATAACGGTTTTCTTTCCATTGATACGCCGATTGGATAGGGTTATAATCGCCTGTCGGTCTGCGGACTAAAACGGAAGCGTATCGCGTATAGGAGCAATTATCATGAGCGATGCAACAATGGACACCATGAACGCGGCAGAAAATGCCGACCTCAACAATCCAGTAGTCGAAGATGCAGTGGCGGCTGAAGTCGCCCCGACCACCCCGGCAGCCCCGGCCAATGGTCGCTCCCTGAGCATCGCCGATTTGAAGCCCAAGACGGAACTCAAGGGCAAGGTTGTGAAAACTGAACTGTATGGCGCCTTTGTAGATATTGGCGTCGGTAAGCCTGCCCTACTGCATATTTCTCAGTTGACCGAACGGCAGCGGGTCAACAATGTGACGGACGTTGTCAAAGAAGGCGACAGCATTACGGTTTATGTCCTCGACATTGACCGCACCCAAGAACGTGTCAGCCTCACCCTCATTAGACCCCCGGCTTTTACATGGAACGAACTCAAGGTTGGCGAGATCGTTAACGGCAAGGTTATCCGTGTCGAAAGCTATGGCGCATTTGTAGATATTGGTGCCGAGCGCCCCGGCCTCGTTCATATTTCAGAAATGTCGGATGATTTCGTCGGGTCAGCCGAGTCTGTCGTCAAACCCGATCAAGAAGTACAAGTTAAGATTATCGGCCTCGATAAACGCAAAAAACAAATCGACCTCAGCATCCGTGCCGCCGAAATTTCGATGGCCCGCGTTGAAGTAGATGAAGATGACGGCGAAGAGTTGACTGCAATGGCGGCTGCACTGCGTAAAGCGATGGGTGGCAGTGACAAAGACAACAAGCGTCGTAAGAAAGAAAAAGCGAACAACATGCAGGACGAAATTTTGAACCGTACCCTGCAAAATCAGCGCCGCTAATTGAACTAGCAAACAAATAGGGGCGATTGAATTTCCCACCGCCCCTCTCAGATTTCACTCCCACCTATTCAGCGGCCATTTCCTCATCATCTTCAAAATCTTCGTCACTAAACGAATTTATGAGCCGCGTCAGCGATAGGACAAACAACCCCACCATCAACAGTGCCGAGGCCACGCACCACATGCACCATTTTTCCAAGACAAACGCCTCAATATAAGTCAAATACGCCGAGTAGACCACGCCAAACAGCGTCATCGCAAACAGCAGCACGCGGCTATATTCATTGACAAGGCTGATCCGTCTTTCGAGCACCAATAAGCCCATCATGGTGCCATAGGCTGCTAGGCCGATAAATGCCACCGATATGCCCAACATTTCGGAATAGGCGCTGGTCTGAACTGAATTGCAGTCAAATGTATCGGTTTTGACGCAGACCGCTTCCTTATCAGCGACCTTAACATAGCTTAGATAGAGACTGATACCTACCCCGACAAGGGTCATCAAAACCCCAATCCAATAGAGGTGATTCTGTGATTTTTCCCGCGAGCTTACCTCAGAAATGCTTGTTTGTGTCGACGCAGCGGTTGAAATATTTGAAGCCATGAGGTTACTGTGTATTCCTTTCCAATGAATTTATCTAATCCTCAAACCTAAAGGGACGTACCGCAAGACGATCACCAATGCGCACCTCGCGCAGTCCCTCTGGAATAATCAATAGACCATCTGCTTTGACCATGGATGAAATCGCCCCGCTACTCTGGTTGCCCGTGCTATAGGCCACCAATTCGCCGTTTTCTCGGGTCAGGCGCACTCGCGCAAAGGTCATGCGTCCGTCGCTGGTCATCGGCTCACCCATTGTAGCCATCCGTGTCGGCATTTCCACTGGCAAACCCAACATCTTGCGGATCACCGGACGGGCAAACACATCAAAAGTGACCATCGCCGAGACTGGATTGCCGGGTAAGCCGAGAAAGCAAATGTCCTGAATTTGCCCAAATGTTAGCGGTTTGCCGGGTCGTAGGTTGACCTTCCAAAATTCCACCGCCCCCATTTCATCCAGTACCGTTTTAACAACATCAAACGCCCCCACCGATACCCCCGCCGAGCTTAAAATTAGGTCGGCCCCCTGCTCAACCGCTAATGTCAATTTATCGCGCACCGATTCCGCCGTATCCCGTGCAATTCCAAGCAGCAGAGGTTCGCCTCCCGCCTCGGTAATGAGCGCTGGCAGAAAATAGCTATTCATATCGCGGATTTTGCCGGGCGTCAGCGGCTCATGTGGCAGCACCAATTCATCGCCATTGGAAATCACCGCCACTTTAGGTCGGGCCACCACTTCCACTTGTGCCATACCCAACCCCGCCAATACCCCTAAATCAGCGGGTCGTAGCACCTGCCCTTTTTCCAAGACCATTTCGCCCGTTTTGATGTCCTCGCCAACCGGGCGCACATAGTCGCCCTTTTTGACGCCTTGAAGAACCTTGACTGAAGCAGGCATCTCCTGTGTCAGGCGCGATTGATCCGTTTGTTCGACGGGCACAACCGCATCGGCCCCCGCTGGCATTGGTGCCCCCGTCATAATCCGCGCCGCTTGCCCATGTCCAACCGTCAAACGGGGCGCTTTGCCTGCTGGAATATCTTCAATGACCGCTAATGTCACCGGATTTGATTGGCTACTTGCCACGACATCAGCGGCAATGACCGCAAACCCGTCCATCGAACTATTATCGAAGGGTGGCAGGTCATAAGTTGCCCGCACATCCACCGCCAACACTCGACCCAAAGCGTTATGCAGGCCGATATATTCCGAATGTAGCGGCTGTACAGTGGCAAGAATACGGCGTAAGGCTTCTTCAACAGCTAACATAACCACGTCCTCAATAGAGTTTTAGATGTAATCTGACTATAACCCAACGCCTGCCCTACGTCATCATTTGACCAACCAAAGACAATCATGCAGCACGAACACAAATTTGCGTTACAATGGAACTCAATTACACGCTTTATGCGTCGTATTCCTTAGTACGACTTGGGCCATTTCATCAACTGAGGTGTGAAAAAATGTCGGAACAATCGGATAAGCCGGTTCTGATTATTATGGAAGGTGAACGCGCCGGACAACGCTGGACAATCGAAGGGGATACCTTTGTGGTCGGGCGTGGCGGCGAATGTGAATTAGTTTTGCCAGAACGCCAAGTCTCGCGGGAGCATATCCGCATTTACCGCGACGGCAGCGATTATTATCTACAAGACTTGGGCAGTAAAAACGGCACATGGGTCAATGGCGTCGAAATCCCGAACCAGACGATTGCCCTACACGATGGCGACGAAATTTCGATTTCCAAAGTGGTCAAAATCACGTTCGTGGGCAGCGAAGCCACTGCGCCAATGGTCTTAAGCAAGATGGCAGCGCAGGCAGGTCGTTTGCAGTTAGATCGGGATTCACGCCGCGTTTTTATCAACGAACAAGAGGTTGATCCCCCTCTCAGCCTACCCCAATATCGCCTATTGGAATTGCTATATGATGCAGCCGGGGCGGTCAAAACTCGTGAGGAAGTGGTGTCGTATGTCTGGCCCAATGCCATCGGCGAAGGGGTCAGCGAACAAGCGATTGATGCGTTGGTGCGCCGTCTACGTGACCGCCTCAATGAAATTGACCCCGAATATCAATATGTGGTGACGGTGCGAGGGCATGGCTTCCGGCTGGAAAACCCGAACTAAAAAAGGTAAGGCGATAGTTGCCTGCTAAAGACGATTTTCATAGCAGCATGATCCATGCTCTAGCAAAGGAAGGCTGGGGTCGCATCCGCGAAAACTACGCAATCCGCGTATTGTCAAAACGTGTGTGGATTGATCTTAGGGCTGAAAAAGAAGATGGGTCGGCTACAATCTTTGTGGAAATCAAAGACTTTGACAATCCATCAGAAGTAGTAACTTTGCGAGATGCGGTTGGTCAATACGTGCTATATCGGGCAGCGATAAAATATGCGCGGTTGAATATCCCCCTATTTCTCGCTGTCCCACAAGCTGCCTTTGACGAGATTTTTAGTCTACCAATTGGACAAATAGCCATTGAAGAAGCCGAGATCAATTTGGTCGTTTTTGACCCTGAGCAGGAGGTTATTCAAAGATGGATACCTTACGAGAAATAGTGCATAGGGTGATTAAAGAATATGCAGTTGACGGCGCGAATTTCGTGTCTAGTCTCACCATCAGACCTGACGGAAATCTGTTTACAGTAGTGGACTTTGCCGTTGATAATAAAGGACGGCGCTTCGTCGCCACAAGTATTGTCACCGAATTGGTTGGGAACTACATCGTGATCGAGTACGATGATAATGATAAACCTCTCGTAGATGCCCTCGTCCAAGCAGGCATCCCCCGTGAACAAATCATCCTCGCCTATGCAGGTGAATCTGTGCCGGAAGTAGTGTAAAAGCCTATGAGTTATGATGCTTTTGTAAGGTGTAATTGCTGGAAAGAGGGCAAAACAAAGGCTTATCCGTTTGATTTCACGTTTCATTTTGATGCCGAAGGTTTTCCACAAATCGATTTACCAGAACCCTCGATAAAAACTGAGCAAGAGGAATATTGGAAAAAAGAAAACGAACTGGAACGATGGACGGAAGATTGTTGCGAACATCGCCGGATGAAGGTAGTTGATGTTCGCCTTGCGAATATCACTGATATGATTGCATTTAAGCAAACCCTCTCTAATATTGGATGGGAGAACTTTCCTGTCTTGGAAGAGGAGTTACCAGTCGCCAATGGAGATTCAGTATCATCAAAGGTGGCTGCCCAAATGTTTCAAGAAGTTTTCTCAATAATCAAAAGGGAAAACTTAGGTCAAAGTATTTTTCTCGTTGATTCAGATACAGATCAAATTGTGCAAGTTCACTTTGCTCAAAGAGATGGAATATTCTGGCATCTCCCCAAATCCGGAGTTGATATAGGATTTGATAAACTTGGTTTTTTTATTGCCGAACGTCATCAATACAACGATCCAGTCTTAGATATTACGAATCAAAACTATAATGTCCAAGAGCCACGCCATGACCTTTTCCGGGCAGTTAGGTTGGAAATAGAGCAAAAAGAAAATACTACTTTGCGGTTCGAAAACCTTGACTCTCACACCGCCTACGCTTGCGAAATTGGCCTAGGGGGAGGCTATTTAACATATCGTGGACAAACGATCCATGAAGTATTCAAAAGAGGCCAAGAAAAGCGCCGACTACATGTCGAAACAAGAACCATTACCCATGAAGACTTTCGTGACACCCTTCAAGCATTAATATGGTTATGTAGAGCATCAATGGATACGGGTAATCCTATACATTGGTGTTAACTCAGCAACCCCCGTGCCGCCACATCCCACACCACCTCCACTTGCTCATCGCGTACCCCGACTATCTGATTAAATAAATTGCTCACCACGCAGCAATGGTTGGGGATAATCGTGACCCGTTCACCGATAGCAGGTTTACTCGCGCACGCCGAAAAATCCACATGCCCATGTTCCTCCGAAAGCTGATAAATGTGAGCCTGCGGGTACTCCAAAATCAGCCCATGCCCCGTCAATCCCATCAAATCCGACGATAATGTTTTGCTGCCAGCATCCACTATGCCCCGTTCGGCAGTGGGGCGGCTGATAACGGTACTGATAATGTGCATGGCGCATTGGTCAACGGTCATCGCACCCGCGTTGAGTGTGGCCCTATCCCCATAAACATACGTTCCGGCTCGATATTCGGTAACACCTGTATGGGTATGGGCTTCCCACATTCTCGGTGTGCCACCCAAGCTGACGCGCTCAACCCCGATGCCCCGTTTTTCGAGCAAGATTTTGGTGTCTTGAACAAACGACGCGGTATTTTGATTGGCAGGATAAGTCATCAAGCCGCCAAATTTCAGCGACGGCATATCGGCAATAAAGCTCGCCAGATCAACGGCCTGCTGTGGATTTTGTACCCCACACCGCCCCGCCCCGGTATCAAATTCGACCAGCACGGTTAATTCACAACCCGCCTGTTGTGCTGCCTGTACATATCCCCGCACCGTATATTCTGAATCAGCTGTCACACTGATTTCCGCCCCTTGCATCAGCGCCGCCAGCCGTGCCAATTTTGGCTCGCCCATCAGGTTATAGGGGATAAAAATGTCATGGATGCCCGTCTGCACCATGCTTTCCGCCTCGCCCAATTTCTGACAGGTAATCCCGGCTGCCCCTGCCTTTAGCTGCATCTGGGCGATTTGCGGGATTTTATGGGTTTTGATGTGGGGGCGGTTCAAAATCTGGTGGCTATCCAAATACTGCTGCAAACGAGCAATATTGGCTTCGAGGCGATCTATATCTATGACAGCGACCGGGGTATCAAGTTCTGAGATGTGCATAGGCTTTTAGTGAAAATTAGACCCCTTCCCCATGTTGAAGAAGGGGTGTCGAATCTAATTTGGAACAACGACTGGCCCACCCGCCAATTCAACATAATCCATCGCCACACGTTCTTCCGCGCTGACCTGCAAAATCTCAGCCAGCATTTCGGCAATCAATGAGGCTTTATATTCCGCGTCACGCATTGACCATGTGCGCGATTTTATTTCCAGATAGGTATGGTCGGCTTTGGGTTTCTGGAAGTTATCAAGATTCACATAGAACTGCACACCCTTATACAAAATGCTCCATCGGCGGCGTTCTTTGGTGATTTCGCGTTCCTCGGCCCCTCGGAAATATTCATGATAAAAACGCAGGGGGCGATCCGCCGGGGCGTAAAATTGTGAATGGGACAGCAGCACGGCCCGATCAAATTCGCGTTCTTTGGTCGGCGAAGTGTACGTCAAGCGTGTGCGTACTCCCGTTACTTCGTTAGATTCATCCAATGTATCATCTTCACGATAGCGAACCCGCGACCCATCGTTAAATAAGAAATAGGTATCATATTGACGATAGCGGATTTCTTTGACAATTTGAACATCGGGGTGTTCCAACAACCGCTGCAACATTTCGGGGTTATCAAAACGGGTCTTGAGTTGAATCTCAAAACTCTCTTGGCGTTGGAAGCTGGCAATCGAGAGCAACTTGGACATAATGTTGCCGGAGTATTCGCGGATGTATTTGTCAATCTGTTCCGCGATGACTTGGGCCTGTTCCAAAACGGGTAGCAAATCAATCGTCAACAGTTGGCGATCGCGCATCAACCATGCCCCATTACACATCACATGGGCCACATCGGTACTCTTGGTTGAATAGACCAGTTGGCCGTAAATGCTATCGGGGTCATGGGTGAAAAATGGCGTATTATGCAGGGTCTTTTGGTTAACCATGATAATATCGGCCCGCTTGCCCACCTCAAGGCTACCCGTGATATCACCAACGTGACAGGCCTGTGCGCCAAGTCGGGTCGCCATCAGCAGGGCTTGTTTAGCAGGTAGTGTCGTCGGGTCATTTGTTGCGACCTTTGCCAACAACGCCGCCAAGTGGATTTCCGTAAACATATCAAGGTCATTATTGCTGGCGGTGCCGTCCGTACCAATACCGACATTCATACCCTGATCGAGCATAGCTTTCACAGGGGCAATACCGCTGGCAAGTTTCAAATTGCTGGTCGGGTTATGTGATACCCCAGTATTGTGATTGCGAAGCGTGCGGATTTCACCTGCGTCAATATGCACACAATGGGCGCATAGGCACTTATGATCGAGAATGCCCATCTTTTTGATGCGTGGCACAACCGGCATCCCAAATTCGTTACGGCTGTCCTCAACCTCTTGTTTGGTCTCCGACACATGAATGATGACCGGTACATCATGTTTGTGCGCCAGATCAGCACATAGTTGCAGCAATTCGTCAGTGCTGGTATATGGGGCATGAGGTGCAACCGATGGCACAACCAGCGGGTGACCTTTCCATTGCTGGATGAATTTTTCGGTATAGGCGAGGCTGTCTTCATAACTTTCAGCGTCCGGCGATGGGAATTTCAGAATCGTCTGGCCGCACAACCCTCGCACCCCGACTTCAGCGGCAGCCCGTGCCACTTCCGATTCAAAATAATACATATCGGCAAAGCAGGTCGTGCCACTGAGAATCAGTTCCGCCAGCGCCAGTTTCGCCCCCAGATAGACAAATTCTTCGTTAACGTAGATTTTCTCGGCGGGCATGATGTAGCCCATCAGCCATACATCCAAGCGCAAATCGTCCGCCAAGCCGCGCATGAGGGTCATCGAAAGATGGGTATGGGCATTCACCAGACCGGGCATAATAACCTGTCCGCTGCAATCCACCACCTCTGGTGCTTCAAAATTTGCTACAATTTCCGCCGTCGGCCCAACCGCGACAATCTCCGCCCCTTGAATCGCTACGGCCCCATCAGAATAGGTGTCCATGCCATCATTCATGGTCAGGACATAGCCCTTGATGAGCAACCGATCTACTTTTTGCATCAGGTTCGCTCCTTTAAATTTTTCTTAACAAGCCTATTAAAAAATATTTTGGGGGTGAAATTTTGCGGAATTATAGCGCAAAATCGCTGTTTTCCCATCGTTTAGGGCGCAGAAAGGCTGATTTGAGTGATTTCCATCGTAGTAGTGGTGGTTTCAATCACCCCTGAGAGAATATTATCGCGGTCAAACGGGCCAAGCAGCAATGATAGCGTACCCGTGTTGGCGCTTACGCGGTCAATTTCGGCGCTACTGTTATGTTCACGGTCTGCAAAAATCGCCAGTTGATAGTCCCCTTGGTTGGCTTCAAACTGCACATCAATTCCGCGTGTGCCCTCCTGTGTCAGGTCAATCTGGGGCAACAGTGTAATGACAATCGGTACATTGGCACACTCCGCTGGATTATCTGGTAAGCCTGTTCCTAATCGCACGATGCCATCATCCCCAACCTTAAACCATACCACCGCCCCACCGCAATCCTCAATGTTGGTGGGCAGGGTCGCCAAAACAAAACCCCATAGCGCGAAGGTATCTTCCGTCACCACCCGCGATTCCGTCACACGTTTGCCATCGGGCAGCGCATCCGAAAAGTTGACGACCAGTGGTTGATCGCCCGTGATAATCGGCTGTGTCTGGATATTGTTGCGCTCGTTAGTCTCAACCAATCGGTTATCGGGGTCAAGCAGCACCCGTGCGATAAATGTGCCAAACCAATTAAAGCGATAAGAAAATTCATCCTCAAAGGTCGCCCCCGGCAAAATCGGCGGAATCTCACGGTTGATGGACGGCAGGCGTGGATCACGGTCATTACCCAAAAATTCAAATGTGCCGGGTACCGAAACCTCCGTGCCCGCATTCTCAACCACCACTCGCACACTCGTAAACTGACCGGGTACAGGCCGATTGGTGCCAATCTCCAGCGTCCGCACCTGCAAATCAGTATTGGGAATGCGGGTCGCCCCACCATTATTGTTGGGCTTATCTTCTTGGGCCAGCAGCAAAAAGCCACCCACCCCAACCGCAATTAAAATAACCACCACCATCAGCAACGCCAGATCGCGCAGGTCAAACCGATTTGATTTCTGAGTCGTGGCCGGGTTAGCTTGCAGCATAAATAGATATCCGTCCTCCGCCCGCAGATACAAAACAGGCGTGGCCCATTCAATATTCCCAACCGTGCTGCTCACCGCCCGACGTGCCTCAGAAACCGCCGCATCCATCGGTAACCCGTCCGCCACCGCCCGATAAAATTCTTCACTGAACACACTGGCCGCATCATTGCTAATTTCAAATTGATTGGCAACGACTGCCGGAATCCCGCGTGTAATCAGGCTACTAGCGATACCCTCCGTTGCATTTTGCTGATTTTGCCGCGCCCCATGACACGAATTGAGCACCACCAAGCGAATCGTATTTTCTTCGCTCAATTCCCGCGCCAACGCCTCGGCCCGCACGGGGAAATGGCTGTTTTCGCCCAATGGGTCAACCAGCGCCAATGTACCAATGCCCGTTTCGGCGTCATAGCTGCTGTGCCCGATGTAATGGAATATATGATAGTCCTTCAATCGTAAGGTACGTTGCAGGGTTCGCAGCGAGGCATCTTCCAAAAAATCTATCTCCAACAGTCCTTTAGCCCGCAAATCCGCCGTTGATTTTTCCAACAAGGCTTTCTCTTGGGCCACATTCAATGGCGGCAAATCGGCAGGGCTGGCAATCATCACCAGAATACGCAGCGGATAACTTAGGGAAACCCGACGGCGCACCACGACCTGTTTAGGGAAACGCACAATCGGGGTTTGGCGGGAAAGAGCCAAATAATCCTGTGGCCCACGCAGAAATTCGAAGGGTAGATTGACCAAATCCCCTGCCCCGTCCAAATTGAGTTGCAGGCGCAGACCAATTTCCGCGTCTACCAGCGCCTTTTGGTAACTGCGATTATAGGCTTCTAAAATAGCCTCACTGAAAATCGTCTTGAATAAGATGTCGCCAAATTCACGGGCCACCTGCTGCCGTTCAGACAAAGGCGCAGATCGTTCGCCGCTGAGGGTTGCGATTCGGAAGGCTAATTGTTGGGATGTATAGGGCAGTTGAAAAATATGACTCGGCGCGGCATTACCCAAAGTCTCCAGTGGCATCCGCACCACTTTGGCTTCATAGCGACCATCACTCAATGCAGTAACTTGGAGTTCAAAATCTAAGTGAGCAGGCCGGGTCATGGGCAATCCCTTGCGATGATAGATTAAGTGACGCTCCCTATACCTAAAGGCAGGGGCTTTACGGCGCTTTGAGTAACGACAACTACCCGCATGTGTAGTTTAACCCCAAATTGCTTTTTTGAGTCGTTTGATCTCTTGGGGCACATCATAATAGTCAGCAACCGCCGGAAAATGGTCTTGCACAACCTCAAAATCGTGCACCGCCAGCCTCAACTCGCCCTGTGTCTGATAAACACCACCTCGACTCAGATACGCCCGCCATTGATCTGGGTTAAGTTCAAGTGAAATATTCAAATCCATTAGGGCTTGCTCAAGTTCATGTTGAGCCGCATAGACCCGACCACGCAGCGCATACGCCAGCCAATCTTGCGGATTGAGTTCAATCGCCTGCGTAAAATCAGGTAGACTCACCGCAGGTTCCACATGCAACCACAGCATCAACCCCCGTATGATATACCCCTCTTGGAAATTCGGGTTCGTCTGCATAATCGCGTTAATCTCAGCCAGCGTCGCGGCTGTATCTCCCTTAAATAGCATAAATGGGTCGAGTTGATTAGCTCCCATCCGCCCATGATGAACAAAATCTTGAATCGCCCCGACTTTTTCACCCAACTGATGCAACACACGGCCTCGATTGAGTAGCGCCAATTCATGGGTGGGGTCAAGCCGAACCGCCTCATCATAATCCGCCAACGCTTGGGCCATATTGCGCGTATGCAGTTGATGAACCAGTGCCCGACTGCGATACGCTTCAACCAATGTCGGCGTACATTCTATCGCTCGATCATAATCCGCCAGCGCCCCCATGACATCGGGTTCGACCACATCATACTGCTTAAGCAACCCGCGACCGTGATAAGCCGCGCCACAGCAGGGGTCTAGTTCAATTGCCTTGTTAAAATCAGCATAGGCGGATGCCGTTCGCTCTGGGGTCGGGCTTTCGTGATGCCGCACCTTGCCACGTGCCACATAATAAGCGGGGTTTTCGGCATCAAGCGCAATCGCCTTTGTAAACGCTTGCACCGCCTTCTCAAATTGACCCGCTTTGACTTTGGCCTGACCCGCCACAAAATACGTTTCGGCACGGGGATTGGGCATATAAATCATCGTCCCTCCAAACAAAAAAACACGCCTATCAACCTTAGCGTGTTTTTCCAAATCTGAAAACTGCTGCACTTCCCTACTGTGGTTTTATCCATTCACTTAAAGGTGGCGGGTTGAAGAGAAACTCGATTGCGTCTTCTGAGCCAAGCGCCGAGAGATCATCCGAGGTGACAAGTGCCCGCGCCCTATCTTCTAAATTCACCCCAACGCCAAATCCGCAGCCTCCAAATTGACCGCCAAACTGGGAGACACATCCCCCACCAAACCCTCCAAAACCACCACCAAATTGATTGAACTGGCATCCAAGTGAACCCTGAAAACCAAACGGGGAACAAGAGTTGAAGCCAAAGCCTGATTGAGATGGAGTGCTAATCCCATTATCCCCCACCTGTTTGGCAAAACTGGGGACAAACGAAACGGGAGCTTGGCGTGGTGTCGAAACTTCTTGCCAATTATCGTCACCTTGGCTCAAAAAGATGCTCGTCTCAAGGCCCGGTGTCAAAACACGTCGCGTTGGGATTGAAAATGCAATGGGCTGTAATAGCTCCACCGCGGGGTCAATCGCCACTTCAAACAGCACACACCACCACGTATTATCAACATTAGAAGGCACATTGTCTTCTGTAATTGGAATCCGCCGGAAAGTGAAGGTGGTCAGAGCCGCAACGGTGTCCGGCAAAATCAATAGCTCAATGCCAGTCTCGCCAACTGGTAGCGGCACATTTTCACCCGCTTCATTGACCGTCCCCCGCGCATCCACCACAATCTGCCCACTTTCCGCCAATGGTTTTAGAATGCCTTCCTCTGGGGTAGCATCAATAATTCCGGTCGCGGGCGACACCCATGAAATCGTCGCGGCAACCCCTTTCGGAATCTCGGTGAATCCATCGGGGAAACTTACCCGAAACGTGAAAGGGCCAAGAATGGAATTGGCTTCCAGTGATGCCACCTCCCAACTCACGACTGTCCCAACCTGCCCCACCAACGTCGCCGATTCTGGAAATTCGAGCGCCTCGACAAACGTCGCCTGTGAAGGAAGCTGAGCTTGGACACTCACAATTTCGACAGCCGCCGCATCCCCGCTTGCCAAAACGACACTGTAAAGCACCGTGCCATCTTCGTCAATCAATCCAGTAGACCCCGCGACCAATGCAACATCACTTGCCACTACCGACGATGGCTGCATCGGTACAAGAAGGGCAATAACGAGCAAAAACCCTATCCATATAAACTTCCGTGACATCGGAATATCTCCCCTAATGATTGATTTGCACCCTCTTTAGCATAAGGGGTTTACAAGGGGCTGGCTACTAACGTTAGTTAGGGTTTGGTGGCTCAATTTGGATAGGGTGGGCAAAACAAAAAACCCGTCCGGTGTCGAACGGGTCATGAGCATACCGTGTTAAGTTGGTTATCGAGCCGCTTTGATTTCGTCGGCCAATTTGACTGTCACGGGATCAGGCGTCACATTCAGCGATTTCTTCAGACCATCCACCAGCCGATCATATGTTTCGAGAGCACGGTGGGTCGAGCCAATCTGGTGATACATCCGCATGATGCCGCGAATCAAATCTTCGCGCAGGGGAGCAGCTGATGAAGCCCGCAAATAGAGGCCCAACGCCTTTTCTTGTTCCCCACGACGTTCGCAAATACGGGCCAAGCCAACCAATGCTTCGGTATAGGTAGCAGCCATTTCTTGGCGACGGCGGGCAATCCAATCGCCCTTCATTCCGCTTAAGAAATCCTCGCGATATAGGTCAATTGCCACCTGATACAACTCTTGGGCTTCGTCGTCATCCGCAACGGCAGCCGACTGCACCGCCTCTTGGAAATTGACCACATCATAATAAAGATCAATCTCGTTGGCGATACGATAGAACCCCGCCCCATAGATGGTGAGGTTTGTCCCCAGAATTTCGCTGACCTTGCGCTTCGTCACATGAAACACATTGGTCGCCTCGCGGGTGCTAAGATTGGGCCAAAAGGTGTGGAAGATATCATCACGGGTAGTCATGGCGCGGTCTACAAAAAAGAAAAACAGCGATCTTGGCAGATGGCCTTCCCACCGATCCACCAAACGGCCATTAACCCAAACTTGCCCCTGACCAAATGCTCGTACTTCCAAGAACGACTTGCCCGGTTCTGGATGTGCATAGTCCACCAGCATCCTCCGATTATCTACTGGCAATAGCGCCAGTTTGCCGCGCAAAATATCAGATTCAATCAAATCAATGGGCAGCTCGCGCCCACTCAAAACAATTCGACGGCCTGATTTTAGGGTGTTTGCCAGTGTCTCAATTAAGGTCTGCAATTGGGTGCGTCGTTCGCCGTCAAAGCCTTCAATCAGCAATACACAAGAATTAGTACGATTAAGCGCCTTAGCTAGAATCTCGGCAGATTTTGTGAGATTGATCCCCAAAGCATCCACCTTAATCTGAAGCTGCGTTTCAACCGCATCCTTTATCGCAGCAAGTGCAGCCTCCAGCGACAAATCTTCCGCGGGAAGATGCGCATAGGCGGCATTTGTTGATTGTAGAAGAAGCTGCCCCAAAGTCCGATGAGACGCATAAGCCGCTGGATGGAGAATGATGATGGTTGTGCTATCGGGAAGGGATGAAAACTGCCGATCAATGCTAATATTGTTACTCACAGTATCCTCATGATAATTTCATTATTATGTTTGCCCTCAATTAAGGGCATTTTCTTATATATTTTACAAGAACAGTTTAATTTGTTCAATTATATAACTTAATAGATAAATTAGGCAACCATCCTCTCCTCTCCAACTCCACTATTCTAACCCCCAAATGGAGATGGGAATCCCCCATCAGTAAATCGGCCAACTGGCTCGCTCGACGGTCTCGGTACGGCTGGAGTCGGAGCAGGGTCGCTTGTTGACCGAAATGTCGCACATGCAAGGCTCGACAAAAGCACCAAAGCCACAATCATCATCAGAATTTTTGTGTACATCGCTGTTTTTTATAGATTACTAAGCCGACGAATTTCAATGACATCCGGGAATTGGTCAATCTTGGTGACGACGCGCAATAGTTGACTCTTATCCGCGACCTCCATCACCAACGAGAAAATCGCCAGTGTCTTATCAGTGTTGATATTAACATTCGTCATATTGATTCCCTCTGCCGCAATGACCGCGCCAATATCACGCATTAGGCCCTCTCGATCATGGGCGCGAATTTCCACCCGTGCCGAGTAAATATGTTCTTTGGCCCGCGACCAACGTGCCACAATCAATCGTTCTGGCTCGGTGGTATTCAAAATATTCTTGCAATCGGTACGATGAATGGTGATGCCACTCGTTCGGGTGATAAATCCAATGATTGGGTCACCTCGCAGCGGTGAACAACAGCTTGCCAGCCGCACCAATCCACCCGACCCCAGTCCATCTACATCCACCCCAAAATCGGATGAGCCGTTTTCGGGTACGGTCGGCTTCGATAGCATAAATTCGTCGCGTTTGGCTTCTTGTTCACGCCGTTCCAATTCCAGCACTTTGGAAACCACGCTCGAAGCCGTCACATCACCAAACCCAATCGCGGCCAGCATATGTTCATAGCTTAGGAAGTTGGTCGCGTTGGGAATCTCGGAACGGGGATAATCTTCCAGCCCCATCCGCTTTAGCTCACGTTCAAGAGCTTCGCGGCCATTCGCAATATTCTTTTCGCGGTCTTGTTTACGGAACCACTGGCGAATTTTCTGGCGGGCACGGTGCGTTTTGACATAGCCGAGGTCTTCATTTAGCCAATCAAGGCTTGGGCCACCCCGATTCGCCGTGATGATCTCCACCCGATCCCCCGTTTGCAACCGATAATCCAAGCCAACCTGCTTGCCGCTGATCCGCGCCCCACGACAGCGATTACCAATATCCGTATGGATATGATAGGCAAAATCAATCGGCGTCGAACCCGCTGGCAAATCAATAATATCGTTCTTCGGTGTAAACACATAAATGCGTTCGTCGGTGATGTCCTCTTTGACCGCCTGAATCGCTGAATGCGGATCATCTTCTTCTTGGGCCTGTTCCGCAATCCGCCGCATATAGTTGATGCGTTTTTCGTAGGCGGCATCAAACCGCTGACCCTTTTCTTTATATTTCCAGTGAGCCGCGATCCCATATTCGGCGTCTTGGTGCATGTCATGGGTGCGGATTTGTACTTCCAAAGCCCGGTTATCATCGGCAATCACCGCCGTGTGCAAACTCTGATAGCCGTTTTCTTTGGGTGCGGCAATGTAATCGTCAAACTCACCGTGAATAGGTCGCCAAAGTTGGTGGACAATCCCCAACACCTGATAGCATGTGGGCACATCCGGCACCATCACCCGCAGCGCCCGCACATCAAAAACATGCTCAAAATCAACTTCTTTGCGCTTCATCTTGCGATAAATGCTGTAAATGTGTTTGGGTCGACCCCGCACTTCTCCTTCGATGCCGTGTTTCCGTAGGGCTTCCTCTAAACGCAGAATGACATATTTGATGTCTTCTTCGCGTTCATGCCGTTTGCTTGCCAGCAGTTCCGCCAATTCTTTATAGCGTTCTGGCTCCAAATAGCGGAACGATAAGTCCTCTAGCTGCCATTTGATTTTGCCGATACCCAGCCGATTTGCCAGCGGGGCAAAAATATCAAGGGTTTCACGTGCATTACGGATTTGCCGATCGCGTGATAACGACCCCAACGTCCGCATGTTGTCGAGGCGGTCAGCTAATTTGACCAAGATGACCCGCACATCATTGCCCATCGCCATAAACATCTGGCGCAGATATTCAGCTTGCAAATCGCCTTTTTTGGCTTGGCGCATCTCCCCCATTTCGGTAGGAAGCTGTTTAATCTTAGTCACGCCATTGACCAATAGGGCCACATCACGCCCAAATTGACGCTCAATATCTGCCAGTGAAATTTCAGTATCTTCAACCACATCATGTAGCAGGGCCGCTGCGATGGTGGGTGAATCCATGTTCAATTCGGCCAAGATTTCAGCAACAGCCACCGGATGCGTGATGTACGGTTTGCCAGAATCCCGAAACTGCGTCTCATGGGCTTTGGCCGCCAAGACATAAGCCTGTTCAATCAAGCTGTGTTCCATTAGCGTCAATCCGGGCAGCATCGCATAAATCCCGTTTAGACGCTCCATATCAGGCTCTGCTTTTCGACCATTATTAAGGTCTTGATTTGCCGTTACCACTGTCGACGCACACATAGCTTTCCTATACCTTCACATACCCATTAGTGGACACATTACATTGTAACGGAAGGTTCGTCTGTTAAATGATAAGTATATGCGAGGTTTCTTAGCATTCGCAATATTTCTAGTCCAGACTAACCAAGATTTCGTTGTGATTTCTGAAAACCGATGTCAGAATACTCCGTGAATTTGCCTATCCAAAGGAGAGACCAATTATGCGCCTGCTTCGTTGGGGTTTAATCAGCTTGTGTATCCTGCTTTACATCACACCCACCCGTGCCCAAGAGCCAAATCAGGGTCTCGCCCGCAGCGTACTCGATTTCCCGCGTGACCATCGCTTCCATTCCGACGACCCCGCTATCAATGAAAATTATGTCGAATGGGTTTATTTTACAGGCCTCGTCCAAGATGACGACGGGGTGCAATGGGGCTTTCAATTTACAATTTTTTCGCGTCTCGTCCCCTCCACAACCCTAACGGTCTATTTATATGATATTGCAGTGAGCGACCTACGAACCAGCCAATTTCTGCACCATCGCACCCTAGTCCCCAACCCGGCTTCGCTATCCTTCACCGCTACAGGTTGGCAGTTCCAAGATGCTGGCTTGTCAATCGCGTACCAAAGCGCAACCGACAGTTGGAAACTCAACTTTGATGACAACGCTATTGACGTTACGACCAGAGCCACCGTTCCCCTCAGCCTCCATTTGAGGGCCACCAACGACCAGTATGATTATTATCTGCACGGCGCGGACGGTCTGCACCCAATGGGCAATGATTGTGTTGGCGATAAATCGGCACTAGATGGTTATACCTACTATTATTCCCACCCTGCCCTTTCCACCGTTGGCAGCATCGCGGTGGACAATAGTTCCGCCCAAGTCAGCGGCACGACGTGGTTTGACCATCAATGGGGCAATTTTTCCGCTTGTCCACTCGCATGGAATTGGTTCAGTCTACGCTTTGATGATGGGCGCTACATCATGCTGTTTCAACTCCTCGACCCCACCGGAACGCCCCTACCTGCATCGTTGGGAGCCACCTATATTGACTCGACTGGTCAGGTTGTCTTTTGGCCGACTGAGGGCGCTGTCACCCTAACCCCCCTCCGTACTTGGACAAACCCGCGAACTAATGTGGCATTTACGCTCGGTTGGTTGATCGAAACACCAATTGGGAGTTTTCAGGTGGACGCCGCCTTTGATGACCAGACACCCGATCAAATGGACGGCCTGCCCTATTATTGGGAGGGGGTCATTACCATTCAGGAAGAAGGCACACCCATTGGTACAGGCTATTTGGAGGTTGTCCCGTCTCTATCTTCACAACAATAGCCTTACTTGGCAAATGGGCGGCAATGGTTTTAAATTTATGTAAAGAAATTTAACCTCTAAAGGGAGCAACCATGTCAGACGGACAAAAAAACTGTCTCACGTTCGTCATTGCCCTCATCATCGTAGCCGTTTTTGGCATAGCCATCGTGTTTATTTTACAAAGGCAAAAAGAAGAAAAACTCATATCCGCGCTCGGGGAACAGACATTTGACCGCTGCACCGCACTTGGCGGCGGCAATGCCAATATCGCCAATTTCCCGGTAACGCAAGGCCCATTCAGAAGCGTGGTGATTGGGACAGGCGAAAACGAATTACATGAATGGCACGAAATTCTGCCAGAAGAAACAAAAGCCGAAACCAGCGATGAATTATCTTTGATCTTTTGCGTCGGGGAGATTCAAAAACAGATGATCGAAGAATGCCCCTATTATCGCGAGGATGGCAGTCTTATCTTTGATGTTCAGCGCTTCCAAATGTACCGACTCGTGGCCGTATTTAATGCGGAAACACATCGCCGAATTGCGGATGTCAGTGTTCTGGGTGGTCTACCCCAAACCTGCGAAGACTATCGCTATGACCAACAGGGCAGCGTTACCTTCTATAACGGCCCCGACCCTGATGAAAATGCCTTCCTGCGTGCCATCTGGGAATATATTTATCGAGATAACTCCCGCCGCTAGGGAGCATTTCAGATTTTCGATCTAAACGAGACTCTTGCTTGTATATATACTTAGCCCGTACATCAGAATCTACTTGCAGGAGTCCCTATGTTGTTAAATCGAAAATTACTCGCGGTGGCATTGTGTATCGCCGTTTGTGTCATGGCTATCCCCACCGCCCCCGTTTCGCACGCACAGGATAGCACCATCACCATCGGCACAACCGATTTGCCGCTGACCCTTGATCCCGCCGAAGCCTATCATTACGTCACATGGGAAGTATTAAGCCACATCTACACTGGGCTAACCCGTCAAGTCCCCGGCACAACCGATTATGAATTGGCGGTTGCTGCCACCCATACCGTCAGCGAAGATGGCCTGACACATACCTTCACCATCCATGACGACGCAACCTTCACCGACGGCACGCCCATCACCGCCGATACTTTCGCCTACAGCATCAACCGCGTCATTACCCTCGATGAAGAAGCCTTCGATTTATTGGATGGCCTCGTGACTTCCGTATCGGTGGATGAAAACGGCGCATTGGTATTTCAATTAACCCGCCCCATCCCCTATTTCTTGGGCCTAGTATCCCTGCCGCCCTTCTTCGCGGTCAAAGAAAGTGACTTCCCTGCCGACGCCCTCAACCAATTTCCGACCAGCCTAACTGGCAATGGTGTCTATCTATTCGATTCATGGAATCCCGGCGAAACCATCACCCTCAAAGCCAACCCGAATTTTCAATATGGGCCGATCGCCAAAACGGACACCATTGAACTGCGCCGCTATGTCACCAGTTTTGAACTGAGCCAAGCCCTAGAAAGCCATGCGATTGATTTGGTCTGGCGCGATATGCTGTTGCCCGACGCCATCGAACTAGCCGAGGCGAATGCTTCACTGCGACTAGAAAACGTCCCCAGTGCGCGAATGTGGTATGTGTACATGGTGCGCCGCTATGACTATATGGACGACCCCATCGTGCGCGAAAGTTTCCTGCTCGGTATCAACCGCGATCGCGTGACACAGGAGTATTTTCAAGGCTATTTGACCCCTGCCTACAGCCTAGTGCCTGAATTGTTTAGCGACGCCTATAATCCGTTATGGCAAATAACCCCCGACGCCACGCAGGTAGATCGCAAACTACGTGATGCAGGCTATCGTGAGGCCAATATTAGCCGCGCCCAGATTAATCTAGCCACCTCGCAATCTGTCTATGGCAATTATTATGTGGATGCCTTGAATGATATGACCAAAGATTTTATTCCGGTGCGGGTCATCGCCATTAATATCAATGTAGGGCAAAATCTTGAACAACGCGGCGTTTTTGCCGAGGCCGTCCAGCATGGAGACGCACCAGTGGCAGTGTTTGCCCTATCGCCTCTAGTCACTCACCCCGGTTACTATTTATATGCCTTGCTCCACTCCGACGGCATGTTGGCGCGTGGTGGCGAATTTGGTAACGCCGATATTGACGCCCTTCTCAATCAAGCTGCCCTCGAAAGTGACCCGACCGTACAGGCCGAACTGTATCGTCAGGCCCAAGCCCTAATTCAACCGGAGAACATTATCGCCCCACTGTGGCAAGACACCCTAACAGTATTGGCATGGAACGACATCAGCGGGATTACCGTCGAGCCAAATTTCTTCCTACACTACGATCTGCTCACCCGCGAATAATTGGCAGTTACCTAGGGGGTAATCGGCAAATTGCCATTGCCCTCTATCGCCCCTATTCGCTCACTACAATCGTCACCGCCGTAGCTTCCCCGTTTTTGATACGCCATGCCGTTACCACCATACCATGTACGGTTGGCGGTCTCCCCAGATTCCACTCCGCATAGATGGCGGGACATACAATCAAGTAGATTACGTCAGGATAGGCGCTTTCACTGATGTCCATCTCCGAGGGCCGATCCATGCCCTGTGGATGACTGTGAAATATCGCAATCGTGTCGAGGCCGGCTTTCGCAAAACGGGTCATCGCCTGAATCTGCGCTCGCGGTTCCATCAAAAACGTAACCTCTGGCTGTTCCGCGACATTCGGAATACGGGCCACCTGCTCACCAAAAGCGGCCCGATCAAATGGCTTCCACCGCCCACCGACTAGGCCACACACCTCATGGGTCGGGTAATCGGCGGCATGACCGCATATTTCTTCATAGACCCCTAGTTCGAGATAGAAATTCGTCATGATATTTAGTGCCTCATCCCGTAAATAATCCGGTGATGTCTGGGTCGTAGGGAAAGGACTGCCAACCCTCCCATACTTAAAGTGCTGTTGCTGCGTTTTTTATCAGATGAAGCATTCAGGTGCTTCTCACTAAAAACTGATGGAATTTTTACGCGGGTGCATTATAATAGATTACACAAGTAAACTGTAAATTTAACTACGGTTAAATTTTACTGAACACTGTAACATAACCGTCGAGCAACGAAAGGAATCCAAATGGCTCAGTTTACCCTAAACACCAGTATCCCGGCTGAAAGGGTCGAGCCGAATGAGAAGGCTATTCGTAACACACAAGCTACTCCCCTCAGTCCTTTCGCCCGGCTTGGTGCCAATATTGAACCCGCCCTCGTCATAATCACCGCCCTTGCGATAGCGACCAGCATGGCATTTGAACAGCTAGCGATGCCCGCATGGACGATTCTCACCGCCAACATCATCAGCTATCTGGCAGGGGGCTATTTTGGCGTGCAAGCCGGCTTACAAAGTTTGCTGCATAAAGAAATTAACGTTGACCTCTTGATGGTACTAGCAGCAGGCGGCGCGGCTTTAGTGAACCAATGGCATGAGGGCGCGATTTTGCTGTTTCTGTTTAGCCTCTCCAACGTGCTGCAAGATTACGCGATGGGTCGCAGTCGACGAGCCATTCAAAGCCTGCTTGACCTCCGCCCTGATACCGCCACCATTCGGCGCGATGACCACTTGGTCGAAGTGCCCGTCGAAGAATTGCGACATGGCGATGTGGTTATTTTGCAACCGGGCGCACGTATTCCAGTAGACGGTCGCGTAATTCGTGGCACTGCCAGCGTCAATCAAGCCAGTATTACAGGCGAATCCGTGCCTGTCCTCAAACAACCGGGGGATGAGGTTTTTGCCGGAACAATCAACGAAAATGGCGCGTTGGATGTCGAGGTCACTCGCCTATCATCCGAAAGCACCCTCTCGCGTATTATTCAAATGGTCGAAAACGCGCAGGCCAACAAAGCCAACACCCAAACCGCCCTCGACAAATTTGAGCAGTATTACGCGATGGTCGTCATCGGCGCTACCCTATTGCTAATTTTCCTGCCGCCGCTGCTCACCAGTGTGGGTTTTAACGCGAATTTCTACCGGGCTATGGTGGTCATGGTCGTGGCGTCCCCCTGTGCCTTAGTCATCAGCACCCCCGCCAGCATCCTTTCAGCAATTGCGAATGGAGCACGGCATGGGGTGTTGTTCAAAGGCGGGGCACATCTGGAAAGCATGGCCCTCATTAAGGTCGTCGCGTTTGACAAAACCGGCACAATTACCACTGGCAAACCCATTGTTACCGATATTGTGGTATTAAACGACCTATCCGAAAACGACCTCCTTAAATTGACCGCCTCCGCCGAAGCCCGTTCGGAGCATCCATTAGCCAATGCAGTCGTCAAGGCCGCCAAAGAGCGCCAATTAGCCCTTGCCGAACCGGAAGTTTTTGAGGCCGTGCCGGGTCGGGGCATCCGCGCCACCATTGAAGGCCAAGACCTGCTGATTGGATCAGAGCGCCTGTTTGATGAAGACAATATTGCAATTCCCGACGCGATCCGTCAGCAGCAAGAGGCTTTCTATCAGAATGGCAAAACGGCCCTTTTGGTATATCAGCAACCCGAACATTGGTTAGGCATTGTCGCCATCGCCGATACTGCCCGCCCCGAAGCCAAAAACGCCCTGCAAGCCTTACACCATGTCGGCATTCAAAAAATCGCCATGCTCACCGGCGATAATCCGCAGGTTGCGGCGGCGATTGCGTCAGCCACAGGCATTGATACCCCCTATGCCAATTTGATGCCCGAAGACAAAGTCACCGTCCTAAACCAACTTGCCGCCGAATATGGTCCGGTGGCTATGGTCGGTGACGGCGTGAATGATGCCCCGGCCCTCGCAACCGCCTCCCTCGGCATTGCAATGGGTGCGGCAGGTACTGATGTCGCGTTAGAAACCGCCGATGTCGTCCTGATGTCCAGCGACCTTTCAAAAATCCCCTATGCGATCGCCCTTAGCAAACGTGCCCGCCGCGTGGTTATCCAAAATCTGGTGTTTAGCATGTCGGTGATTGTCGTATTGGTGATTAGCGCCCTGCTTCCCTTTGTTCATTTGCCGTTGCCCTTAGGGGTGGTCGGTCACGAAGGCAGCACGGTGATTGTCGTACTCAACGGCCTGCGATTATTGGCATTCAAACCAGAGTAGCGCACCGTGCGCCGCTATCAATGGCAAGTTCTGCAATTAGGGGGTCTGCCACTACGTCCCGACGGGTCGTATGATGAGCAAACCCCCTACTGCTGTACCTCGGTGCTGATATGGCCCGCCGATGAAGCCCCCTCGCCCCAAAACACCCTAATAACCGACCCCTGCCTGATTGGGCCGGATTATTTCGCCAGTATCAAAACCCTGAATGAGATTGGGCATCGCATCCCGCACATCGGGCACTATTTTGTCACCCATCCCCATTTTGACCATCTACCTGCCTATGCCACGCCGGAGCATTCGCTTCAGGGCAAGCCCTTTTTCCCCACCGACAATTCATTCCGCCTCATCCACTGCCCCGGTCATCATGCCATGCTGCGGGCCATCGCCTTTCATGATACCGAAAATCGGCAGGTATGGATCGTCGGTGACGCGGTGTTAAACGCAGTGTGGCTACGGGCATGGGGCTATTATTGGCCTAACGACTACTCCCCCACTGAAATCATCGAGACATGGCGCAGTGTCGCCCATATCTGTGCCGAGGCCGATGTCATCATTCCCGGTCATGGCGGCGCGATTGTCGTCAATCAAGACCTCGTGGAACATCTCATCAATACTTTCTCCCAAGCCAGTCATGCCGTTGACTGCCCCGAAGTTGGCAAAATTTTGGCAACCAGATTAAGCCAATTCAAATAGGGTCAATGCTACAATAAGGATAGGTGTCCTTATGGTGGAGAATATGACAAATGCCCCCATTCATCGCGCTTGCTCTGATCCTATTGCTCATTACGCCCCCCTGTTATGGCATTTTGGTCATTCTGCTAGATACACAAACGCCCCCACGTCAACGCACAACCCGCGCTGTCGGAGGGGCGATCTTATTTAAATCGGCAGGGTTAGGAAGCCTTATGTTGATGACCGTTGCCAGCCCACCTCAGCTTACCTACCTCTTGCCAATTTTCTTGCTTATGCTGACAATGCTTGCCGTCGCACGCATCATGCAGCTTGAATTCCGGCGGGGTTATTAATTGGCGCCCTCATCCCCATCCTCCGACTCGTCTTCGGGTTCTTCATCACCAAAAGACTCGTCGCCCCATTCAAGTTCCATTTCGCCAATAAAGACCGTATCACCAGCCTTCACGCCTGCTTTTTGCAGCGCCGTCGAGATACCCATCGCCTCCAAGATTCTCTGGAAACGCATCAACGCCTCGTCATAATCCCAATAGGTCATCTGCGCGGCCCGTTCGATACGTTTACCGGATACTTGCAAGCTACCATCCATCCGGCGGGAAATTTGGAAAGCCATTTGATCATCTTCCAAACGATACACCCGCACTTCTTCGGCTTCTTGAATATCCGCTTCCGTCTCATCAGGCAAGCTGTCTATCAACTCGAAAGCCTTATTGATCAATTCGCGGGTGCCTTGTTGGGTTGCCGCCGAAAGGGCCATCGGCTCTCGACCCAATCTGCGCAGTTCGGTCTGTATGGCAGGCCAAGCGGCTTGAGCTTCGGGTAAATCCATTTTGTTGACCACCACCACCGTCGGCCTCTCCAACAATTTCTCGTCAAACAACGCCAATTCGGTGTTGATTTGGTGGTAATCCGCCAGCGGGTTCGGCGCTGCCCCATCCAGCATATGAATCAAGACGCGGGTGCGTTGAATGTGTTTCAAAAAATCGTGCCCCAAACCAACACCCTGACTCGCCCCTTCAACCAAACCGGGGATGTCAGCTACGACCATATCCCGATAGTCCAAGCGCACCAGCCCCAGATTAGGAATGAGCGTAGTAAACGGATAATCCGCCACCTTTGGTTTGGCGTTCGATATAACCGACAAAAGGGTACTCTTGCCAGCATTCGGCACGCCGACAATCCCGACATCGGCCATCAGTTTCAATTCAAGATTGAGCCATTTTTCCTCACCCGGTTCGCCTTTTTCAGCAATACGCGGTGCTTGGTTGGTGCTGCTCTTAAATTTAGTGTTGCCTTTGCCACCACGTCCACCCTTAGCCACAATCACCCGTTGGGCGGCGCGTGTCAAATCAGCGATAAAATTCCCTTCATCATCGCGGACAATCGTCCCGACGGGTACTTCGATTTCCAGATCAGGCGCGGTTGCTCCCGTCCGCAGTGCAATATTACCCGCAATGCCGGGTTCGGCCCGAAAATGGACGCGATTGGCAAGCGATTGCAGGGTATTGATTTTAGGATTGGCAACCAGAACGACATTCCCGCCGTGTCCCCCATCGCCCCCATCCGGGCCGCCGCGTGGGGCGAATTTCTCGCGCCGAAAACTGATACGACCATCACCGCCGTCGCCACTTTTGACGAACACGCGGGCTTCATCCAAAAACTGCTGTGTCATGCTGTTGTTGTTATCTCGCTACTTCTTATTTCGGTTTATTTCTCGGTATCGGGCGAATCTACGAACCCGTTCATATCAAAATCGCGCCCCTGCTGCAAAATACTCGTCAACAGGTAGCGGGCTAACTTGAAAAAATCAGAGAGTTGGTCTATCTGGGTTACATAATGCGTGGCGGTTTTTTTCAGATCGGCGTCCATCGTAGGCATCTTTTCGCGCAGTCGGTTGATGTTTGTCTCCAGCACGCTCAAGGCCCGGTCAATATCACGGATTTCGCGGCTACCAATGACGTTCTGGATGACCTGCCATAGGTCGCTTTCGGCCTCATAGAATTTTTTGCGTGTCTCGCGTACCCACACCTCGCGCACAATACCCATATTTTCCAGTGTGCGGATATTCATACTGATACCGGCTTTACTTTTGCCCAGATGCTCTACTAAATCATCAAGACTCAACGGCCCCGGACTTAGCAATAAAGCACCATACAATTGGCCCATCACCTTGTTATAGCCAAAGTAATCGGCTAATTGGCCCAAGCCTTCCAGCATACTATCATTAACCGCTTGTAAAGTCGGGTCCAAATTCATTCCCTGACTAGTTCCATCGCTCATTTTATTGACAATCCTTGCCACGCGCCGCTTTGGGAGTAATCATATTATACTGTCAGGTCAAATGCGATAGTGTCATCAACCTATACAATGTTTCGACGGGTGCAACAATCACAACCGAATGTTTTATAGAACAAATTCGCAGCATCAGGAATCGGGGTGATCACCTGCTCTGGCGGTGCGATATACCCCCCTGTGCCCCGCTGCAACAATGCCCGTTCCGCCATTTTATCCAAAACCGGATAAAGATTAGCCCCCGGACACACCGTAATATCATTAAATTCCCGATGCCCCGCCAGATGTGTCAGACTTAGCCGAACCGCCAGCCAATTGACCAAGGCCTGTGTCGTGTCCAGTTGAATCTGTGTCGGTGAGATTTCCTCAAAATTTCCAAATAGGCATATCCCCAAACTGCCTGTGTTATGCAATTCGGTGTGGGTACCCCGCGCCGACATCTTGCGCCCCTCATAAACCGTACCCGTCAAGCCGACCCCAAAATGATAGGCAATATCAGCCCACCTACGTTCATCCAGATGCAAATTTTGAATCTCGCGTATCGTCGTTTCGTCGTCCGTCTCATACAATGACGAGTGATGAATGACGACCGTCTGGTACGCCACCCGCAGATCGGTGTCATATTCGCGCCAACCTTCAGGGTTATCCAACGAATAAAACCCAAATTCTTCTTCGGCCTCATGATTAACCACCCGTGCGCCCCACGCTTCACGGGTAACAATTGGCGGACGATCCACCTGCTTAAATCTTGCCAATCGCGCTGGGTCAGGAGTACGGGTCGGCGGAACAGGCGTCGGCTGTGATTCTTGCTCATTGAGCACAGAAACACCTATGGCGGTTAATCCGGCACAGGCCGCTGTTCCAGCCAGCCCCAAGCCAGCTAACGCCAAAAAATCACGCCGCGAGAGGGTAGGAATTCGTTTGGGTGGATAGGTCATAAGAAAATAGTGTCCATTATTAGACGATTGATTACAGCATAATCTTATGTCAAATATTAATCACAGAATGGGCCTTTTGTCATTGTCCGGTTACCAAGTCTGCGTTAAACTGACCATAAACCAATAATATTTTGCTTTCACCCGAATTTGAAACTCAGGAGTACCGTTTACCCCATGTCAGACTTCCGTATCGAGAAAGATTCGCTTGGCGAACTACAAGTCCCCGCCAGTGCATTATACGGCGCACAGACACAACGTGCAGTCCTCAATTTCCCAGTCTCAGGCGGACACTGCTATCCGGCCTTCATTTGGTCTATGGCGACCATTAAACGGGCTGCGGCAGAGGTTAACCTCGACTTGGGCCTATTCCAAGACAAAGACCTAGACGGCAAAAAGATCAGCGGTGCCGAAATTGCCAAAGCAGTCATGGCAGCCTCGGATGAAGTCATTGCTGGCAAATGGAACGACCATTTTATGGTAGACCCCTTCCAAGCCGGCGCTGGCACCAGCCAAAACATGAACACCAACGAAGTCATTTCGAACCGTGCCAATCAAATCATCGGCTACGCCATTGATAACCCCAAGAAACCTGTCAATCCCAACGACCATGTGAATATGGCCCAGTCTACCAACGACACCATCCCCACTGCGGTTCGCTTGGGTTGCCTGTGGCGTTTGGATGAACTGTTAGCCGTGTTGACCAAGCTCCAAATCGCCCTCGAAGACAAGGCCAAAGAATTTGACGGCGTGGTCAAGAGTGGACGCACCCACCTGCAAGATGCCGTGCCTGTCCGTCTCGGTCAAGAATTTGGTGCCTATGCCAAAGCCATCGAACGCAACATTCACAAAATCAATCTTGCCGCCGATGGTCTGCGACGCCTCGGTATTGGCGGCACAGCAACCGGCACTGGCCTAAACGCTCATGTCGAATATCACAGCCGCATGGTTAAGAAATTGGCCGAACTGACGGGCATTGACCTCGAAGAAAGTGATGATCTTTTCGAGAGTATGCAAAGTATGCAAGACGCCGTATTTTTCTCCGGTGCGCTGCGTACCCTTGCCCAAGATTTAATCCGCATCGCCAATGACTTCCGCCTGCTCTCCAGCGGCCCCAGCACCGGCCTAGATGAAATCCGTCTGCCCGCCGTGCAACCCGGTTCCAGCATCATGCCCGGTAAGGTCAATCCGGTCTTAGCAGAAATGCTCAACATGGCAATGTTCCACGTCATCGGCAATGACCTGACCGTTATGATGGCGGGCCAAGCGGGTCAGCTTGAACTAAACGTCATGATGCCGATTATTGCCCACAACCTATTCGAGATGATGCACGTCATTATTGGCTCGGTCAAAGCCTTCACCGAAAAATGTGTGGTAGGCCTAACCGCCAATGCCGAAAAAGCCGAAGGTTGGCTCGGCAAGAACGCCATTCTCGTGACGGCCCTCAACCCGATTATCGGCTATCTAAAGGGTGCGGAAGTCGCCAAGAAAGCCATGTATGAAGGCCGATCTATTGTGGATGTCGTGGTCGAACTCGGCTACATGAACCGTGAAGATGCGATTAATGCGCTCGATGCCCGTCGCATGACCGAAGGCGGCATTATCGAAGGCGTCGGCGGTGGTGGCGGCTGATCTTTCAGCATCCCCGTCATGAATCAATCACTTGGGATAGGTCAATGGCCTATCCTTTGTTTTCTATCAGCGGTGGTTAACCAAGTCAGCCTATCGTGGGTAAGACGCATTAGACAAAAATGACACATCCCGGCACACTTATCCCGCAATCGAAACGGAAGGTATTCGCTTGAGCTATAAGCGCATCGGAATTTTTGGCGGCACATTCAACCCGCCCCATCTTGGACATCTCATTCTTGCCGAAACCGCAGCCGACAGCCTTGAACTGGACTGCGTATTTTTCGTACCCGCTTCCAATCCGCCCCATAAAGTCGGGCTACCGCGTGCCCCTACCGAAGATCGTTTGGCGATGGTCAAGCTGGCAATTGATGGCAATTCCCGCTTTACCGCATCGCGTGCCGACATGGATCGTCCGGGGCCACATTACGCCGTCGACATGATCGCCATGTTTCACCGTGATTTCGCGGAGGCCGATCTGTTTTTCTTGATGGGCAGCGACTCCCTGCGTGATTTTCTGTCGTGGTCGCGGCCCGATGAAATTTTGAAGATGACGACCCTCGTCGTAATGCAGCGACCGGATGTCTATCCCGACCTGTCTGCCCTAACTCGTCGTTTACCGGGACTATTGGAAAGACTCTATTTCTTGGAAGCCCCTGAAATTGAGATTTCCTCAACCGAAATTGTCACCCGTATTAAACAAGGACGCTCGATTCGTTACCGTGTCACCGAGTCCGTCCTCAATTATCTGACCGAACACGAATTGTATACAGCGCCAAAAGATGATGAAATCTAAATCCCTGTTTTTGACCAGCCTATTAATCACCCTTGCCTTTGGGCTACTGGTGATAAGTCCCCTCGCCTTCGCCCAGAATGGTCAGGGCCAACCGACCCCAACCCCGCAGGTGGGCACACTCGTCCCCCCGACCCCCATCACCGTTGCCACCCCGACCCCGGCCCCTCCAGCGGCGGCAGTGTCGGGAATCCGCACCCTGCAAGAAACGGGCAAAATCCACGTCGGCGTGCGTTATAACGTCCCACCATTTTCATGGCTCGATGACAAAGGCGAAGTGAATGGCTATGAAGCCGAATTGATGCAGGCCATCGCTGTTGATCTCAAGGTCGAAGTCGAGTTTATACAGGTGACCGCCGAAACCCAATTACAGGCTCTATTGAGTGGGCAGGTAGATGTGCTGATTGGCGAACAAATTCGCACCCGCGATGGTGAGCAGTGGATGGAATATTCCCATCCCTATTATTACAACGAACAGCGCATCGTTATTCGTCAAGGCGACCCCTTTGGCAGAATCGCCGATCTAGCCAATCGCCGCATCAGTGTTATCGCAGGCAGTCGTGGCGAAGAAGCAATGGGGCTATGGATGGCCCAAAACGGCACAGGCATGGAATTGGTACGCTATCTGACCCAAGATGATGCCCTCGACGCCCTTGCCAATGGTGAAGTAGACGCGATGGTCGGCGAACTAGATGATTTGTCGCGGGCCGGACGCCAAAACATGAGCCTGCTTGGCGAAGTGGTGCGTTTCGACTTCTACGCCATCGCCTTCCGCCGCAATGATGTCAATCTTCGCAATCCGGTCAATCGGGCCATTCAACGCCTCTATGCCAGTGGTCGCGTGGTCGAGATTGCCGAAGCATGGTTCCCCGACAAAGACATCAACTTTGCCGCCCTCATTCCGGTCTACACCAATTTTGATGGTGACACCCGCGAGGTCAAAGATTTCCCCCCCGATATTCCGATGCCCAGTCGCTCAGTCATGGACAAAATCCGCGACGGTGAAGCGATTATAGTTGCCGGGGTCAGCCTGAACGATACCGACCCCCTCTATAAGCGATTTTTGGACCCCCTCAGCCGCGAAATCATCTACGAGATGGGGCGGCGCTGGGGCGTGACCATCGTCTTTTTGCCCGATACCAGCGACACAGGCGTAGATTTGGTCGCCAATGGGCAGGCCGACATCGCCGTCAATGTGCGCCCGCGTTGGGACGGCGCAGATCGCGTAGATTATTCCCTACCCTATCACTATCACAAACATCAGGTTTTAGTGGTCAAAGATGGGCGCTTCGACGGTGGCATCAACAGTTTTCGCGGGGGTAGCTGGATCGGTTATTACGAGGATACCCCTTCCGATGGCGAACGCCTTGAATTTCTGGTGAATTTTCTAAAAATCTCTCCCGCGATTTACCGTTTTATCAGTAATCAGCAAGTCATCGAGGAAATCTTCGACCAGCGCAACGTAGATGGCATTTTCGCCGACAGCATCCGCCTGCAAGCCCTGACCATCGAATATCCGCGCAATGCGTGGGCCGTGTTACCTAATTTCGAGGATTTATTCGGCCCGATTGTCATGGCGACCCCTCGCAACGACGCCGATTTTCTGACACTGCTCAATTGGACGCTGGCGGACATGTATCGAGATGGCACACTTGCCAACATCTGGACAGCCAATTATCCGCCCGTACCCCTATTCTCCGGTCAGGATGTCCCGCCCTTCATTCCCAATTGGGCCGGCGTCGGCGATTTTTTGTATCAACAGTAAACCGATGGGGCTATGTTTCAGGTAGCCCCGCTGTTTTTTTCATCTGGTCTCGGCTGGCAATCGCAATCCCCCCCAAGATGAACGCCGCCCCGACCAATTGCAAAAACACGGGCCACTCATCCAAAAAAATCGCTGCCAATATCCCGCTGCCAATTGGCTCCCCCAATACCACCAAACTGACATAGGCCGCTGGTAAATAGCCGAGCGCAAAATTAAACGACGAGTGCCCAATTAACTGCGCGGTCAGGCCCATCAGCGCCATCCACACATACGCCTGCCATGCTAACCCGCCCACCTGCTGCCCTGTCAGGATTACAGCAACCACCAGTACAATCGCCGCTACACCATACACCAGCCATACATACGGGATAAGGCTCAATCCGCCGCGCAACCGCCGCCCGATCACAAAATAAACCGCCGCCATCATCGCCCCAATCACCGCCAGCCCATTGCCCAACAGTGGATCGGAACGATTAGGGGGATCACCCGCCGAACCCGTCAGAGCCACCAGAATCCCCCCGCCAAACGCCAATACCAACCCGATGAGCGTAAATCGGCCTAACTTCTCTTTGAGGAAAAGCGGAGCCAGCACCGCCACCCACAGCGGATTGGTCGTCACCAACACCACGCTGTTGACCACCGACGTATATTCCAACGAGGTAATCCATGTCGCAAAATGCAGCCCCAGCACCCCGCCCCCAATCAGCACCAACCCCATATCGCGCCGGGTCAGTTTTTGTAATTCGTGCGGATACCGCCGGATTGCCGGAAACGTCAGCACTACCGACGCCACCACCATCCGTGCCGCTGCAATCACCAGCGAAGGCGCATCTTCTTCTTGGGCCAGTCGAATGAATATAGCTGCCGTCGAGACTGCGAAAATCCCCACCCCCATCACCACAAATGGCAGCCAAGACGGAATGCTGGCGCGATGTGACACGGCACTGTCCTTTTTTACGGAATAATAAGAAATCCAATAGAAATTCCCGGCTGGACTATTGTACAGTTCGCAGGCAGTTTTGGCGCGTGTTATCATTAACTTCGCACGTTTTACCGCGAAACCGAAAATGTTGAACTTCTGAGGAGAAGAAAAACATGGCCCATGAACTGCCCCCGCTGCCGTATGCGTTTAATGCCCTAGAACCACACATTGACGCCCAGACGATGGAAATTCACCATGATCGTCACCATGCAGCGTATGTCAACAATCTGAACAAAGCGCTCGAAAATTCACCCGAACTCGCCGCCCTCCCGATTGACGCCCTGCTGAAATCGCTGGACAAAGTGCCGGAAGGCGCACGTAATGCCGTCATCAACAATGGCGGTGGTCATTTCAATCACACCCTGTTCTGGACAATCATGAGCGCCAAAGGTGGCGGTGAACCAACAGGTGCGTTGGCGGCTGCGATTAATGCCGCGTTTGGCAGCTTTGCTACCTTCAAAGAGGAATTTGCCAAAGCCGCGACCACCCGCTTCGGTTCAGGCTGGGCATGGTTGTCCGTCAAGGCCGATGGTTCACTCACCATCACCTCGACCCCCAACCAGAACAACCCCCTAACTGACACCCCCGGATTGACCCCCATCCTCGGTCTGGATGTGTGGGAACACGCCTATTATCTGAAATTTCAAAACAAACGCCCCGATTACATCGCCGCATGGTGGAATGTGGTGGATTGGAACGCGGTGGCGGAACGTTTTGCCGCAGCCAAGTAATATCAAGAAGTGGATCGCCAAGGCGGGTCAATGCAAGTTGACTCGCCTTTTTTGCTAATATCATTGGATGATTTCTGTAAATTATCCCAATTCGATTGACAGGCTTAACCAATTTGCTATAGTTAACACATAAGCATGGTAAATCTCGGAGTTATCTCCGGTTAACATTTGTGCAACTCTGGCAAGGAGCCTCTATATCATGACCCATATCATTACTGGTCTGTGTTTGCGTGACGGCGCTTGTGTGGAAGTCTGTCCCGTCGAATGCATTATCCCCGGTATTCCCGAAGCGGAATGGCCTTGGTACTTCATTGACCCCGACACCTGCATTGATTGCGGTGCGTGCGTTCCTGAATGCCCCTACGAAGCCATTTTCCCCGAAGATGAAGTGCCGGATGCTCATGAAATGAAACCCAGCCAAGGCTATCAGCCCTTCAAGGGTGATCGTGTTACCGCCGCCGGTGGCGAAGTATTTGACCTCACCGAAGACATCCAGCCCAATTACGACTTCTTTTCGGCTGGCCCCGGCTACAACGCACGCGGCTAAGATTTCTGGACTTTTTCTTTTCTGTAGCACAAAAAAACCATCGCCTGCTCTAGGTAGATGGTTTTTTAACATTCCCCTATTCCCAAAAGGCAACCTATGAACCCCGAACATTATCACCGTTTCACCCAGCAGCTCATCTCCAACCTTGAATCCGATTCCCGTGTCATCGGCCTCATATCGGCTGGCTCAATGGCGGCACAGGGACGCACCCCCGATCAGTGGTCTGACCATGATTTTCTTGTAATTGTCGAAAGTGGGCAGCAAGAAGATTTCCGGCAGAATTTGCGGTGGGTGCCCGATTTTGACCATATCGTGTTTTCGTTTCGGGAAACCGAACACGGCGTCAAAGCGATTTTTGACTATGGGCATCTCATCGAATTTGCCATATTCGATGCCGCCGAACTTCAGCTAATCAGCGCCAATGATTATCGTCTGTTGATTGACCGGGCCAATTTTGCGCCGACTCTTGCCGCGATTGCCGATAGAACTGCTGCCAATGCCGCCAAAGCCACCGATAATCATTACATCGGTCAATTCCTAACCCATCTCATGATTGGGGCGGCCCGCTTTAAGCGTGGTGAAAAATTAAGTGGACATCGTTTTATCAAAGATTTCGCCATGTATGAACTGCTATGGCTCTTGGGCAAATATCTACCCGCCGGTAACAAAGCCGTGCTAGATAATCTAGATGCCTTCCGCCGTTTTGAAAAGGTTTTCCCAGCAGTCGGCGCGACCCTCAACGACATGCTGCTACTTAATCCAGCAGAATGCGCGATAGGCATGTTAAAAACCGCCGACACCTATCTGCGCCCGACGATGCCCAATTTCCCAGCCGACGCCTTCGATACTATTCAGCAATATCTTCAGAATATTCAGGCGGGCTAACGTGCGATTTTAGGAACGCTTCAACCGTGCTTAAGTTCCAATAGCGCGTGCCGTTCAAGCCATGAGGCCGATGGTCAAATTTGATAATACTTGGAATATCGGCCTTGTGGCGTCCTACAATCCATGCCACTTGTGAAACTGTCAGCGAATTCTGGCCCCGGTGGGCCTGATGCCAATGCTCAAGCCGCGCCCTCCCCGATGCAACAACTTCTTCTTTGCACACCGGACAGCGTGTTTCGCTCAGCGCCATAAACTTAGGTGCATCCTCTTTGGGGGCAAAATACGACGCATCCCACGCCACCAATTCGTCCTCAACGTCTTCATCTAGCCGGACTTGTTCGTAGGTTTCCTCATCGCTAAAGTAACGGCTGTTATAATAGCAGTTGTCGCAAATGCCATACGGATGATTCTTGGGCAATCGTTTGCCACAGCTCGCACATTGCCGCGCCGCCTCAATTCTCCTAAGCAGCGCCGCATCTATCCGCGCCGACCAATCAGCCCGTGCATGACGAACCGCTTCTTCCTCCATGCCGCTGTTGCGAAATTCAGGCCGCTGACTCAACCACAAATAGACATCGGCATGCGAGATAGATTCTTCCGTAAGGTCAAGATCAATACTGTCGCGGATTTCCAGCGGGGGCAGTGGTGGGGGTGGCATTTGCCGATCCAGCAAAATCGCCGTTGCACACCGTCGCCAATAGGTACGGGTATTTTCACGGGTCGGCGCGTTGACCAATTTCAGCGACAACTGTAACCCCAACTGCTCAACTTCATGCGCTTCCAGCATCCGGGCCAGCTCAACTCGTTCAGTCATATCCGCCGTCTTGAGAACACTACGCAGGTGGTCGGGTATAGATTCCAGCCGCGCCCACTCCTGCAATCGTTCCGCAAACGTCCCCGGCAGCAGTTCCAATTCCTCAACCGATGGGGCAATCCGTGCATGGGTCAGTTGATGCACCGGCGCATTAAATAAACGCCGCACCGTCGCCAAACCATATTTGTCCATCGCCCCAACTTCGCCCGCCTCCGAATAGCCAAACCGTCCGGCCCGCCCACCAATCTGTTGCACCTCGGATGGCGTCAACATGCGCCGATCCCGTCCATCAAATTTATCCACCTCATAGAAGCAGACATAATCCGCTGGCAAATTCAGCCCCATGCCCACTGCGTCAGTCGCCACACAAATCTCCGTCTGCCCCTCCGCAAAACGGTCAGCTTGGCGACGGCGCACTTCCGGCGGCAGGCTACCATAAACTACCGATACTTTGCGCCGCATCGCTTCTAGGCGTGTTTTAAGTTCCAACACCATCGAGCGCGAAAAAGCCACCAGAATGGTGCGCTTGGGTAATCGACTAAGTGACCAAGGATAATCGGCAATTTGAATCGGAGCGAGCCGCTGATGTTCAACCACTTCAAAAGGCATCGAAACCGATTCCGCCATCGTCTTAACCAAATTTACGGCGGCTTTTGGCCCAATAACATGAATTTCCGGGGCGCGGGCTTCCATCAAAGCGCGTGTCCATGCCCACCCACGATCCGGGTCAGCCAGCATCTGTGCTTCATCAATGATGATACACTGACCGCTGTGTTGGGCATTAAACATCTCAATCGTGGAGGCGGTAATCGTCGCCCCATCCACCGGAATAGATTCTTCGCCAGTCAGCAGATTACACCGCACCCCGTTCATGTTCAGGCGGTCAAATACCTCAAATGCCAATAGTCGCAGCGGGGCAAGATACCAACCACTGCCTGCCTCAGCCAGTGCGGTCAGTGCGTCATGGGTTTTCCCGCTGTTCGGTGGCCCAAAATGGATAATCACCCGCTGGTTTTCGCGTCCTTCATGCTCCCATGTCGGGAAAATCGGTAGCAACCGCGCCCGCAGTTCTTCACGCAACTGCTTTTCTTCTTGGATACGGCGCTTGCGTGTATCTTCAATCTTAGCCTGTTCCTCGACAAAAGCCGTGTGGCGTTCATCGCGCCATTCAACTTTTTTGACCTTTAGAAGGGCTTTAAATTCATACAGATGTTCCGGCAGTCCCCATTCGCCGTAAACCTGATCCCAGCGCGGCGCGGTGGTACTCAGTTTTTCCTGCTGCAACCGATTACGTGTTTGGGCATAGGATAATTCCGCCACCAGTGCGATCTCACGCGGTTTAATTTTTTCACGTCCCGTAAAATGCAGCGCATATTGTGGATTGGTAAAGGCGGTTTCCACATCATCCGCCGGTAGCCGAATATGGCCTTGCGGGTCTTCAAACGCAAATACATCGCCAGAGTTAATCGCCGCCTCAAGCGTTTCTGGCCGTGCCCCCAGACGCGCCGCCGCTTTGCTCAAAATATAGGTGCGTGCCGCCACTTGCTGCCGAAAAGTCGAGCCATCTTTTGCATCTGGGCGCAGCACATCGCCTGCGTCTTCCAGCAACGGCTGCCATTCTTCATCTCGAACCCGGCTCTCCGCTGCCGCCGTCCGCCGCGCTTTTTCAATATCGGCCTCAACATGGGTCACCCATGACATCAATTGGCCTTTTTTCCGCCATTGCAGCGAAAATCGGATGAGCTGTCCCTGCCCCACCAAACGATCCACAACCGACTGCTCAAATTGCTCCCGCAGAAGATCAAATCGGGCCACCTCACCTTTGCAGGTTTTTAAATAGGCCAAAATTTCCTCAAACATCGGAGCAAGGTTGCGCCGCAGCAGCACTTCTTGGATGGTCAACGCACCCAACCGCAACGGGTCATAAATCAACCCATTCGCCTGCATCAAAATCTCACGACTAAGCAGGTCTTGTATAACGGATTCATCCGCCCCAAGCTGGGTTAACTCTGCATACCCGCTTTCTGGCAGCCCGTTGATAACTTGTAGTTCGGCCTCAGATAGTTTTGCCTGCCGTGCATTCAATAAATCAACAGTCGGACGATCAATATAGGTATTGGCATCCCGCATACGCGGCAATTGAGGACGACACCAAGCCCGCAGCGCATTAACTTGGTCAGCCGTGCGCCGCTGTGGGTCAAAATATAAATCACCCACCTGCCCAACTTTGCCCGATTCGACGAGTTGGGTAATTTGTTTATTGGCCCGATTGTCAACTCGGAAACGACTTGCTAGGACATTGCGGGTCACAAAACCTTCGGGGATACGGATCAGCAGGTGAAAAAGGGTTTCAGGACTAGTTTTCCATTTTGCCATGCGTGTACTTTTTTTTCATTGATGCGATTGTCGGGGTAAGCCGTTGCCACCTGCCACGTGATGCGCTTCTTCCACTCTTGGTACAGGCTGGACAACAAGTCGAGTCACGGCTTGGGATACTTCTGATCCGGCCTTATCGGTTTTCTCAGTTTTTTCAGTTTTCTCAATCGGCTGCGCATCCGCTAATTTGATTTCAGCCGTAGGTTGATCGCCAGTGGGGTTATCATCTGTGCCAATTTTTTCACTGGTACCCATTTTTTCACTTTGGGGCAATTCTTCGACGACGATGGACTCACCCAATTCGAAAGCAGGCACCCAGAAGCCAAAGGTGCTGCCCTTATTCATTTCACTACGAAACCAGACTTCGCCTTCCGAGCGTTCGATAATGGCTTTGACAAGGCTTAACCCCAGCCCTGTCCCCTCAATTGTTTCCGTACCGGGTTGCCGTGCCCGATAAAACCGCTGGAACAACTTCGCTTGTCGTTCCGCGGCGATTCCAAAACCATTATCTTCGACCTCAAAGAATACCCGACTGCCCATGCGTTCCAGCCGGACAATAATCTTGCCATGTTCTGGCGTATATTTAACCGCATTACTGATCAAATTAATCATTGCTTGGCGGAACAGGGCCAATTCACCTGATACAATAATCGGCTTACTTGGTAAAGCCGCCACCAATTCGTGCGATTTCGCCTCCGCCTCCGCGTGCATTCGGTGCAAGGCATCTTGCAGCGCCATCACCATATTAATCGGGTGATCAGAGATTTGCAGGGCCGATTCAATCCGCTCCAGCGTCAGCAGCTCGTCAATCAACAAGCGCATCTGATTAGCTGCCCCTTCAACATTTTCAATCGCTTTGATCGCCAATTCGGGCATCTGGTCATGCAGGCGTTTAAGCAAAAACACACCATTAATAACGGCATTCAGTGGGTTTCGCAGATCATGCGCCGCCATCCGAATCATGTCAGATTTTAACTGCTCGGCGTTATAGGTGCGCGTATACAAATCAGCATTCCGAAAAGCAATCGCGGCCCGGTTCGCCACATGAATCACAAAAGCCCGCATATCGGTATTAAAATGGGTCGGGCGTCGGCTTTCCAGATGCAGCACCCCCAGCACTTCCCCTTTAAACACCAGCGGCACTGTAAATTGTGAACGTGATCCAGCATAAATCAAACTCTGATCGGCGTGGCTGGTTACATACGCCATATAAACGGGTTTACCACTTTCAGCAACCCGCCCAATAATTCCGGTCAAAACAGAAAGTGGTTCGCGCATCAGCGTCGTGGCATATTGAAACGCCGCGCCCACCACCCGTACTACTTGCAGGCCATTTTCGACCTTTTTGGCGATCAACCCGGTATCGGCTGCGGTGCGGCGCATGGCCCAGTCAAGTGTAATATCCAGCACGTGTTCCAGATTCAGGACACTATTGAGTTCCCGATCCAAATTCTGCAAAAATTCCAGTTCCTGAAGACGTTCATTTAGCTCATCAGGGTTCTCAACTGGCCCGGATGCAGGTATTATAGGGTCAGTCGTCATAACAAAGTCGCTCCACGAGAATCAGGCATACATAGATGTTTTTGAGCGTACAAACATTACAATCTTAGCACAAAAAATAGACCACGCTAACGAAATTTTGACGAATGGCGGCGTTTGTTCTATATTTAACAAGCAAACCACATCCCACAAATTATAACGCTGGCCCTGCCGCGTAATAATATCAATAACAAGCAAAGTTTGTCCCCACGACAGCATGGAGGCGTAAGTACATGGTGGATAGGACACAAGATTTTACCAGTGGACTACTGGAACAAATTAAAGGCTTTAGCCGTGATGTGCAGGCCGTCGAAGTCGGTAACGTACTCAAAGTTGGTGACGGTATCGCCCTCGTATCCGGTTTGCCTAATGTACATGCACAGGAATTGGTTGAATTTTCCAACGGTACACTCGGCGTAGCTTTCAATCTCGAAGAGGACAGTGTTGGTATCATCATCCTCGGCGAGTACATAGACATCAATGAAGGTGATGAAGTTCGGGCAACCGGGCGGATTAACTCCGTTCCCGTGGGTTCGGAACTCATCGGGCGCGTGGTCAATATTCTCGGTGAACCACTCGATGGCAAAGGCCCAATCAATGCCACTGGCGGCACCTATGAAGTTGAGCGTATCGCCCCCGGCGTTATGGAACGTCAAAACGTGTTCCGTCCGGTGCAAACAGGTTACCGCGTAGTTGACGCCCTCATTCCAATTGGGCGTGGACAGCGCGAATTGATTATCGGTGACCGGGGTACAGGCAAAACCGCCTTGTGCTTGGACACCATTATCAATCAGAAGAACAACCGCCCCGGTGACGAACTGATCTGCATTTATGTCGCCATCGGCAAACGTGCTGCGGAAATCCGCCGCGTGGTTGCCACCTTGGAAGAACATGGCGCGATGAGCCACACCATTGTGGTCGCCGCCTCTGCTTCCGACCCCGCCGCTATGCAATACCTCGCACCCTATGCGGGTTGTGCCATCGGCGAATACTTTATGGAAAACGGCAAGGACGCCCTCGTCATTTACGACGACCTGTCCAAGCACGCTTGGGCCTACCGTCAGGTATCCCTGCTGCTGCGCCGTCCTCCGGGCCGTGAAGCCTATCCCGGTGACGTGTTCTATCTTCACAGCCGTCTATTGGAACGCGCCGCGCAGCTTTCGAAGGAACGCGGTGGTGGCAGTTTGACCGCCCTACCCATCATCGAAACCCTGCTCGGTGACATCGCCGCCTATGTGCCCACCAACGTGATCTCGATCACCGACGGGCAGATCTTCTTGGAAGGCGACCTGTTTTACTCCGGTCAGCGTCCGGCCTTGAACGTTGGCATTTCGGTGAGCCGCGTGGGTGGTGACGCCCAGACCAAAGCGATGAAAAAGATCGCTGGCCCGCTGAAAGTTGACCTTGCCCAGTTCCGTGCGTTGGCAGCTTTTGCCCAATTTGGCTCTGGTTTGGACAAAGACACCCAAGCCCGTTTGGATCGTGGTATGCGCTTGACTGAACTCATGAAGCAGCCCCAATTCCAACCCGAAACACTGCACAAGCAAGTTGCCATCATTTTCGCCGGGACACGCGGACACCTTGACCTTGTACCGGTCAACCGCGTCAAGGAATGGGAATCTGGTTTCCTCCGCTTCTTGGAAACCCAATACCCCGACTATCCCAACAAACTCTATGAAAAACTGACCTTTGAGAGCGTTGAGGAGATCCTCACCACTGCGGTGAAAGATTTCAACGCGACTTGGAGTTAATACGGAGAGACTATGGCCTCCGCAAGAGAAATTAAACGACGCATTGGTAGCGTCAAAAACATCTCGCAGGTGACGCGGGCACTGGAAGCAGTGTCCGCCAGCCGGGTGCGCCGTGCTCAGGAACAGGTGCTCAACAGCCGTCCCTATGCCGAAAAAGCATGGGAAGTGCTGGTAAATGTCGCCACCGCAACAGGGGCCAATGAACACCCCCTGCTTGTCAAACGTGAGGAGATCAAAACGATTGATATCGTCCTCGTCACGTCGGATCGTTCACTGTGCGGAGCATATAACAACAACATCATCAATGTCGCCGAGCGCTTTGCCGCCAGTTTCCAAAATGGTCAGCATGTGCGGTGGATTACAGTAGGCCGCAAAGGCCGTGACTATCTCGCCCGTCGTGGCAAGAACATCGTCGCGGAATTCCATAACCTGCCTACCCCCCTTTCCATCGCCAGCATCGCCCCAATTGGGAATATGGTAGTCGAAGATTTCCTTTCCGGCACAGTTGATGCCGTTTTCCTTGCCTATACCGATTTCGTGAATATGCTGGTGCAGCGTCCGGCGGTGATTAATCTCCTGCCCCTGCAACGCTATTCAGCCGAAAACATGGTGCAGCAAGAACTGATGAAAGCTGAGCCAGATGCGACGACCGCAGGCCGCGATTATCTCTATGAGCCAAACGCCAGCGCGATTTTGGACGAGATCATCCCGCGTTTTACCACGCTAGAAATCTATCAGGCCCTGCTCGAAAGCAATGCCAGCGAACACAGCGCCCGAATGGTTGCCATGCGGAATGCCAGTGAAAGCGCCATTGCCCTCGCGGCTGACCTGACGCTGGAATACAACAAGGCCCG
This sequence comes from Anaerolineae bacterium, assembly GCA_041753455.1. Classification (GTDB taxonomy): domain Bacteria; phylum Chloroflexota; class Anaerolineae; order Aggregatilineales; family J027; genus CFX10. The sequence goes on along the minus strand of JBGSUK010000003.1, from coordinate 269,214 downwards.
CCAGTTAGCCATCACCAGTGAAATTTTGGACATCGTGGGTGGCGTCAACGCCCTCCAGCAAACACAAGAAAAGGCGACCGTGAAAGCCGCCGATCAATTCATTAAAGATGTGGGTGGGGAATTGCTTGCCGATAAACGTGCCGAGCGTTCCACCAGCGCCCGACACAATTAACGAAGGAGCAGCAATAACACTATGGCTGAAGTGCTCGGAAAAATCATTCAAGTATTGGGTAGTGTAGTGGACGTCGGGTTCAATCTCGAAGACCACCTGCCCGATATTTATCACGCGATCCGTATCCCATTGGGTGGCGGCAAGGAAGACCTGATTCTCGAAGTCCAAAATCACATCGGGGATCACCATGTTCGCTGCGTGGCAATGGACACCACCGACGGTCTATCCCGTGGGATGGCTGCTTATGGGACAGGCGACTATATCCGTGTCCCCGTTGGTGAAGCGACATTGGGTCGCATTTTCAACGTGTTGGGCCGCCCCATTGATGGCAAGCCCCCGGCTGACACCAACCTACATTACCCCATTCACCGTTCGGCCCCTGCCTTTTCTGAACAGACTTCCAAAACCGAAGTCTTTGAAACGGGCATCAAGGTCATTGACCTCATCGCCCCCTTCACCAAAGGTGGCAAGATGGGTATTTTCGGTGGTGCGGGTACAGGCAAGACCATCATCATCACTGAATTGATTGACTCCATCGCCAAAGTTCACTCCGGTCTATCCGTATTTGCTGGTGTAGGTGAACGTACCCGCGAAGGGACGCAGCTTTACGGTGAAATGGAAGAATCTGGCGTGTTGAAGAACGTAACGATGGTGTTCGGTCAGATGAACGAACCCCCCGGCGTGCGTTTGCGCGTGGCCCTCAGCGGCTTGGCGATGGCGGAATATTTCCGCGATCAAGGCCGTGACGTGCTGATGTTCATTGACAATATTTTCCGTTTCTCCCTCAGCGGGTCAGAAGTATCGGCGCTCTTGGGTCGTATGCCCTCCGCCGTAGGCTATCAACCCAACCTCGCTGAAGAAATGGGTCAATTACAGGAACGCATCACGTCCACTAAGACGGGTTCCATCACCTCGATGCAGGCCGTCTATGTGCCCGCCGACGACTATTCCGACCCAGCCCCGGTTGCCGTGTTCGCCCATCTGGACGGAACCATCGCGTTGGAACGTGCCTTAGCCGCGCAGGGGTTGTTCCCAGCCGTAGACCCGCTGGCCTCTACCTCCAAGATTTTGGACCCCAACGTCGTCGGTGAAGAACACTACCGCACCGCCAACGAAGTCCAAAACGTGCTGCAACGTTATAAGGAACTCCAAGACATCATCGCCATTCTCGGCGTAGATGAATTGAGCGAAGACGACAAACTGGTCGTGGCCCGTGCCCGCCGTATTCAGCGTTTCTTGACTCAGCCGATGAAGGTTGCCGAGCAGTTCACGGGTCGTCCCGGCAAATATGTCAAGATCGCCGACACGGTGCGCGGCTTCCGCATGATTCTCGATGGTCAGCTAGACCACATCCCTGAAGGCTTCTTCTTCATGTCGGGTGCAATCGAGGACGTGCTGGACGCTTACGCCAAGTCACAGAATAACTAGCGGTAACACGCAAGGTTTTTCGTAGGGGCGGGTCTAAGACTCGCCCTTGTGCGAATTACCGCAGTTAAGGAGCAAAACAACATGCCCATTCATGTCGAAGTCGTCAGCCAAGAGCGCAAACTCTTTGATGAGCCAAACGCCGATATGGTCATTGTTCCCGGTGTAGAGGGTGTTCTCGGCATTTTGCCACGTCACACCCCCCTGCTCACCACCATGACCTTTGGCGAACTCCGCATCAAAAAAGGCAACGCTGAGGAAAGTTTCATCATCTACGGGGGGGTCGTCGAAGTCCGGCCCGATAAAGTCGTGGTACTCGCCGACGCAGCCGATTTCACAGCGGATGTCAATCTTGCCGAGATCGAAGCCGCCCGCGAACGTGCCCGCAAGGTCTTGGATGAAGGCCCGCCACCTGAAGAACACGCCCATTATGCCGCCGAACTGCGCCGCGCCGAGCTTGCCATCAACGTCGCCCGCAAGACCCGAAGCCGCGCTGGTGGAATCCGCATTGTGTCGCAAATGGACGAATCCGAAAAAGAATAATGACCGCTTCCGGGTCATGACGAAACCACAGGCCGCTTGAATCCTGTGGTTTTTTCATCCCCTGATTCATCGGCACTTGGCTGACATCCACCCAACCAATTGCCCTGCCCCCTTGAAATTCGCGCCATAATCCAGCAAAATGCTGTGTCCGTTCCATCCACCGTAATCTGGACTGTATGGGTAAGATGCGGTAACGTTATAGACTAGACTGCATTTCACGAACCAGTTATCCGTGTTCGTTTGAGGGAAAGCATCACATGGGTATTCTCGCCAAAGACTTAGGCGTTGATCTCGGTACGGTCAATGTCCTGATTTACGCAGGTGGTCAAATTATTCTCCAAGAACCTGCAATGGTGGCCCTGACCACCGAAGATGAATTTGTCCGCGCCGTCGGTCAAGAAGCCCGCGATATGTGGGGTCGCCATTCCGAAGACTTGACCGTCATCCGTCCTCTAAAAGATGGCGTCATAGCCGATTACGAAGTTACCGAAGCCATGCTCAGTTATTTTTTCCGCAAAATCAAAGCACGCGGCTGGTTTCGTCGGCCCGAAGTGATGATTTCCGTTCCCTATGGCGTCACCAGCGTGGAAAAACGCGCGGTGCATGAAGCCGCCATCCAAGCCGGCGCACGCGAAGCCTATCTAATTCATGAGCCGCTTGCCGCTGCGATTGGGGCGGGTCTCCCTGTCCACACCCCGGCGGGTAATATGATTCTGTCATTAGGTGGCGGCGTCAGCGAAGCTGCTGTTTTGGCGATGGGTGGCATTGTTGTCGCCTCCACCGTTCGGGCAGGTGGTCAGCGGTTGGATGAAGCCATTATCAACTATGTGCGCCGCAAATACAGCCTCATCATTGGCGAACCAACCGCCGAGGCCGTCAAAATTCAAATTGGCGCGGCGGTGGAACAGCCCGAAGAACTTTCAATGGAAATTCAGGGCCGTGACCAAGTCAGTGGTCTGCCCCGCACCATCACCATTTCCACCAGCGAAGTGGTCGAAGCCCTGCGCGAACCCCTGATTACTATTGCGGGTGTGGCCCGTCAGGTCTTGGAAAAAACCCCACCCGAACTCGCCTCCGATGTCATTGACCGGGGTATTGTCTTGGCAGGTGGCGGGGCACTCTTACGGGGCATCGAACAATTTATCACCCAGCAAACCAGCGTTCCCGCCTATCGCGCCGATGACCCATTGGTAGCAACGGCGGTTGGTGCAGGTCGCGCCCTCGAAAACCCCAGCCTGATGCGTGGCAATATCGAGCGTATGTAACAAAAAACACTCCAGCCGATGGAGTGTTTTATTTTTCTGACTTGGGGATTACGCCCCCAGATAAAACGTCATGTGCTGCAATTCGACCACCGGGTCAATATACTGCACATGCACGCCTTCCGGCACAGCAAGGTTAATCGGCGCATAATTCAAAATCGCCCGCACCCCTGCCTTAATCAAATCATTCGCCACTGCTTGGGCCACCTCAACCGGCACGGCCAACATCGCAATTTGAATCCCATGCGACGGAATTTCGACGGGAATCCGATCAACCGACATCACCCCCATGCCATCAATTTTCTGCCCGATCTTTTCGACATCCACATCGAACACCGCGACCACCTTAAATCCGCGTGGCGAAAACCCACGATAATGCGCCAACGCATGACCCAAATACCCTGCCCCAACAATCGCCACAGGCCATTCGCGGTCTACATGCAGCACTTGCTGAAGCCGATTTCGCAGCGTCTCAACGTGATAGCCAGTGCCCTGCTTGCCAGAGAGAAAACCACCGAAGTGGGATAAGTCTTTCCGAATTTGTGCCGAACTCATGCCCAAATATTCGCCGAGTTCCCTAGAAGATGTCACCTCGCGGCCCATGCTTGCCATCTGATTGAGCGCCCTAAGATAAATAGGCAAGCGACCAATGACGATGTCAGGAATCTCGTCAGACATTAAGTCTGGTTCATGCGATGAAGGTAGATTGGACATACTCACCTCAAAAACAATTTTTGAGCAGGCGGGCTGCTCAACGAATAAAGTCTTATAGGCCATGTGCCGCGTATATTTATAGTCTATCCCATTAATTTGTGAAAATCTATGCTATCTGTGAAAGCAGCACTAGGCCACCATTTCCGCCTGTTGCCGGGGGTTGACCCAAGCCATCCGCCACACCGCCACCACCATCAGCAGCAGCCCCGGCAAATACACGCCCCACGGAAAACTACTCGGTTTAATGGTGTCAAATTCATCAGGCGATAGTGGCAAATTGCCAAGCGCGTCCCACATAAACGCCACCAGCGCCAAGCCCATCCCCGCCAACAGCATCCCCCAATCTGTTTTATCGGGGCGAATCAGCCATTCGCGGTCATCAACCCACACCGCCACCATCCCGCCTGCCACCATCAACGAAGCAATCAACACCGGGCTAATGACTGGCCCCCACCATGGAACGGGGACAAGAAACAATATATCCCAAGTCAGCGGCGAAGCAGGCCACCCGATGAACACCCACAGCCAGATATAATAAAAAATATCCCACACGCCGAAGGTGAAAAAAGCAAACGCAACCCTCGATTGCAGTCGTCGCCCCGCAATCCACCCCACTGCCAACAACATCAGCAACGTGGCGATTTCGCGTCCAATTTCAATACCCGTAATCGTCCGGTCAAAATCAGGGATTTTGGTCAGGTCGTCGCCCAAATCATACATTCGGCGCAGATAGACCACGACAGCCGATTCCAAATAGGCCATCGCCATCGCAAACAACCCGACCCACCACAATTTTTTGACCTGCATTAGAACCGATCCTTATCAAACACCCCATTTTGCTCGTCAGCATTCTGTCCGTCGGTGTTTTGCCCGCTAGATTCTTCGGCCTGCCCATTGTTCATGCGCTGGCTGACCTTCTTGCCTCGTCCAAGCGCCACACTCCGTTGATACGCCGCCCAAATCGCCCGCGAAATAACCGTCCGTAGCCCACCCTTCTCAATATGATAGAGTGCCTCCGCCGAAGTCCCCCCCGGGCTGGTCACTTGGTTTCGCAGCGTCGCCAGATGTTCGCCACTTGCCATCGCATATTCCACCGAACCCAGCATGGTATGTAGCACCAATTTTTCCGCGATACGCCGTGAAAAACCCATATGCACCCCGGCATCCACCATCGCTTCAAGGAAGATGAAAATGTAGGCCGGGCCTGTCCCACTCAGCGCTGTCGCCATGTCGAGATAGTCCTCTTTCTCGACAAACACTTCTTCACCCAGCGCCTTCAAAATTGCCTGTGCCTGATTTTTCTGTTGTGCCCCCACCTCATGCGTCGCCGTCCACACCGTGATCCCTTTGCCAATTTTGGCCGGGGTATTCGGCATAGCCCGCACCACCCGGGTATTGTCAAACAGATCCACCAAATAGCTAATCGGCATCCCAGCAGCAATACTCAGCACCAATTCGCAATGAGCCAAACTCCGGTCACCTGCCGGCAGCACATCGTCCATCACTTGGGGTTTAACCCCCAGCACCACAATATCAGCTTCACGCGCCGCCGCGAGATTATCAGTGGTATATCGCACGGCATACCGCGCCGCCAATTCCTGCCCGCGTTCTTTGCGTGGCCCTACCGCAATAATCTGTTCCGGTTGGACGCTGTTATTGCCGACCAACCCCGCGATCATGGCCTCCGCCATCTGTCCGCTGCCAATAAACGCCAGTGTTTTATTCTCAAACATGTCTGTTAAATTACCCCTTCATGCTGCTAAAGGCTCACCCATCTACTCAATCTCGATACTAAACCGCGGCCCGTCATAACTCATCAAATAAAACGTCCGTTCCCGCCCCTCAAATTGTTCCCGCATCAAATCGGTAGCGACATACCCTTCCTGAAAAACGGTACTAAACACCTGTCGGGCATGGTCACGCCAAATCGCCGCCAATTCCGGGTCGCCATGCAAAATCGCCGAACAGTCCGATGGAATTTCAATCAGCATCATCGCCCCATCCGGTAGCTTCAATTCGCCCTGATACGGATGCGGGCAAAAGACTTCCGGCCCCGGCTGTGAGGGGTTAATAATCGGCATCCCGGCATCCAGATATTGCGCCAGCGTCAGGCTGTTGCGTTTACCAAAAAGCCGTTCCTCAACCCGATTACGTGTCAGCCACCATTCAGCAATAATCCGATCCGGGGATAGGGTGATATTGCGCTCCCATGCCTCACGCTCATCCGCCCCAAAATAATCTGGCACATACACCTGCGCCATCGCCCCCAGCTTGCGGATATACAAATAGGCATCGCGACTGCTGAGGGGGTCAAACGCTATCGTGACCAACCGAATCCCCTGCATCACCGCCATCTCGCGCTGCTGACGTGCCAACTGAAAGGCAAGGCCAATCCCGCGATAATCAGGATGCACCGCCAGCCGTTCAATCACCAATTTCAGATTCGCCATAGCCGGACGGCGCGGGTCAAGGCTGTCCGTCCCCAAAAACGCCACCAAGAACCCCACCAACAGGTCATCTTCAAACGCCCCCAACACCTGTCCCCCATTACGGGCATAACTCACCAGTGTGTGGCGGGCAATATGAGTCGCGGGGTCATCTCCATAGATGAGTCGCTGCAAATCCATCACCGCCCGAAATTCTTCAGGTCGGGTCAGGGTTCGCACCGAAAACGCATGTGCACTGGACATCTGCTTTGTCTTTATCTCGCTTTTTCAAATTATTGGACGAATTTAGAATCGGATACCCGGTCGCCGCCGAAACATAAACCGCAGCAACTCAAGGCTATAGCGACGCTGTGGCATATAGGTCAGCAAGGTATCTTCAAACCGCACCGGTCGCACCCCTGTATATTCATAAAGATTACCCAGTCGTGCGGTTCGATTCCCGGCCATCAGGTCAAACCATTGTTTAGTCGCGGGCCAGCGTGGAAAAATCACATTCGCCACCCCTGTCAACCAGCGCAAAAAATAGGGTGGCAGCGGAAAGATAACCCGTTTGGCCTTTGTCACCCGCATCACTGTCCGCGTCATTTCATTAAAACTAACATACTCCCCCCCACCAATGTCTACCGTAACATCCACCAGCGCCAGCGATTCCAAACTAGCTTCCAGCGCCGCCACAAGATTATTGATATACAGCGGGTTAAGCAGATGTTCCCCTTGCCCCGGTTGGAAAAAAAACACCGGGTTGGTGCGTACCAGCATCGCCAAATTATTGACAAAATGGTCATCCGGCCCAAACACCACCCCACAGCGAAAAATGGTATAGGCCACTCCGCTGGAACGAACCAGTTCCTCAACCTGCCCTTTCACCCGCAGCAATGGATAGGCCGATGACGGTTCGGCCCCCAAATGGCTTAGGGTGATAATTCGGCCCACCCGTGCGGCCCGTGCCCCCGCGATAATCTGGCGTGTACCAATCAAATCAATCTGTTCAAGATCATGCCGACTGCCCCACCATTGGGCACTCGCAAGATGATAAACCGTATGGACACCTTGCATGGCCTGAAATAAGGATTCCGCGTGGAAAATACTGCCGGGGAAAATCTCAGCTTCACCCGCCTCAGCCCACGGCCAAGGATAACGCCGTCGTTGATAGCGAGCCACAATCGCTGGTGGCACCAATACACGCACTGGATTGCCAGAACGCAGCAGTTGGGCCACTAGATGACGGCCCACAAAGCCCATCGCTCCAGTAACAATGATCATAGTAACAAATGATTCCTCCGGCGCGACATTATATCATGCCGGAGGAGTGATAGTGAGACTGCCTAACTACCAAAGACCAATTCTATACCGCCACCCAATGCCAAAATGCCGCCAACGATCAATACCAGTGCGACAATCGGCGCGGCTACCCCAATCGTCCGCAGGCGTTTGAGGTCAGCATTAGGATTGCGCTTGGAATAAATGCTGTAAAAATGCACAACAGGCGGTACGAGCAATAGCATGGTAAACAAATGCCCGATTTGCTGCCCTTTGATTTCATAGGCATCATCAAAGACAAACAGCACAAACAGAATCAGGCCCAGCGTAACTTGAATATCCACCAAAATGGCCCAAACAGTTGCAACCAATTTGTCGCGTTTAGAATCCGCGCCACTCACCAACGCATAAACGAAATACGCAAACGTTACCAGCGTCCCCAACAACACCAGATAACGCCAGCCCGAATGGAAATTCATGAAGAAGTCAATCATAACCTCATCCTCAATTGATTGGTTCATTTTAGAATCTGCTGAGATTCTATTGTAACCTTTGGCAACCGCAAGGGTTATAAATTCTGCGACGCAGGGGGAACAAATCTTTGCTATAATCCTCCGACGAATTAAAACACTAATAGAAATATCCGCGAAATACAGCGAAGGAGCGCATTGTGAAAGGTCGGCGCGTAGTTGTCACAGGTATGGGGATTATCTGCCCCATTGGTAATTCAGTTGAGGAAAGTTGGGATAGCGCCAAAAATGGCAAATCGGGCATTACCCGTATTACCCAATGGGACGCTAACAACCTCGGCGTAAAAATCGGTGGGGAAATCAAGAATTTCGACCCTGTCGAATATTTTGGCAGGCGTGAAATCCGCCGCATGGATCGCACCACCCAGCTTGCCATGTACGCTTCCAAGCAAGCCCTCGAAAGCAGCGGCCTCGTCGTCACCGAAGACAATCGGTATGATGTCGGCTGCATTGTCGGGTCAGGCATTGGCGGCATCCGTTCCATCACCGAAGGCGTTTTGGGTTATGCCGAAAAAGGCCAGCGCGGGGTAAGCCCTCTACTCGTCCCCATCATGCTGCCCGATAGCCCTGCCGGACGTGTCAGCATCGAATGGGGTCTGCGTGGCCCCAATATGGCAGTTAGCACGGCCTGTGCCACTGGCAACAATGCCATTGGTGAAGCCTCAGCCATGATCGCACGCGGCGCGGCCAATGTCATGTTGGCAGGCAGCACCGAAGCCGGTTTGGTAGACCTAGCCGTCGCCAGTTTCGACAACATGGGTGCGATTTCTCGCCGCAATGATGACCCCCAGACCGCCTCCCGTCCCTTCGATAAAGACCGCGATGGTTTTGTTGTTGCCGAAGGCGCAGCCATGTTGGTATTGGAAGAATTGGAATTTGCCCAAGCACGCGGCGCAACCATCTTGGCGGAATTAGTGGGCTATGCCGCCACCGCCGATGCCTATCATGTCACCGCCCCACTAGAAAATGGCGAAGGCGCGGTCATGGCGATGAAACGGGCGCTCAAAGATGCCAACTTGACGATCAATGATATTGATTATCTCAATGCACACGGCACTAGCACCCCTCTCAACGACGCCAGCGAAACCCGCGCACTCAAGACCGTCTTTGGCGAACGGGCCTATGATGTTGCCATCAGCTCCACCAAATCGGTCACCGGCCATTTGATGGGTGCTGCCGGGGCAGTCGAAGCGGTCATCAGCGTCAAGGCGCTGTTAGAAAACTTCGTCCCACCAACCATCAATCACTTCACCCCCGACCCCGACTGCGACCTGAACTATACGCCCAACGTCGGTAAAGCCCACCAAATTGACTACGTGATGAGCAATTCATTTGGTTTTGGTGGTCACAATGCGGTGCTGATCTTTGGCCGCTACAACGGAAAAGCTTAATTAGAAACTCGCGGATTAGAAGTGGGGACAACAACAACCATCGTTGTCCCCGCACCATTAATTGCGAGGTGGAACATTATGAACAACGGCAATAACGGACACTCGTCAAACGGGCATCAGAATGGTCAGCATGAGAAACGCCGCCTATGGCCTGCCCGCAAAAACACCGCAGGCAAAACCAATGGCAGCAGGCCACTCGAGCGACTAACCCATCTCAACGCCAATGCCACCCAGTTTCAGCGACGTTATGCCCATATCGTCGGCTGGGGTATGGCTGTACCAGAGCACATCCTCACCAATCACGATCTCGCCGCCATTGTCGAAACCAATGACGAATGGATTGTCGCACGCACCGGTATTTCGGAGCGACGCATCGCGGATGAAAAAGAAACCACCGGCCAACTTGCTCTCAAAGCGGCCCAAGCGGCCCTCGAAGTCGCCAATATCTTGCCCACCGACCTTGATCTGATTGTCGTTGCCACGTCCACCCCAGAATTCATTTTCCCCAGCACCGCCAGTCAAATTCAGGGCTGGTTAGGAGCAAGTCAAGCCGGGGCCTATGACCTCAGTGCGGCCTGTTCCGGTTTTGTCTACGCGGTAGATATGATGTCTGCCAAAATCCGCGCCGGCGACATCGAAACCGCCTTGGTTATCGGTGCCGAAACCATGAGCCGTGTGATGGATTGGTCAGATCGTGGCACGTGCATTTTGTTTGGCGATGGGGCCGGGGCGGTCATCTTGCAGGCCAATCGTGAACCCGGTGGTGTCCTCAGCAGCGTTCTGCGCTCCGATGGGGCCGGTTGGGATGCCCTAACTCTGCCAACCGTCGGCAGCACGGAAACCTTTCTGCGCGACCACAAAGCCAAAAGCGAAATCGAGGACAGCAAAGAATCCAAAGAAAAAGAGGGTGGTCACGGCCCAAAACTGCATCGCATGAATATGAACGGGCGCGAGGTGTTTCGTTTTGCCACCCGTGTCGTCAGCGACAGCATCAAAGAAGCGCTCCGGCTTGCCGATCTTACCATAGATGATGTCACCCTGATTGTGCCGCATCAAGCCAATCAACGCATTATCGAGTCCGCCGCCCGCAGCCTCAAAGTGCCGGAAGATAGACTCTACAGCAACATCAGCCGCTATGGCAATACCTCCGCCGCCTCAATTCCGATTGCCCTATGCGAAGCCATCGAAGAAAATCGCATCAAGCCCGGTGACAACATCGTGTTTGTTGGTTTCGGTGGTGGGCTGGCATGGGCCTCGATGGTGGTGAAGTGGGCTGTTATTCCCGAAAAGCGCAACCAGACCATTATGGAAGCGCGGCGTCAAATCACCTACTGGTATGCCAACCAGCGGCGTGGTGTCGTCAAATCATGGCGGCGTGTCTATAATCGTTTGGCGGGTTCAGCCACCCCCAACGCCACAATGGAAAATCTCCGTAAAAAACTCGAACGCAACGACTGGGAATAATCTTCTTCGTACCGCAAGCGGGGCGTTCCAGCGCCCTTAACTGGATTCGGGTGAAGGGCGGTCTTAAACCTCGACGCTACAAATTGGCCTAATGACACGCTTTTGTAGGGGTCAGGCTCAGACTGACCCTTTTTATGCCCATCCTATTACCCGAATGCCATATCTGCCCGACCCGCTTTTAAACCAGATTCAACACGGCAGCTTTAGCCCTGTGTCTTGATTACTGGCACGATTTTTGAACCTATATTTTAATGGAACGATAGTTCTATCAAAAATCATAGGAGCAACATCATGTCGGATTTTCCAATGGAGATGGACACGTTTTTCATCTGCTTTCTACGCAAAGGGCCAATCTGGACGGGCGAGCCAAGCCATGAACTCGACGAACGCCAGAAGCGTCACCTTGAATTTTTGGGCAAATTACACGCCGATGGCAAAACATTAGTAAGTGGCCCTGTCCAAGACCCGACCGCCAACCTGCGTGGCATCACGATTTTTAAGACCGCCACCCTCGAAGAAGCCCAAACGCTGATTGCCCAAGACCCCTTTGTCAAAATCGGCCACTTGACTGCCGAAGTTATGCCTTGGTGGGTCGGCAAAGGCTATCTGCGCGGCCAAGAAGATTAATCCAAACAAAAACCCCGACTGTTGAGCCGGGGTCTGTTGTTTTTGTTCAATTGACTACGGGTTAACGCTCAAGTCCCATAGACCTATTTTGCCCGCCATCATACGGCCCAAAATAGCGATATTGCAGCGGCGCTTGTTGCAGGCTGTCCAAAATTTCTTGGCTGGTCGGCATGGCAAAATACCCTTCCGACAAACCTTCCGCCGCGCTGAAGCCCGTCCCAAAAATATTGAAAAAGTCAAATGCGAACGGGTATTCCTGCACGCGATACGAGGACATCCCTGCCAAATCAGCCGCCCGCTGAATCGCGTCCTCCTCATAGCCGATTTCATCCACCAATCCGCGATCTTTGGCCTCACTCGCAACCCACACCCGCCCCGTCGCCAATTCGCGCACATCGGCTTCAGTCAAGGTCGAACCCGGACGGCTAGCAACCGCTTGGATAAAATTCGTCAGCAAGAGTTCGCTTTGCCCCCGCCAATATTCTTCTTCTTCAGGTGTCAGCGGGCGGAACATGCTGCCAAAATCTTTATTTTCGCCCGTCGCCACTGTCTGAACATCAATCCCCAGATCATCCAGTAGTTCTTGGGCATTAAAAAATGTCGAGATCACCCCGATGCTGCCAACCAGCGAACTGCGCGTGGCCCAAATTTCATCGGCGGCACTAGAAATATAGAGGCATCCTGATGCACACATACCCTGTACAGAAACGACTACAGGTTTATTGATTTTGCTCACCTCGTGCCAAATGGTATCGCTGGGGTCAACACTACCGCCGGGGCTGTTGGCGCGAATGACAATCGCTTTGACGTCATTGCTTTCTTCCATCCACTTGATCTGTTCCCGCATATACCCGGTAGAGGCACTAAACAGGCTATCTCCGCCGATAATTGGCCCGGTGAGGTCAATCACGCCAACCGCCGGCCCGGTTTCCTCGGTAGTGTCCAACTGTCCCGCCCATGTGGAAAGTCCCACAAACGACCCCATACAGAGGCACACACACAAACATATCGGTGTCGCCATACCGGCTAAGGTTGAAAGCAGCACCCACAGCGCCGTCCGATTGACCACCGAGGCCTCCCCACGATTTTTAGGTGGCGGGGGTGCAAATGGGCCACTTGCAAAATTCGGCGGCGGTGATTGCATACTTCCGCGTTGCGAATCATTGGGTGGAAATGGGGACATATCAGTCATACCGCTAATCCTAATCCTCTCCTGAAAATAAAAAGGGGAAACCAAATGGGCCGATTAGAACCATCCTCACCACTAAAAAACCGCCTTTTGAAGCCCCTCTCCACCCAGTGGGGAGGGGTTTGGGGTGGGGACTGCCACTTCCCCATACTTAGTCTCAATCTAGCCTTTGACAATCCGCACAAAATGGCGCTTGCCATATTGCAGCACGGTGGGCAAATCCGCCACGCGCACGATCTCATCCACATCCGTCACTTTTTCACTATCTCGGCGCACGCCCCCGCCTTGAACTTGACGTTTGGCATCACCTTTGCTCTTGCATAACCCCGTCGCCGCCAGCAAATCCACCAGCGCGGCATCATCGCTAATCGCATGTTCGGCAATATCGTCCGGAATACCGCCCTCTTGCATCGCCTTGCGCGAAAACTCACGCCCTTGCAATGCAGCTTCCCGTCCATGAAAAATCGTGGTGATGTCCAGCGCCATCCCCGCTTTGATTTCCTGCGGTTCAACCTCGCCCCGATTGACTCGTGCCATCATATCGTCCACGTCTTCCTGACCCCACCCCAGCATCAGTTTAAAGTACAGGGGCATGGCGAAATCGGGCAGTTTCATCAGGCTGGTATACATCTGCCCCGGTTCACTGAACAGCGGGATATGGTTGCCCTTGCTCTTGCTCATCTTCTGAATGCCATCTGTCCCCGGCAGACTCTCCCCCATCGCAATCACAATTTGGGGTTGCACACCAAGTTTTTGCATCAATTGGCGGCCTGCCATCAGGTTAAACAATTGGTCTTGCCCGCCAACCTGTGCATCCGCCTTAAGCCCAATCGGGTCATACCCTTGCATCAAGGGGTAAAAGAATTCATGCAGATAAATGGGGTTGCCGCCCTCAAGCCGATTGCTAAACCCCTCGCGTGCCAAAAACTGCTGCACTGTAAAATGCTGCGCCAGTTTGATGACATCCAAAAAGCCGAGTTCCGCCAGCCATTCGCTGTTATGCCGTACTTCGGTCAGCTTGGGGTCAAGAATCTTAAATGCCTGCTCCTTATAGGTCTGAGCATTTTCCGCCACTTTTTCAGGGGTCAGAATTTCACGCGCCTTTGTATCATCCGGGTCGCCAATCAGCGACGTAAACGACCCAATCAAGAAAATGACATGGTGTCCAAATTCCTGAAATTGGCGTAGTTTGTGCATCGTAATGGTATGCCCGAGGTGTAAGTCAGTGGTACGGGGATCATAGCCGCAATAGACCCGCAGTGGACGCCCTTCACGCTCGGCCTGAACCAAACGTTCACGGAGTTCTTGGCGCATAATTTCACGGGTTTGGTCATCTCCATAGCCCGTGTTGCTCATCAGAACATCCACCTGCTCATCTATAGGCGCACGAACTTGCGTATTCCCCGTCATTGTAGAAACATCCTCCAAATAGAAGCGGCTAATGCGGTCATTATAGCACAGCGATTGGCAGATTTAAGGTTTGAAAAAGCGGGGTAATCTAATCTTGTGGAGGGGCTAGGTGTTGGTAAATCTGCGTGGCGATATGGCGAATAAAGGGATCAGGGTCGTCAAGCACAATCGTACTCGCAATCAGCCCTTCGCTGGCGTCTATCTGTGCGATACCCATCAGAGCATAGGCGCGAACAGATGGTTTGGCTTTTGGCAGCACATTAAGCAAAGGGACTAAAGCGGGACGACCAATACTCACCAGTGCCGCGATTTCCACATCCAGCCGATTCGCCTCCCCCACACGCTCATACCCGTGATTCAATAGAGCCTGCTGATTACTGAAATCATGGAATTCGAAACCCAATTCAGGAATATGGGTCTGGCAGTCCTCAGCAAGCGCCTGCAAGATTGCCGAAATCGCCCGCGCGTCCCCAATTTGGCCCAATGCCCACACCGCCATATGCCGAAGCATGTCACGATGTGTCATCACCAATCGAATCAATGGCTCAACCGCTTCGACGGCCCGCAGCTTGCCCAATGCCGTCACGACACGCACGACGACCTGTTTATCGGCATCATGCAGTGCCTCAAGTAACGCATCAACCGCCGACTGGTCACCAATCGTGCCTAATCCCTCGGCTGCCAACGCCCGCACCCGGTTATTGTCATCCTTCAGTGCGATCTGGAGCGCCTGTGATACTCGTGTACCCCCAATCACCCCCAAGATTTTGGCGGCCCCGGTACGCACTAAATCATCGTCTTCGTGCAGGGCCATAATCAGCGCGTCTGCCGCAGGCTCACCTATCGCCGTAAGTGCACTTACCGCCGCCGTCCGCAGGATGACAACCTTATCCGACAGAGCAGCAATCAAGGGTGAGATGGCGCGTGTATCGCGACTTTTGCCTAACGCCTGAATCGCCTGCATCCGTTCTCCCGTTGAGGGGGCTTGCAAGCTAGTAATCAACTGTTCCATATCCGAATCATTCATTCCCTGCGATGCTCAATACTAATAATTGCGTCTATAACTCGAATTCTCATTCTCGCTGAATCTGCCAAACAATACCAGCCAAAAACGTAAATTTATGCGGATTAAAACCAAATTAAAACGCTTTCCTAACGGGCTGTGTGCCGCCACTATTGAGATTCAAAGGTCTGTCGCCTATAATCTAGCGTGTTCATGGTCATGTTCATGTCCGTGTTCAAACCTGTGTTCGTTTCAAATATTTTCGTTTATAGGAAAACCTTCTGATGAAACAAATGACCAGCGCCGAGATTCGGGCGGCGTTTCTGGAGTTTTTTGAAGAAAATGGTCACAAAGTCGTGGCGTCCTCATCCCTCGTCCCCGGCAATGACCCCACCTTGTTATTCACCAACGCCGGGATGGTGCAGTTCAAAGATGTCTTTTTGGGTATGGAATCGCGTGATTATCGTCGCGCCACCACCTCCCAAAAGGTCATGCGCGTCAGTGGCAAACACAACGACCTCGACAATGTTGGCCCCAGCTCTCGCCACCATACCTTTTTTGAGATGTTGGGCAACTTCTCGTTTGGCGACTACTTCAAGCGCGAAGCCTGCCAATTCGCCTATACCCTTGTCACCCAAGCCTATGGCCTGCCCGCCGAGCGCCTTTATTACACTGTCCATCGGGATGACCAAGAAGCCTATGATATTTGGGTGAATGTGGTCGGTGTCCCTGCCGATCATGTGTGTTTAATGGGCGACAAAGACAACTTCTGGATGATGGGTGACACTGGCCCCTGCGGCTACACCTCCGAAATCCACTGGGACAAATTCCCCGAACGCGGCACCGCCGATGCTCAGGCCTCCTTTGATGCCGACGATGGGCGCTTCCTCGAATTTTGGAACTTGGTGTTTATGCAGTTCAACGCCCTCCCCGACGGCACCCGTGTCCCCCTGCCCAAAACGGGTGTAGATACCGGGCTTGGCCTAGAACGTATTGTGTGCATTTTGCAGGGCAAAGATAACAACTACGACACCGATTTATTCATGCCCATTATCCGTGCCACGCAGGAAATGACAGGCCACACCGACGCCGAACGCCTAGCCAATTATGTGCCCTACCGCGTCATTGCCGACCACCTCCGCGCCGCCTGTTTCATGATTGCCGATGGTGTCCGCCCCGGCACACAGGGCCGCGACTATATCTGCCGTATGGTGCTGCGCCGTGCCATGCGTTTTGGCAAAAAACTACCATTTGACACCGCGACATTCCTTGCCGATCTTTCCGGCGTGGTCATCACCAATTTTGGCGATGCCTATCCCGAATTGAAGGAACAGCGCGAAACCATCTATCGCACCATCGCCACCGAAGAAAATCGTTTCCTCCGCACAATGGATCGCGGCCTAAATGAACTGGAAGGCATGTTAGACACCCTTCCCACGGGCGGCACACTCGACGGTGAACGCGCCTTCTATCTGCACGCCACCCTCGGCCTCCCCTTTGAGGTCACCCGCGACGTGTTGGTCGAACGTGGCTATCGCATTGACGAAGCTGGCTTCAAGGCCGCCCAAGAACAGCACGCCACCGTGTCCAGCAAGGGTAATTTCTTCGGGGATATTGATGTCGCCGAAGCCTACACCCGCGCCCTCGACAACCTACGTCACAATGGCTTTACTGAGGTCGTGCATGATCTTTACGGGGCCTATTCGCAAGAGGTCAAGTTAGTTGCTCTGTTGCAAAACGGCCAACCCCTTGCCTCTGCCACTGTCGGCGATCGTGTCGAAGTCGTCCTAGACCGCACTCCCTTCTATGTCGAAAGCGGCGGTCAGGTCAGCGACACAGGTATCATCGAAGGCGACGGTTGGCTGATTGACGTGGAAGACGTTCGCCGCCCCGTCGGTGGTCTGATTATCCACATCGGCGAAGTCGTACAGGGGACAGTCCAATCGAATGTGCCCTGCGTCGCCAGCATTGACACCGAACGCCGCATTGATATTATGCGTAACCACACCGCCACCCACCTGCTCCATGCTGCCCTGCGTAAACGACTCGGCACGCATGTTCAACAGCGCGGTTCATTGGTCGCCCCCAATCGCCTGCGTTTCGACTTCAGTCACGACGCCGCCATGACATTCGATGAGCTAAACGATGTGCAGCGCGACGTTAATGCAGAAATCCTCGCCAACCTGCCCGTCACCGCCGTTTGGAAAACCCTTAATGCTGCCAAAGCCGAAGGCGCAATGGCCCTCTTCGGCGAAAAATATGGCGATCAGGTTCGCACCATCACCATTGGCAATGACGGCCAGCGCTACAGTTATGAACTATGCGGCGGCAATCATATCAGCAACACCGCCGTGATTGGTTCATTCATCATCGTCCAAGAAGGCGCGATTGCACAGGGCATCCGCCGTGTCGAAGCGATTACGGGCACGCAGGCCTCCATGTACACCGCCCACCGCCTGAACATGGTGACCGAATTGGCCCATCAATTACAAGCGTCTGCCGAAGCCATCCCGGATCGTGTCAGCGCCCTGCAATCCCAGCTTAAGCAACAGCAGCAAGAAATTATCGAACTGCGTGACCGTCTGGCGCAAGCCGAATTTAAAGACCTATTGGCCGATACCCAGCAGTTCCATAATGTGCATGTACTGGTCGGTCGCGTCAGCCCCACCACCCCCGACACCCTGCGCCACATGACCGACTGGTTCCGTGACGCCATCCCGACCAATGGCGTGGTGGTTTTGGGCATGATCGCCGAAAATGGCAAGCCGCAGTTAATCGCCGCCGTCACCAAAGATTTGACCAAGCGTGTCCATGCCGGCAATGTCATCAAAGAAATCGCCGCGATCATCGGCGGTGGTGGTGGTGGCCGTGATAATCTGGCCCAAGCCGGCGGCAAAGATGCCACCCGTTTGGATGACGCCCTTGCCCGTGCCAGCGAACTAATCGCCGAGCTATTGTCGAAATAGGGATTATGAGGATGAGGGCGAACGGTGTGTCCGCCCTTATCTTTATAGTTTACAGCGGTTCTCATGGTGCCTGATCTGCATTTCACACTTGATTCGGCGCGGCGGCTTTAAGGCTTGTCCGGTAATTCGGGAAAAGGCATGGGCACTGGGGTTTGAAAGCGAAATTACCCTGCTTTGGGTAGGGACGCAACATGTTGCGTCCCTACGTCGGCCCCTTGTTCAGGCTGTTTCATAAACACTGGGCTGGTTGATTTACCGGACAAGCCTTTTAGCCCCGTGTTCTAATAACTTTAATCTAAAATTTAATGGGAGTCAGGCTTAAAAATCATTGAACCGTTGGGCCGCCGAAGCATTTCTAAAATCCTACACCGAGATTTTCGCCGCCATCTATGACACCACCACTCATGATTTAGGCGCGGTGTTGTTGGCCTATTATGGCGATGCCGAGGTAGCCTCCTTCCAAATGGAATTTTTCGCCCTAGATGCCGACCCATCCGCCGTCCTCGAAGCCATTCGCGCCTATCCCATCCAACCCGGCGAAACCTATGTTCTCAACGTCGCCCAAACGGATGACACCCCCGACGCCCGTTACGCCGACTTGGGTTTCCAATACCAGCACACTTACCCCCTCTATGGCATCGAATTTCCAGCGATATTAGACGTGCCCCCCATCGCGGTATTTGAAGTCAAGCGCCCTGCCCAAGCCATGTACGTCAACGAAACCCACCTCCAACACGAGCCCATGCCCGTCCACATCGTCGGCGACCCCACCATCCGCCAATTTTTCGCCAAGATTGATGGGCAGGCCGTCGGCTGGATACAACTCATTCAAACCGTCCCCAACACCGCCTATATCAACAATCTCTACACCCTACCCGATTTTCGACGGCGTGGTGTTGCCGGAGCACTATTAAACCGAGTCCATCAAGCCTGTGCTGCGGATGGCGTCAACCATATTTTGCTGATACCCTCCGACATGGCGCAACATTTTTACGCCACACACGGCTATCGTCCCTTGTTATATTTCAGTGTTTGGAGCGTTTGGCGACCACGATGACCCAATCACAAACAAGCCTTCCCCGCCAAAAACGGATTCAGCGCATCCAGCTAGAACCCTATGATGATGTCGTGTCCGTGCGTGACCGCCTGCAATTTGTCAACGCCGGACGGGTGCTGCTCGTTTTCCCCGCCAATGGCAAAATCCTCCGCCGCAAACTCGACCTCGTGCTGATTCAACGCGAAGCCGCCCGCCGTGATTTGCGTTTGGCATTGGTCACCAGCGATCCCGAAATCGCCTCCCACGCCAAAGAATTGAACATCTCGGCCTTTTTTACGATTGAGCAGGCCCGCACCCAGCGTTGGAAGCGCCCCCGTAACAAAGTTTTTGTAGATCGGGAAGATCGCCCCCGCCCCGAACATGACCCTTACGAATTAATGCAGGTCGCCTCTCGCCTAAAGCCACCTCCTAGCCCAACCAAACAGGCCGTGCGTCGAGTGATACGTGGTGTGATATTTGGGGCAGCCGTGTTGATGCTGCTGTTTGGGATATATGCCGTCCTGCCCAGCGCCACCGTCAACATTACCCCCGCCAGCGACCAATTGAATCTGACCGTTCCGCTGATGGCTGACCCGACAATCAATCAGGCCAGCCCCGAAAGCAAACGTGTCCCCGCCGAAACCCGCCAATTTTTGCAAGACGCCACCGTCACCATCGAAAGCACCGGACGCCGCACCGCCGAAAGCGAATTAGCCGAGGGCAAGGTTGTTTTCACCAACGAAACGGGCCTAGCAACCTTCATCCCGATTGGCACCGTCGTCCAAACCATTGATGCCCCGCCCGTCCAATTTGAAACACTCGAAGATGTGGCCCTGCCCGCCACACAAGGCGCAACCATCGAGGCCAATATCCGCGCCCTCGAAAATTCCAACGGTCTGCGCGGCAATGTCGACATCGGCGAAATTGAACGGGTCACCGGGCCACTCGAAGGCAGTGTTTCCGTCACCAATCCCAACCCGACCTTTGGCGCGGGGGTACGTGAAGCCGCTTTTGTCACCCAACAAGATCAAGATCGTTTGGTGACACTCGCCCGCCAGCAAATTCTACAAAATGCCCGTGACACCCTGCGCCTTGCCGCCGATGCTGATAAATATCTGGTGATTTCCGATATTGAGATTGCCGAGGAGCGCCAGTTGATTTACAGCGCCGCCGTCAATGAGCCTGTGGATTCCGTCAGCCTCACCATGCAGGCCCAAGTTTCAACCATCGTGGTGGATATGGATCAGGCCCGTTTGGTCGCCTTCGCTAATTTAGGCTCATTTGTCACGCAGGGCCGTGAATTGGATGAACGTTCGCTCAATTTCCGCATTGGTGAAGTTCAACCCCCCACCGCCGACGGCACCGTCGCCTTTCAGATGCGTGTGGAAGGCAGCACCCGTGTCGCCATTGACGCCAACGAAGTCCGCGATCGCCTTGCCGGAAAATCCGAAAACGAGGCGCGTCGGATTTTGGAAGGCCAATATTTACTCGACCCGCGCTACCCCATCGAAATCAGCACATGGCCCGGTTTTCTGAACCGCCTACCCATTTTACCCGTTCGCATCAGCGTTCATATTCAAGGGAACTAGATGGACACCTTCCCCGGCAAACTGCTTGGCATTGATCATGGTACTAAAGTCATCGGTTTTGCGACCTGTGATCGCATTGGTCTCGTTGCCGCCCCTCTGACCCTGCATTATCGTTCCTCCAAACGTGAGGACTTTGCCTTCATCAACACCCTGATCGAAAAATACGCCATCGCCGCCATCATCGTCGGGATGCCCCCTCGTCCGCCGGATTTTGTCGGTCATAGCCAATCCGACACTGTGCGCCTGTGGGGTCAGCGATTAGCAGGTGCGGTCTCAATTCCAGTCTATTTTTGGGATGAGGGGTTAACCAGCGTAGATGCCGAAGCCCTATTTCACGACACCGACCAAGCCGCCCCCGACCGCATTGATGCCCATGCCGCCGCCGTCATACTGCAATCCTTCCTAGACGCCCTCCGCGACTATGGCGTTGACTGGCCCGAACAGGTAGAGGCCATCGAGGAATAATCAGATTTTCTTGATTCGGCGGATAATTTCGTCCAGCGGGGTGGCCTTTTTGCGTGTTTCAGCTTCGGCCTCTGCAATTTCATATAATGTCATCAGCTGAGAATCCTGATATACTGGGAAAATCAAAGAATCAGGATTAATAACCAATGAGTGACTTACAAATTGCGATCCAACTACCTGAAGAGCTAGTTAAGCGGGCAAAAGCGGCAGGGCTAGAAATTTCCTCAATCACGCCGGATTTTATCGCGCTGCTTGAGGAACGCCTCAAGCGTAGGGAAAACTGGCAAAAACTCGTGCATACTGCTGAGAAACTTCAAGGGAGTCTGACGCCGGAAGAAATTGAGGCCGAACTAGCCACCGCTAAAGCCGAGCGCATTGCCTCTACCGACACTCAGTAAATATGATCCGTGCCGTGCTAGACACCAACATCATTGTTTCAGGGTTACTGTGGGGTGGGTTGCCCGGTTTGGTATTTCAGGCCGCCCGCGACGAATTGTTTGTGGCTATATTAACTGAATCGCTCCTATCAGAAACCATCAATGTGCTGGCTCGTGATAAATTCGCCGAACAACTGGCTGCCCGGCAGATCAATCTCGCAACCCTTACCATGCAGTATCGTGCTGCCGCTGAAATAGTTGAAGCTGCTGACGTTCCCACCGGGGTTGTCCGCGACCCCAAAGATGTGATGGTACTTGCTTGTGCCGTAGGCGGTAAAGCCGACTGTATCGTTTCTGGCGATAAGGACTTGCTCACTTTGGTCAGCTACGAGCAGATACCTATTCTTACCACTGCACAATTCTTGGATCGCCTATCAAATCCGTAATGAATGTCCTAACTCTGGGGAAGCAGGGGGACACCCCCTGCACCCCCGTGCAGAAACCAGCATTCAGAAACCAGAGAACAGTGCTATGGAAGAGAGCGGACACAGCGAAAACCGTAGTATTTGTCCCCGAGGCCAGGACTGCCCCGGTGACGATTGGCAGCGCGGAGGGAACTCGCTGTATTGACGAACGAGCCGCCCCGCACCACGCGGAAATCACTATTATTACTATTATTTTCTCTATCCTCAGACGAATCATACGGCAAATACAACGAACTCACCCACTCCCAAACATTGCCGCTTAAATCATACGCCCCCACCCACGATACACCACCCAATTTACTGCCCACCTCCGCTATCTGGCTATTGGAATTACCACCATAAACCACATTATCAGCCACAAATTCATTCCCCCATGGATAAATCAAATCATCCGGCCCACGCGCTGCATATTCCCATTCGGACCCAGTTGGCAGTCGTGCCCCCCGGCTTTCGCAATAATCACGGGCATCAAACCAATAAATGCAATTGCGTGGTTGGTCGGGTTCAGATGAATAGGTCGAGCACCCTACAGAACCATATTGTTCGTTCGTCACCTCATATTTATCGATCCAAAACGGCGCATCAAAACAAATCTCCATGACAGGGGTCTCACCTACTGTGTTTTCTAGCGTTGAACCAAGTGATACAGCATAATCCCGTTGTTCCTGCGTACTCCCCATATCAAAACACCCCGCCGGAACCAGCACCATCATTACCCCATCAAACTCCTGTTCAATCGGCCCACCCAGTTCCTTCCACTGGGCATTGCTGGTCACTTTCTCAAAACCGGGTGGCAACGTCGCCGTAGCTGTCGGGGAAGCAGTGTTAGTCGGGGTATCCGTCAAATCTAGCGCCACCTCCGTCCGGTCTCCCGCATCCGTCTGTTTATCCTTATTGCCCTCATCCCCACCACTCAGCAAAATTACCAGCGCAATAACTACCCCAATCGCCACCAACCCCACCAATCCACCTGCCATCACACGGCGTGGAGGTACAGCACGACTAGGCGTCCCCGTAGCAGCTTTTCGGCGCATATACGGCGCATTAATTGTCGTGATTTCATTCGCCACTTTTGCCAGCACACTGGGATGATTTTGTAGTCGCTGCAATAATTCCAACGCCTCAGCCCGTGTCGCCGCCTTCTCAACATGCTGCTTCAACTCAAACACCAGATAGGTCTGCGTCTCAACCCCAATCGAACGCGCCGCAATTTTCTCGCGCAGTTCCCCCAATGGCGAAATCGGCACAGGTGGTTCATCCGGCATCGGCTCAGGCATAGGCACAGGCGGCTTGAGGCTGGTAATGGCCCGCACCAATTGCCGATATTCCTGCTCCGCCCCGCTGAAATAATCCACAAAATTGATTTTCTGCAATTCAGTTGTGAGCGAAGCCGGATTAACCGTCGCATTCAGGCGCACAGGCAAAATCCGCTTATGCAAGGCATAGGCATACCGATATTCGCGCCGACACGCCTCCGAATCAAGCGATTCAGGGGTCAGGGCAAAAATGAAAAGTTCACAGGCCCGAATATTGTCCAGAATATCGGCCCACCACTCATGCCCCCCGGCGGCCTCTTGGTCATACCAAACATCATGACCCGTATTTTCCAAATCTTGCACAAGGGCTTTTACTTGGGGACGGTTACGACTGCTATAACTCACAAAAATCCGCATAAGGGCATCTCACCAAAGGGGCATGTTATAAACTACTGCAACCGATATTTTAGCTAGCCTTCCTCAATCCGCAAATCAACAGGCCCTCCGATCGTATCTTAACCTACAGTGAATTCATCTTGGCTGACCGTGTTTGGTTTATGTTTAGCGCATGGCTTTAGCCCGGCGAGTTTACAACAGTTGCCATGTTATCTGACCTGCTTTTCACACTAGATTCAGCACGGCGGCTTTAGCCCCGTGTCAAATACCCCCTACCACATTCTCCCCTGACTAACGGCCAATTATAACCCTCATCCATATCAAATGACACCACTTGACAAATGCATACCGTTTCATCACCACCAGTTACCCTATCGTGTCATTCACACTAATAATTCTATCAACCATCTCTCAACCCATCCCAAACGCCGTTCCAACACCGCCGGATGTCCGCCTACCACCAACCACCCCCACTTGTGTTATCCTATATTCCGGCAAGTTGAAATTCGACACTCTTGAAAGAGACCGCAACCGATGTACGAACAACAACCCTATTCTGACCCGCTGCAAGAGCCACGCGGCATCAGTGTCCGAGCCCTCGGTAATATCCTCCGCGCCATCCTGATTCCCGGCTGTTTAGGCCTTATTCTACTATGTGTAGTGGTCAGCTTTTTCGTGGTCATCACCACCCCCGCCGGCTACAACCCCATCGAAGGCATAGCAATCCGGCTCTATCTGGTACGCAACCGTGACGAGCTAAACTCCCCCATCGGCACCGACCCCACCCTCCAGCGATTCGAGGTACGGGAGGGGGAAAGTGCCAACAACATAGGGGTCAATTTGGTAACTGCTGGCCTCATTCGGAATGGCTCATTATTTGCCCGATATGCGCGGTTTCAAGGCCTAGATGACGATTTGCGCCCCGGCGTATTTTTCCTGAGCGAAACCATGACCTATGACAAAATTTTAGAGGTATTGACCGACCCTACGCCGACCACCGTGCGCTTCTTGGTGCGGGAAAACATGCGGATGGAAGAAATCGCCGCCCAAATTGACGCCACCCCCCTGCTCAGTTTCACAGGTGCTGAATTTTTAGCCGTTGTGGGGTCAAGCGCCGTCCTACCAAACGACTTCCGCATTCGCTATGGCATCCCGTCCAACGCCTCACTAGAAGGGTTTTTGTACCCTGCCACCTATGAATTGACCGCCGCCGACACCGCCATCAGTTTCCGCGACCAGATGTTGAATGCCTTCGACACCTACGTCACACAGGATTTACGTGATGCTGCCGGGTTGCAGGGCAAAACCATGTTCCAAATTGTGACCCTTGCCTCGATTATCGAACGGGAAGCGGTCTTAGCCTCCGAGCGCCCCACCATCGCTTCGGTCTATCTCAATCGCCTGAACATCGGGCAGAAATTAGACGCCGACCCAACCGTCCAATATCAACTTGCCAATAATCGCCTCGATGGGGTGTGGTGGCCGCGCATCACCGCCGATGATTATGTCTCCGCCGTAGGGCCATACAACACCTATCTGAATGTTGGCCTGCCGCCGGGGCCAATTGTCAGCCCCAGCCTATCCTCCATCCGCGCCGCCATCTACCCGGAGACGACGACCTATTTCTATTTCCGTGCCTCATGCAGTGGCGATGGCTCCCATCAATTTTCGGTCACATTTGAGGAACACGCCGCCAAAGGGTGTCCATAATTTAAGATTGCGGCTTCCATTGGTCAATAAATGTCATGAACACTGCCGAATTGTAAGACTGCCCTTCTTCCAGTTCGGCGGTATTCTGTGAATGCAGCAATGTGCCGTCGCTCTCCAACACGTAAAAATGGGGATAGCCCGCTGCTGCCGGAAACTGTTGCAAAAAGGCATCATTAAAATTGTCTTGGCTATAATTGACCTTCATGATGACAAAATTCTGCCGGAGCGCCTGATTAATCTCGGCGTGCTGCTCAATGAAATCGTCCAAGATATGACACCAGCCGCACCAATCGCCACCAATATCGAGCAAAATCCGTCTACCCGATTGTTGAGCCTCGCTGACAGCATTGGCTAAATCCACCGCCGGATCACGCCCCGGGTCATATGCCGCCACAAAAAATAGGGGGTAATCTGGGGTCGGGGTGGGTGCTGGTTTTTCCTTCTCCGCCGATTTACACCCCGCCAAAAGCACGACGCAGCATATGAGAACCCCTAACATCCGCTTTATCATGCGACACCTGCTTCCGTTTAGTGCTTTTTTACCATTTGTACAATCCACGCTTGAAAGGGTCACACGGGTAAGTATAATCGGAACGTTTTCCGCCGTGTATTATTTGGGGTGGATAATCAACCTACCTAGACACTGAATTCAAGAAAGTTGAACGCATGGATATTCTAGTTACTGGGTCAATCGCTTTCGATTATTTAATGCGCTTCCCCGGCAAATTTAAAGACTCGCTTATTGCCGAGGCCCTCGAAAAAATCAGCGTCAGTTTTCTTGTGGATGAGATGACCCGTCATTATGGCGGCGTCGCAGCCAACATCGCCTATAACTTGGCGCTGCTCGGGGGTCGTCCCCGCCTAATGGGTACAGCTGGCCGCGATTTTGGCGATTACAAGATGTGGCTTGAACAGGCCGGGGTAGATACTTCAACGGTTGTCATCTTGACCGATGTTTTTACTGCCTCATTTTTTGCCAATACCGACCAAGAAAACAACCAAATTGCCTCATTTTATGCCGGGGCAATGGGTCGCGCCGGTAAATATAAAATCAACGATGTCACCGACAAAAAACCCGACCTTGTGGTGATTTCGCCCAATTCACCCGATGCGATGGAAAACCTCATTAACGAATGTGCTGAACATAAAATCCCATTTCTCTATGACCCCAGTCAGCAAGCCGCCCGCCTTGATGGTGATGCATTGCTACATGGCATCGAACGCTGCAATATCTTGATGTGCAACGATTACGAATGGGAAGTCATTGAAAAGAAAACAGGACTTAGCCGTCCGCGTGCCATCAACAAAGGCTTGACTCTGATTATCACGCAGGGCAAAGAAGGCGCTCATATTTATCGGGATGGCGAAACCTTCTATATCCCGCCCTACGAACCCGTCACCCCACTCGAACCCACCGGCGTAGGCGATGCCTTCCGTGCGGGCGTTTTGCGCGGGTTAGATTTGGGCCTCCCGTTGGATGTCTGCGGTCGGATGGGGTCGGTCGCCGCTGCATTTGTTTTAGAAACCATCGGCACTCAAAATCATCGCTACACCGCCGAAGAATTCGTAGCTCGCTATCGAACTGCTTTTGATGATGATGGAGCGCTGGATGTGTTATTATCGTCCACTACACCAAAGGAAACACAAACAGCATCATGACCGGAGTTGCTAAAACAACCGAGTACCAAGTGCAGCGGGTGGAAGACCGCAACCTGCTGCGTGAATTTTTCTCGCGGAATCGGGGCCTGCATGTTTATATGCTGGGCGACCTCGAAGACGCCATGTGGGAGATCAGCGAATTTACCGGCGTTTTCAATGGCGAAGGTCTTGAAGGCGTTTTGCTGATTTGGCGCGGCGTGCAGACACCTGTTTGTATCGTTACAGGCTCACCAAATGCAGCCAATAAGCTCCTTCAACAGCCGCATATTCCCGAAAAAATCTGGGCCATTGTCCCCGGTGATTTGTTCCCTACCTTCGAGCAATATTACGTCCCGGAAGAATCGGGCAAATTATGGCGTATGGTCGTCACTCCCACTGAATTTGTAGATGGCCCGTCCAATCCGTATCTGCGTCGCCTAACCGGGGGGGATGCCGATGCCGTCACCCGTCTAGAAAGTATGGAACGGGGCGCATTTGGGCGCGATACCACCTATACACCCACCATGTTAGATAATGGTGTATTCTTTGGCATTACCGATAAAGAAGGCCAGATGATTTCAGTAGCTGGCACCCATGTGGTTGCTACCAAAGAACGGGTTGGCGCGGTTGGGCATGTTTACACCGCCCCAGCTGAACGTGGGCGCGGGTATGCTACCTTGACAACAGCGGCTGTAACCCGCGAACTTTTCCGGATGGACATCAGCCTTGTGGCGCTCAACGTATTCCAAACCAACACGCCTGCGATTCGGGCCTACAACAAATTAGGCTATCGAATCCACGCCCCCATCAATGAATGTGTCGCTATCAAACGATAGATGGTTTTGTCTAGGTTTTCTGCGTTATACAGTTAGGTCTTGCAACGTTTTTGACATTTTCTAAGTCTTTCTAGGAGATACAATGGTTAAAGAATTCGATGTCGCAAATCTCGACTTCGCCCCCGGCGGGAAACTCCGTATCGATTGGGCGGAGCAAGATATGCCCGTCCTGCGTTCTATCCGTGAACGTTTTGAGCGCGAAAAACCGCTGAAGGGCCTGCGTGTTTCAGCCTGCCTCCATGTCACCACTGAAACCGCCAACTTGATGGCGACCCTTCAGGCCGGTGGTGCGGATGTCGTTTTAGCAGCTTCCAATCCACTCAGCACCCAAGATGATGTGGCAGCCTCGTTGGTAGCCCACTATGAAATTCCGGTCTATGCCGTGCGCGGTGAAGACAATCAGACTTATTTCAGTCATTTGGAAGCCGCCCTCAATCACCGCCCCCACATGACGATGGACGACGGTGCCGACCTTGTGAGCGAACTGCACAAAAAACGCGAAGACTTGATTGGCGACGTGATGGGTGGGACGGAAGAAACCACCACTGGCGTCATCCGTCTGCGTGCAATGGCAAAAGAAGGGGCTTTGCGTTTCCCGGTTATCGCCATTAACGACAGCCAAACCAAGCACTTCTTCGACAATCGCTATGGCACAGGCCAAAGCACCATTGACGGCATCATCCGCGCCACCAATATTCTGCTGGCGGGCCGCGTCTTCGTTGTCGCGGGTTATGGCTGGTGCAGTCGCGGGATTGCCAGCCGTGCTCAGGGCCTCGGCGCTCGTGTCATCGTGACTGAAATCGAGCCAGTGAAAGCCCTCGAAGCCGTGATGGATGGCTTCCAAGTCATGCCGATGCTCGAAGCCGCTAAGCTTGGCGATATTTTCGTCACCGCGACTGGCGACATCAACGTCATTGACCGCCGCCACCTCGAAGTCATGAAATCCGGTGCGGTAGTCTGCAACTCGGGTCACTTCAACGTCGAAATCAATCTAGCTGCCCTTGCCGAAATGTCCGTTGGCGCACCTAAGCTGGTTGGCCCACATATCGAAGGTTACCATCTGAAGGATGGGCGTATCATTTATATCCTCGGTGAAGGCCGCCTGATTAATCTTGCCGCCGCCGCCGGACACCCCGCCAGCGTGATGGATATGAGCTTTGCTAACCAAGCTCTCGGCGCGGAATTCATGGTTCGCAACTATGACACCTTGAAACCGCAGGTCTATACCATCCCAGATGATATTGACCGCGAAATTGCCCGCCTGAAGCTGGCGTCAATGGGTGTTCAAATTGACACCCTAACCGCCGAACAAGAACATTACCTGAATCAATGGCAAGAAGGCACCTAATTTCAGCCTGAAGCCAGTCAAGCGTATGGTGAGCGTCGTAAATCGGCGCTCATTTTGCATTTAATCTGTGGTAAACTCGCTCGCCGATGCTTTACGTATGTGAGGAGAAGAAACTTTCATGGCAAGAAAACTTTTTGCGGCATTTTTGGTGATAACTCTACTCGTCACCGGATTAACCGCTGCAAGCATTACCAATCTGTCGCGCCCAACACCCGCCTTCGCGCAATCTACTGATTCGGTGTTGGTGCGTTTTGTTCACGCCCTGCCCGATGGTGAGGCTGTAGATATTTATATCAATGACGGGTTAGTCGTTCCGGGCATCGCCTATGGACAAATTACCCCTCATCTTTCGTTCCCGGTTGGGGATCACACCCTGACCCTCCGTCCTGCTGGTTCAGATGCAACCACCACCGCCATTTTTAGCCAATCCTTTAGTCTATCCGCTAGTGGCCTCGGATATCGCCAGAACACTGCCGTCATCCAAGCGGATGAAGGTGGTAATCCCGCGTTGGCCCTCTATTTCGATGACCTTGACCCGGCCACGCTTGGTTTTGCCCGGATGCACCTAATTCATGCAGTCGCAGGGGTCGCCCCCATTGATTTGCAACGCACCGATGGCGCACCCATCTTGCAGGGCGTCACCTTCAATCAGGTATCTGGCTCGGTCAATTTGCCCGTTGGCAACTATGACCTCGTGGTTACCGCCACTGGTGATACTCCCGATAGTGCTCTTTTGGCTGTCGGCAATATTGAGGTCAACACCAACTTGCTCTATACCGTGATTGTCATCGGGGCAGCTTCTGGTGATCCGGCACCGTCCGCGTTGGTACTCGCCACGCCATTTTTCAGCAATCCCGCGCAAGAAGAAATTCTTGTCCGCATCGCGCATGGCAGTGGTGACGCACCTGCGGTTGACGTGTATGCTAATGACACACCCATTCTGGTGGGTTTAGCGCCGGGAGACATGACGCCCCATATCCCGTTACCTGTTGGTACTATCAAACTCTCCCTACGTGAAGCGGGTGCATTACCCAACAGCGCTGCCGCTTTTGAATCCGAAGTGGATTTGAGCAGCGATTCCGGTGCAGCCACCATCGTCGCGTTGGGTTCGTTGACCGACGGCACATTCAATTTCTCGCTGTTTGCAGATGAGATCGCTGATTTGGACAGTGCCACCGCCCGTATCCGCGTCATCAATACCGTCACCACTGGCCCCACTAATCTGGAACTGACCGATGGCACGGCATTGGCAAGCGCACTAGCCCCATTTGCGGCTTCCAACATAGTGGATGTACCCGCAGGCACCTATGGCGTCACTGGCAGTTTTGATGAAGAAACTGGCCCGGTATCCATCAGCCTACCCGATCAGACTCTTATCGGCGGTACGTATTACACGCTGCTGGTGTTCTCCGCTGCTACTCCCGGACTAAACATCGCCTACACTGGCATCAACACAGCACCCAACAGCATCACGGGTGAGGCTGCTCCCGAAGTTGTGGCAGTCGTCACCGAAGAGCCCGCCGAAGTAACACCTGTCGCTACTGAGGCAACCCCTGTGGTTGTCGTCACAACACCGCCGCCTGTGACCCCCATTTCCACTGCGCCTGTCGTGGTCACCCCGCCGCCTGTGGTCTCCGCCCCCCCAGCGACTCAAGCCTTCACTGCTGTGGTCAATCTGGATTCAGGTGTCAACCTGCAATGCCGTCAATATCCTACTCCGGCAGCCTTCTCACTTGGTCTGGTTCCGAACGGCGCCACGCTGACTTTACAGGGTTATGCTGGCCCGATTGACCCCGAAGATGGGCAACCCCAAACACCCCTAGAACCGGGTGCGTTTGACAATCCCGAACTCGCCGAGGACTTCAACGAGATTTGGTTGAATGCCGATTGGGCCGCGCCGCAAGGGGGTACGATTCGCTGCTGGGTACGCGCTGACTTCCTCCAAATCACCTATAAGGGCCGCAATATCAACGATATTGGCAAGTTCTTCGAGTTGGTGGATTTAGGCGAAATTGAAGCCGTGCCTTCCAATTACCCCGGTGGCGCGGTAGATGACTCAGCGATTGTTGTGCCGCCGTCAGAAGCCGCCCCACAACTGCCCATTGCGACGGTTAATCTGAATTCGGGTGTCAATCTACAATTGCGCCGCACCCCGTCCATTCAGGCCGAATCGCTGGCCCTGATTCCCGGCGGCTCTGATCTCAGTGTGTTATCCCGCACCGAGATTACCCCCGGCACCGAAATTGGCGCTCCCCAATCCCCCGATTGGTATTTTGTCCAATTTGCTACGCCTGATGGTACAGCCCTTATTACAGGCTGGGTCTCCGCCGATTTCGTCATCTTGACGTTCAATGGTCGCGCCATCACCGCCGAAGACGTTCCATTGTCTGAAGACCCCCTACCTGTCGGTGAAATTTTGGCTGGTTCGGGTTCACCTGCAATTGCCGTACCCACTGAAGCACCCATCGTTGGTCTCGTTTCAGTCGGTACAGGTGGCAATCTGAATCTGCGCGATCGGCCCAGCACAGATGGCATCGTTGTGACCCCCATTCCATCCGGTTCATCCGTGATTGTGTTGGGGCGCAATGGCGACGGTACGTGGCTCAATGTTCGTTATGAGGTCGCTGGTCAAGGCGCTTCGACAGGTTGGGTCGCCACCGAATTTGTCACTGTTACTCGCAGTGGTTCGGCCTTCCCAGTTAACACTCTGTTGATTACCAGCGGTGAAGCGGACTCTATGAACTAACAATCCGCGCAAATAAAACGGATAACAAAAAAGGGACGATTTCAACCATCGTCCCTTTTGATTTTGCCGACGGCAATTGGTTATTGACCCGCTTCGGGGGTGTTATATTCACGTACCAACGCGGCTACTTCCTCATAGCTGCCCCGTGTGGCCCGCTGACCATCCGACCCGACAAAAAACTTCCAATCGGCATCACTTTGAGATCCACCCGCGCGATAGACAACGGTCGGGGTGCTAGTGACACCTAACGTATTTTGAAGGTCGCTGGCTGCTGCTCGAACTTGTTGCCCATAATTGGAATTGATACAGGAACGTAGTTCATCCGTATCCAAACCCATATCTTCGCCTAATTCTAGTAAGCGTGATGTATTATAGGATTCATACCCTTCTGCGCGATACAGGTCGAAAAGCTGAGCATGAAATTCCCAAAAAGCGCCCTGCTTGCCCGCACATACTGCCGCATCGGTTGCCTTTGCTGAGAACGCACCGCCCACAAACGTCATTGGATAATATTCAAAACGCGCCTGACCCGTCCGCACAAAATCCTTGATAATACGATCCACTTCGGGTGCATATTCAGCACAGTGGGGGCAAGAGAAATCGGAGAATTCGGCAAAAACGATCGGGGCACTCATGCTGCCAATGTAAGGAATACCGTCTTCAGTAACCCCTCGTTCAACCCCTTCCATTACGTCGGAGGCCAATTTCACGGCATCATCGTCGCGCTTGGCTTCGCTCTGCAAGTCGGCGGAAAGGGGAATGCCGGCATAGGTGCTAAAGCAGCTGGTATCTTCTATCCCGCAGACCTTCGTCGCTTCTGTCTGTGTCAAATAAATCACCGCAACCACCGCGATTATCGTAGCGACGACGACACCGCCGATTAACAACAACTGCTGCTGTTGTTTCTTTTGGGCTTTTTTCTTCGCCGCAATCTTTTGGGCGGTTGCTGCTTTCGGTGGTTTCGTAGATTTAGCTGGCTCTGCCATGAAAATTCTCCTTAAATGACTCGGTTCTCTCACTAATTACACAACGCCTCAAAAAAGGCTCACCCATTGTCTCAGATGATACGCCACTCGGCGAGATCAAGACTGTTACTATAACATACGGACTCGACTCCGTTTACCCTTACTCTTGTAAAGATTTCTCAACAGTTATAACAGGTTTTGTTGGCTTTGGGCCTATCTTTACGAATGGTATCATCCAAGCGACCCGCGCCTGATAGTCCAGATAGGTTTGCCCAAAGGCCCGCTGCAATTTTTGCTCCTCCAATAGTGACCCAAATGCAAAATAGAGGGTCACGCCGACAACGAGTCCTAATGTGCCGGTTGTCATAATGGGGCTGGGCCAAAGTAGCATAAGGCTAAACAAGTAAAGCGGATGGCGTACCAGCGCATAAACTCCGCCCAGTTGAAGGGGTTCTTCGGGCAGAGGTAGCGGCTTGCCATTTTGCCATGCCACATATTGGCTTAGGCCCAAAAATCGCATAGTGTCAATCTGCATCAGAGAGATAGCTAACCCAATCAAACCCGCCGCCTGTATAGCCAATAAAATGAAACTGAGAGGGGCATCCACTTGCCAAATGGTCTTGCCCGGGTTCGCACCAACAACGATTAATACCGGCAAAAAAGAAATCGCCGCTACCGCATTAAAAAACAAGCGATAGACACCTTCATAGGCCCGTCGCCCAAACGCCGCTACAAACCATGCCTTGATGCCAAAGGCTGCCAGCAAGCTATGAAACGCCCCATAGACCATCAGTGCCGCAAAGGCCAACAAAAATTCTTCCATGTTATGATTCTCTTTCGCTAAAGTACGGGTCTCTTGCTATCATTAACGGGCGCTTTTTCACCAGATTAGGATGGCTACGGAATGCACATCACCGATATTATTGTCCGCAAACGCGATGGCGGCGAACTTTCTACGGAAGAAATCAACTGGTTCATCGAAAATTATACATCGGGGCAGGTCGCGGATTATCAAGCGGCGGCCCTGTGTATGGCGATCTTTTTCAAAGGCATGACGCGGCGTGAGATTAGTGATCTTACCCTTGCGATGGCCCGCAGTGGCGATCAGATAGATTTATCGGATGTTGTGCCGTTTGCCCTAGATAAACATTCCAGTGGCGGCGTCGGTGATAAAACATCGCTGGTCGTCCTGCCCATCGTCGCGGCGTGCGGCGTCCCGGTAGCCAAAATGAGTGGACGTGGGTTAGGGCATACGGGTGGCACGATTGACAAATTGGAGTCCATTACCGGATTCCGCGCCGAGTTTTCTAAAGACGAATTCAAACGCCTTGCCCGCGAAAACGGATTGGTACTGGCAGGGCAATCTGGCGACCTTGCTCCCGCTGATAAACTCCTGTATGCCTTGCGTGACGTGACCGGAACAGTGGACAGCTTGCCACTCATTGCCAGCAGCATCATGTCCAAAAAATTAGCGGCGGGTGCGGACGCAATTGTGTTGGATGTCAAAGCAGGTAAGGGCGCGTTTATGGCGAACGTGGATGACGCACGTGAGCTGGCCCGCACGATGGTAGATATAGGGGTGGATGCAGGCCGCAGCATGGTCGCTCTGATTTCGGACATGAATCAACCGCTTGGCAAAATGGCAGGCTTGGCGCTGGAAGTGCGGGAAGCTATCCAAACGCTGCAAGGCGAAGGGCCAGCCGATTTCACCGAACATTGCCTGATCGTCGCCGCCCATATGCTACATCTTGCCCCCAACAGCGGCCTCGATACGTTTGAAGCCGCCTATGCCGCCGCCGAACACAGCCTTTATGATCGAAGCGCCTACACTCGTTTCCGCAGCATGATTGAAGGTCAAGGGGGTGACGTATCGCAAGTGGATGATGTCAGCCGCCTACCCGATGCCTCCCTTATTGATACCATCCCAGCGCCACATGACGGCTATCTAGCGGAATTAAGTGCTCTTGAAGTTGGCCTTGCGGTGGTGCGTTTGGGTGGTGGTCGTGAGAAAAAAGGCGACCCGGTAGATTATGGCGTTGGGATCGAGACCCATCACAAGATTGGCGATCTTGTCCGAGCAGGCGACCCGTTATTCACAATTTACGCCAACGACCCCGCTAAACTTGCCGAGGTTAAATCCCATCTAGGCACAGTGGCACGCATGAGCGAATCACCAGTTGAACCTCTACCGTTGTTCTACGACACCATCACAGGCAGACCTGCATGACACTATACGACGCCATTATTATCGGCGCGGGAGCGGCGGGCCTGGCAGCGGGATACATATTGCATGAGGCAGGACACTCGATAGTGGTGTTGGAAGCGCGTGACCGTATCGGCGGACGCATCCACACCAATTATGATTTTGCCGCCATCCCGATTGAGTTTGGGGCGGAGTTCATTCATGGTGACCACGCCGTCACAATTGAGTTGGTCAAATCAGCGGGTCTGCATACCCTTCCCGTCGTGCGGATGGGTAATCTGCGCTGGTCGGACGGCAAAAATCCCGCCCTACCCCTCGACCAATTGCCAGACCACTTGCGCCAAACATTAACCACCCTTTTGGAAGATTATGACCGACTAGCCGCAGCTAAACCGCCCCAAGACGTATCACTTGCTGAATATCTTCGGGGTCACGGCTGGTCTGGTGCTGATTTGGCGACGGCAGATGTTTTGTTGGCTCAAACCTGCTGTGCCAATATCGAAACCCTAAGCTGCTACGACCTTATCCGCGAAATGAAAGCCGACACCGCTGGTCATGGCGAATCACGCATCCGTGAGGGCTACGGCAGATTGTTGGACTGGTATCGTGCTGATTACCCCATCCAATTCAATTCGCTGGTTCAGGAAATTCATTGGGGCGATGATGGCGTAAAGGTAATCACCAGTGGGCAGGTTTATCACGCCCGCACCTGCATTATCACCGTCCCTGTCAGCATCCTGCAAAACGGCACGATTCGGTTCGCCCCATCCCTCCCCGCCGACAAACAATGGGCTATCAACGCTTTTCGCATGGAAGCAGCAACCAAATTGATTTACCGATTCCGCGAACGCCTTTGGGATGAAAATATGACCTTTATGGCCCATGCAGGTTTGACCGCCCGATGGTGGACACCGAGTTATGGACGTGATGGTGATGCCATTATTGCCTGCTACATCACCGCTGAACGAGCACAGAAAATTGATGCGATGGATGAAGCCGCCGCGCTGGATACGGGGTTACACGAATTGAGCAGCCTATTGGGTGTCCCATTGAGCGAATTACAACAGGCTGTTATCGCTTCGAAGCGACTCGCATGGGCGGCTGACCCGCTGGCATTGGGTGGGTATGCTCATGTGCCCCCCGGCATGGCGGAATGTCGTCCATTATTGGCCCGACCAGAAGGCAACCAACTATTTTTTGCAGGGGAAGCGACGGCTTATGACACCAATCCGCAAACCGTGCATGGCGCAATTGAAAGCGGCTGGCGTGCGGCGCGTGAGTGTCTAGCCGTGCTTTAATCGGATGCCGGTTCAACCCGCTGCAATTTCGGCACACGCGGCAATCCAAGTGCCTTATCTGGGTTGATGGGAATAGCCAAACGGGTTGCCGCCAGCAATAGCCCTACAAAAAACCACACCGTCAGTGAGGTCGCCTGATATTCGATATTGAAGTAAAAATGGTCGAACATTCCCCCGACCATCGCCGCCACCACCCCCGCAAACAGGCCCAACCAAATGTCGTTGATTTCATTATTCTGGTCAATCTCCGTGCGGTGACGATAGCCATAACCAAATACACTCATTAGAGTAATGAGATATACCACCAAGCCAACAATGCCAGAATTTGAGGCAATGGTTAGATAAGTATTGGCAACCGCCTGATATAGGTCAATGTCGGGTGGCGCGATAAACCCTACCCCAAATACAGGATAACGGGCAATTAGTATGAAAGTGTCTTTGTATTCACCGAGGCGCATCTGAGTTTCGAGGTCGGATGCTGTGACACCCGCGATCACCCTATCTACATACCCTGCCGTGATAGGGTTAAACGGTGCAATGGCGATCAAAATCAGTAGCACCCAAATCAGACTCCGATAGCGAATCACCGCCACTAAGCCAACCCCCGTCAGCAGCCCCAACATCGAACCGCGTGAATCACTTAAAAATAACCCCGTCCCGACACAGGCCATCAGCACAAAAATGATCCAGCGGTGTCCGGTCAGGGGACGACGGGCCAGTAATTGAGGCGCAATCAAGGCCCCAACCATCATCAAGAATCCACCATACGCATTGGGATCAACCCATGTACCAATCGCCCGTTCCCCCTTAATTTGCACGCCGTCTTCGCGATAGCGCAGCACATCGCCGCCGGGATAACCGATGCGAACAAGGCGGTTCAAAATAACATTCGCATCATCATCATTCAGCACCCATAATACACTGCCAATTACGCCTGCCACCGCGCCAATTACCATAAACGTTAGGGCCAGCCGTCGCAGCGTCTCGACCCGACGCACCACATCCACCAACACCAATGACAGACCGACATTTGCCATCAGGCCCAAAAAGCGCCGCAAAACGCCGGGGGTAAGTGTTCCATTCGGCATTCCCAATACAAAGGCGAAAATCATGAGCATAATGAACAGCAGAATCACCCCATGTACAGGCGTGGTCTGCAAATCGCGCCGCCGTCCGGTCATCCATTGGAACACATAGACCACGATGAATAATCCCAGTGCTGCATCAATCAGTGAGGGCGTGATGGCGATTTTGAAAGGCAACGTTCCAAATGGTAGCAAGCCCGTCAAAATCAAGACCAGCGCCAATGACGCATCAAGGTTACTCAACGCGACTAGGCCGATCATCGCCGCGACCACCAAGCCCATCGCAATAACTGGCCCTTCCAGAATCAACAGCAAGGCCGACAAACCGCCCATTGCACCCAATAACGCCCCAACGGTCAGCGCGTTTAAGGTGGGCAGATTTTCATTCAATTTAAGCCGCTGGCTTTCCAGCATCATGTGCTCCTATTTTTCGATTTTTGCGTAAGCCTAAGCCAACCACGATTATCACCGCCAGCAGGTTCACGCCACTGATTATTGCGCCAATTTGAATGGATCGGGGGCGATAGGTCAATTCGATTTGATGCACCCCATCCGGCACATAGACCGCGCTTAAACCACCATAGGCCTCTAATAAATCCGCCTCGTTGCCATCCATTTCGGTTTTCCAGCCTGTGTCATAGGGTAGGGCCAACGTCAAAATGCCGGATGAATCGCCCTGCGTTTGAATACGGATTTTTTCGGGGTCGAGGGTTTGTAATGCCACCACCGTATTGCCGGGGTTTTCAGGCAAAGCGCCGGGATTCTCTTTTAATACCGCCACTTCGCGTACTGGAAAACTTAAATCCCTGACCAACTGCCGGGCCTCACCATTATTGGATACCACCCGCACTTGATAGACCATATGCGCAAACGGGCGGGGGTCATCGAGGCGATAGAGAAAGAATCCCGGTCCTTCGCCGATGCGGGTATAGGGCACAGGCAGAGTATCCCATTCGGCGTTTAACACCTGCACCGCCAGTAATTCCCATCGGCGTTCTACCGGAATACTTCGTAGATAATACTCCACCGCCTCAAATTGCAGCGGGCTATTACCCCAAATATCAGGCAGGTCGTACAGCGTGCTATAACTACTGCCGATACCGACCAAGCCTTCGATTTTTTGCCCCGGTGCGAGGTTGTCGCGAATGGTTTGGATAAAGGCCGGTTCGGGTAAACGGTCAGTGGCGGGGATGGGATCGTAATTTTCGCCCCCCATATTGGCACTAAACAGGTCAAATATCACCAACGCCACCAACGCGAGATGCCATTTTCGCTGAGTGGGTTGCTGCATAACACTTGGCAAGATGAGGGCGATCAACATGGCGATGAGCAACACCAAGCCCGCCGAATCCAATGCCCCCTGATAAAGTTCGCCGTTTGGTGGAATCAGACGCAGCACAAAAAAGATGAGGCCGAACAGGGCGCATACTACAATCAGGGCAATCAATACACGCCGAAGCTGGCGCAGGGGTTTGTGATCACTGAGATAATCCCATGTGAGGATTTGCACCGTCCCCATACTAGCAAGCACTGCTCCTGCCGTCGCTACGACAAAAGCAGCCCGTTCCTGCCCCCTAAAAAAGCCAAACCCCGGCAGCAGCACATATAC
Source organism: Anaerolineae bacterium (assembly GCA_041753455.1). Taxonomy (GTDB): domain Bacteria; phylum Chloroflexota; class Anaerolineae; order Aggregatilineales; family J027; genus CFX10. Next base: position 229,769 of record JBGSUK010000003.1, on the reverse strand, counting down.
AAAATCGTAGATCGCCAAGCGCTGTCCAAATGATAAGGCTAGACCAAATAGGCCGACACCAAGCCAGAAGCCATAGTTCGGGACACGCCGCCAGATCGCCACACCGACCAGAACCAATCCAATAAGGCTGATATACAGTGGTGTCCAGCGTCCGAGCATATAAGGAAATACAAATTGGGTCAGATCTTGCATCGAAAACCCGCCGCCCTTGTCATCTACACTGAAATTTTCGCGGTAGGTCTGGCTTTGAAATTGGGCAGTCGGCAGCAATTGAACCGCGCTCAAACCACCCGCGATTACTGCCATCAGGAGAATAGCCAAGCCAATCATTTTCCAATCTGTGCCACGTCGCCACAAGCGATACACCAAATAGGCGACTGAGACATATGCCGTAAATAACAACGTTTGGGGATGGCCTGCCAGTGCACATAGGGCCAATCCTACCCCTGCCAGCACCAAGCACCGCCAGCCGAGTTTTTCATGCGTCGGACGGGTGGCCTCGTGAATGCCAAGCAGCACCAGCGGTATCCAGATCGCCGATTCCAAAAGGGGCAGTTGCAGCGGGGGATAGGCGGTCATAAATCCGCCAAAGCCAAAGACCAGCGCACCAATCAGGCTAGAAATTACTATGATTTGGGTAGGGGCATCTTGGGCGATGTCGCGGGTGAGGCGGCGCAAAAAGCCATACATCATGAGCACCCCCAACAACACTTGGAGGGTCATTTCGTGCTGCAATGCAGCATACACGTCGCCGTTACTGACATCGGGTTGGCTCGTGAGAAGCGCAACGGTCAATAAGCGGGGCGGATATAAAACCGCCGTCTGCGGGTCGGCAAAAAAGGGCGCTCCAGCGTTCATATAGGGATTCCACAGCGGAATTTCGCCTTCACGGAATCGTTCCACACTATAGGATGTCCACGCGACAAATTGCCCCGAAAAATCGCCCTCTTGCAATGACACCTGATCTACTTCATTGGGGGTATATAGGCGCCAAAAAAAGATGGCCCACAAGCCAATTAGTAGCAAAATTGCCCATGTATCCGGCGAATGGAGGATTCGTTGCCTCATTGCCCGTCTCCCGGTGCAGTCACCAGCACCCGTGTTTCCAATAAATAAGCATCTGGGAACGGATTTTCACCACTCGCCACAACAGGCAACCGCACCCCATCCATCGGGCGATAGAATCCAATCAATAAGCGGTACTCACCGGGCGGGATGGCTGGATTCACATGGACATGGTAGGTATCGGTGAAACACTGCCGCCACTTAGAGGTAGGATACCATTCCATACGCGGCACACTATCGCCACTGCCAAGTAAATTAGTCGGGTTAGTCGGGTCTATCAATTGCACAAATGCGGTGAAATCCTCATTCATAGGTCGGATAGGTTGCCAAGCAGTTGATACATCAAACTCTCCACCCGGCTCGGTCAGAATCACATTTGTCGGCAAACCTGCTAGATAAGCGAAGTCCGCAAACTTAACCTGTGAATGAGGGCAAACTGACCCATCCCGTTGAATCATACCACCACGCACAACAACGGCTTCAAGGGGTTGTTGGAGGGTTGTGGTCACGGCAACTTCGACACCAGCAAAAAAATCACGCCAGCCGATCTTAAAGCGCGGTTCAAATGGTGTATTGGCAAGGTCGTCATTAATCACGATACGGTAGGTTTCGGCGTAAATTTTGCCAATCTCCCATGTGTCGGTGCGGCGCAATCCCCGCCCCGGAAAACTGTCTAGTTTACCAATCATTACAGGCTCATCGGTCAAATTAGCGGCAGGGCCAAACACCTGTATATAAAAACTCAGCGGGGTGTCTGTACGGGCCTGTGGTCGCCAATACAACGTAACCTCAACTTCATCCTCAGACTGTTCATTCAAAATCACGGGCGTGTCGTCAATTTGGTAGGCCAGCAGTTGAATTGGGCCAAACTGGGCATCGGTTAGTCGTGCATCAGATGGCAATTCGTCAATGGTGTCCGGCGGGGAATAGGCAGGCCGAATGATGGTAAACGGCAATATGAGGGCATAGGCTGCTAATGGTATCACCGCAATCACAACGAGTCGGTTTGGCAAGCGGAGCATCTGTAAAAGGCCACTCCACCCTAAGGCCAATAGCACCCCGATAATGGCGATGGCCGGGAACAACAATCGCCCCTGACTGGCGGGAGTCTGCAAAGTCCAGCGCACCACCCCGGCCAATATCAGAATCAGTTGCACTAAGAGCAAGCCAACAGGAGTTGCACTAGTGCATCGTCGCCAACGTCTCACCCCCAAAATCACTAACCCAGTAACCCCGATGCCACATAACACCAACGTATAATCAAAAAAACGCTGTGGACTGATAACATTCAAACCGCCGAACCAGCCCCAGTAAGCATAATAGAATCCTTCGCGCTCAACCCAAACATCCCGCAGGCCAAGATCAGCGGGACGCTTGCCGGCGATTTCAATCATCGTATTGAGGCCAGTGGGGTCATCATAAAGTTGAATATTGCGAGCATACCACCATCCAGCAATTAGGCCGATTCCAGCGCCAATAACTGCCCCTGCCAAAATCAAATCTTTCAATGGGCGGCGCTCACGCCAATAGACCGCCAAAATGGTCAGAGCCGCCAGCGGTGCGAAGGTCAAGCCGCTGAGTTTGGTTAACGCCGCCATACCTAACAACACCGACAACAAGCCAATCCGCCCCCAATGCCAGCCGAGTCGCCACAGGATCAGCATCAATACGACAATAGCCGTACCCAAGAAGATCACCAGATTATCATTATTGACGCTGGCGGTGATAAACAGGAACATCGGGTTGAACGCGACAAATGCCATCGCCCAAAAACCAAGCAGGGGTCGCGTCGGAATCGTCAATCGCGCCACATCAAAAGTCAACCAGACCGTACCCGCCCCCAACAAAATACTGAACAGACGGCAGATCATTACCGCTAAGGTCGTTTGTTTATAGGGAAAAGATTCGGCTTCACCATCGTGTACAATGATATTCTGGTTGTCGCTGGCAAGGCCGATACCCACTTTCGAATGAGGGTTGTAAAAAAGCCGTGTTTCCAGATCACTGCGATCAATGGGCAACACCAAGAGCGCCGCTATCATATAATACAAGGGTGGTTGACTGCCCTCTTGTCGCCACAGCGTTTCATGACCGGGGTCTTGATAGGGCAGTTTTCCTGTACTGGCGATATAATCCACTACTGGAAAGTGGAGCATCTCATCGGAAACCTCAAAAATAGGCGAAATCAACATATAGATTAGTGCCAGCGCCACAAACAGCCCGACAAACGCCAAACGTCGACGCTGCACTTGTTGAGGGGTTTCCGGTAAAATCCAATTCATAGTAAATCTTTTCTAGTATGAACCCGAAGACGGCGAGAGTGTAGCGCGACGTTGTCTATCAGTCCATAGTCTACTGCTCTGCGCTTGCCGTTATTTTAGCCGACTCTTTACCAAAAATAGACCTATGTTGGGACTCAAAAAACACCGCCCCATCCTAATTTTAATATCGCTGTTTCTCGGGTTGACGACCCTCTATGCCGAAACCGTGCCGCCATTTGAAGGGCCAGACGAGGGGGAACATTTCGCCTATGTAATGAAACTAGCCCGTACTGGACAGTACCCAAATCCTGATCATGATCTAGATACCACCATCAAACAGGCTGCTGCCCAAGCGCCGCTTTATTACACAACTGCGGCTCTATTTAGCCGTCTGCGCGATGTTGGCGATTGGGAAATCCGCTATCAAACCAATCCTTGGGTCGCGTATCCATCGCCCGTAACTGGACGAGATAATCGCAACCATTTCATGATGCAGCCCCGCCAGCACGCCATGAATGATGACCAAAAACAAATGAGCGAGGCTCTGCAATGGATACGACGGATCGCACCCCTCTATGGCGTGTTGGCACTGTTAGGGGTCTATTCGTCAGCCCTTGCCATATGGCCTGCTGAAAAATCGTGGGCGGTGTTCACGGCATTGGCCTACATCATGAACCCATTACTCATTCAAACCTTTGCTCTCGCCAGCAATGATGTCGCCGTAATCGCGTTTGGGTCAATCACATTGGCGGCGGGACTGCATCTCATCAACGATTGGCAAAATAATCGGCTTTTGATTTTGGCGGGAGTTGTCATGGGATTGGCGGCCCTCTCCAAAGCCAGCGGATTGACCCTATGGATTATCCCACCTGCTGGCATATTCATTGGTTGGTGGCAAACCCGACAAAATTGGCGTTCGCTGTTATTACGTTGTGCAGCGGTCATCGCTATCGCTGGTCTAATTGCCGGATGGTGGTATGTGCGAGGTTGGATGCTCTATGACGACCCGCTTGGCACAGCCCCTCACAAAGCCCAGCCTTGGGCATGGGACGACCCGCAGTCCATCTCGCAAATTTTGAGCCGCACGCCTGTCTTAATTATCTCGCTATGGGCCAATTTCGGTTCGGGTGAAGTCCGACCCGCCGAATGGGGCTACGTCGTGCCGCTTACCCTATTGGGGCTGAGCCTTTTAGGTTGGCTGCACACCCGACCGACCCGCCATACACTGTTACTCTTCTTGACCATCGGGGTTGGACTAGTGGCCCTGTTCCAATGGATGTCCATGTTTGACCTCATCACGGGCCGTCTGACCTACCCATACTATAATGCGCTGGTGCTGCTGATTGTAATGGGTCTTTATCGCTTCCGACACTGGCGCAGTTGGTTCGCTGGGGCATTGGGGGGTATGGCATTGGTGATGGTTCCAGCGGTCATAATCCATGCGTTTGGCCCTCCCCCCCTCAGCGACGACACATCAGATAACTTGGCTGGGCCGGTCATTGATTTTGGTGGGCCACGCTTCTTGGGTTATACGGTGGACAAAAGCGTCATCCATAACGGGGACTATCGCTTTTTTGAACTGTGTTGGCAAGCACCGGAAAGTGATAAAAAAATCCCCTTACCCTATCCGTTTTCCCTCAGTATCACCACACTTGATGGTCAACTGGTCGGCAAACGCGAATCCTTTACGGGCATGGGAACTTATACCCTGTGGCAACCGAACAAAATCTTTTGTGATGAGTTTACCCTGCCGATTGAGAAGAATGTACAGGTTGGCACGGTCTATCCAATACAATTATCGCTATTTAGTTTACCCGATGGCACCCCCCTAGAAGCCACCGTCAATGGCAACAAACAACGTAGTGTCATTATTGGACATCTGTGGACACCCGCCCCGCTGGTTGACCCGGCCCTACTAGATGCCGCCCCGTTCCGTTTTGAAGGGGTGGCTTTGGTAAATTATGAAATGGCTATCACTGAGAAAACGCTCAATCTGCATCTGACTTGGGGAACGTATTCCGCGCCGAGTCAGCCCTATAAACTATTCGTGCACATTCTGGACACGCAAGGTCAAAAGGTCGCCCAAATTGACCCCATTCCCGGCGGTGAGCGCTATCCGATTTGGGCATGGGGGGCAGGTGAAAAAGTTGAGGATGCAATTAACGTGCCATTACTCGATTTGCCAGCTGGTGATTATGAGGTGGTCATCGGGATTTATGATCCCGATACTTTTCAGCGCCTACCTGTCCGTGATACAAAAGGCAATCCTATTGGCGACTCAGCTTGGTTAGGAACGGTGACAATCAAATGATGTTGCAACCGCGCCGCCACTGGCTACTTTGGGCTATCCTGCTCAGCCTCATCACATATCTAGCCGCCGCTTTTTGGGACTATACCCAAGACGATGTGTTTATCACCTATGCCTATAGCCGCAATATCGCTGAGGGCAAGGGCTTCGTATTTAATCCTAGCGAACAGATTCAGGGGACAACCACGCCGCTGTATACGCTGGTGATGTCGGGGGTTTATTTTCTTACCCATGATTTACTACATGCGGGGAATCTTTTCAGCGCGGTAGTGTTGGCCCTGACCTGTGGCTTCGCGTTTTTGCTCACCCGCGACCATCTATCCATCTATGGTCGTTTCACGATCGGCCTGATCTTAGCTACCTCCCCGCTGATTTATGTCAGCTTCGGTATGGAGACGCTACTCTACTGCGCGTTGTTGATGCTGGCCCTATGGCGTTGGGAACGGGGCAAACCCGATGAAGCGATGTTGGCAGCGGCGGTCCTCACATGGACACGTGCGGATGGGGTCGTTTTAGGTGGCACATTATGGCTGGCGGCGGCATGGGAAAGCGGGCAGACCCGACGAGATGTTTCGATCATTTCCCGCTTACGTCATCTACCCTATAGACTAGGTCTGGTTTATGCGGCGGCCATTGCCCCTTGGTATCTGTTCGCGTGGGCCTATTTTGATACCCCCCTCCCCAATACCTTTGGCGCGAAACAATCCAGTTTTGAGGGCATCCAATATTTGAAGGATGGCTGGAACTGGTGGAAAACCTTCTACTGGGACAACAACCCGTTTAGTGTCATAGCGTTTTGGCTGATTGCAATCGGGGTATGGCGTGTCCTCAAAATCAAGTCCTTGCGTCCAGTGGCCTTATGGGCAGGTTTTTATCTGGCAGGCTACACCATTTTGAACGTTGCTGCGTTCTGGTACCACACCCCGTTTTTCACGATTTGCGTCGTTTTGATGGTAGTCGGTGGGGCATGGATTTATGAACAGGCGGGTCGGTTCAGTCCGAACCGGACATGGCGGGTTGCGCTGATGGGACTTCTGGTCGGGATTTCGGGATTACTCGCCACCGTCAAATCGCTGGATTTTGCTGCCTCCCCTCCCCGCACCACGACCTATGTGATTTTGGGAAAGTGGATCGAGGCCAATACACCTGCTGATGCTACTTTGCTGGTTGGTGACTTGGGGGTAATGGGCTATTATGCACAGCGCCATACGATTGATTCCCCCGGTCTGATTGTGCCGGAAATGTATTTTAAGCAGGATGATTATGCCGTCCTGAAATACAAACCCGATTATGTGGTCGCAACAGGTTATTACACATGGCAGCAAGTCGTCGCGCAGGGCTGGTTCGATACCTACTATCGCCCCGCCGCCCAATTTAGCACGGGGGATGATACCTTTAGCCCAATGACGGTCTACCAAAGACGCCTGCCTTTGACGACACCACCAACCCTCTTGCAAGGCGACACCCTACCCCTCAATTGTGATATTCAACTGAATGAAGGCGACTCACTACCCGATGAAATCCGCGCCCGTGCGCTGGATTCGGCGGGTAACGTGGTTGCGGAGGAGATACACCCATTTTTCCAAGCCATCTATCCCGCCAGTACCGCCGGGGGAGATGAAATCATACATGAACAAATTGGCCTGCCCCTGCATATTGCGGTGGGTCGTTATCAATGGGAATTGGCATGTGGGGAGGATCGTTATTCTGGCGAAATCGCTGTCCGACCCTATACCGAAAATGCCGAATTAGTGAAATTAGACGAGGCGGTATGGTCGCCATTTGCCCAACTGACAGGCATCGCACTGCCCAATGGCAATTTGGCGTGGTCAGGCGGAAACATTCAGGTCGTGTTGTATTGGGAGGCGCTTGAACCCGCCGCCGCTGATTATAGTGCACTGGTACATCTAGTAGATGCTGCGGGGCATGTGGTGGCTCAAGCTGATGGTTACGCGGTCAACAATACCCGTCCGCTAAGTTCATGGCAGTCCGGCGAAACCATCTTTGATACTCGCGAAATTTTGCTGCCATCGGATTTACCTGCCGGAGAATATTCGATTTTGGTTGGCTGGTATGATTGGCAGTCCGGCAATTATGAACGGCAGTTGCTCACCAATGGCAATGATGCCATACGCCTACCCGTGACCATCCAAGTACAGTGGCCCGGTGGCACAGGGCTACCGTGAAACGCGCAACTGCCCGAAAAAGCGCAGGGTCGCTGCTGCAATCGTCTCCCAACTAAATTGAGTGGCTAATTGAGACGCCGCTTGACCGAGCCGGATGCGTTGGGTCTCATCATAGGCCAGTTCGCGTAAAGCATCGGCTAATTTCTGGGGCGAATCCGGCGGCACCATTTTCATGGCCTGTCCATCTACCAAATCAGGTTCATCCACCTGCGGAAACGTCGTCACAATTGGACAGCCATGCGCGAGGGTTGCCATTAGCGTTCCGCGCCGATACGATACCCCATCGCGGAATGGCAGGGCTACCACATCACAAGCCATCAAATGGGCGCTGACATCTTCGGGGGTCACGAAGCCTGTCCAATGCACCCGCCGCGAAATCCCCAAACCGCCTACCATGCGTTCGGCTTCATCGGCCTGCTGAATATTGGTCTGGTCACTGGCCCCGGTCTGCCCACCAACAATCAACAAATGAGCATTGACACCCCGATCCACCAGCAACCGAATCGCCTGCGCCAGAGTATCCACCCCTTTGCTACGATTTATGAAGCCAAAGAAGCCAACCAAAAACGCATCGTGGGGTAAAAAATAGGCTTCACGCCACGCTGTTTTTTCATAATCGGCGGGAGGCTGCACGGCGATATTGGAGCCAATCGGGATTCGCATCACGGGTGGCATATGACCCTGTTCCGCCAATTCACGTTCGTCACCACGATTGGTCACGATCACTCCGTGACTCTGACGGGCCATGCGATAGATGACCTTTTTGCGGACGGGGCCAGCTTTGGGAAATAAATAAGGGACAAGCAAATCATGGAAGGTAGTCACGACAGGGGCTAGGTTACCGAGCGTTTCGGGCAGCAGATTGGCCGCGACTCGCATGTTGTAGGCCGCCGCTTGATATTGAATGTTGACCACATCCAATTGATTGGCCTTGACCCATTGGGCCGCCTGCACCTCACCACGCCGACCATCACCCGGTTTTTGTTTGCCCCACCTGCCCCAATTGGCTACCGATGGCTGTACATGAATTCCGCGTTCCTGAATAGCAGGCACAGCGCGGTCACTGGTCAAGACAAATATCTCATGTCCCTGTGTTACCATCGCTCGCCCTAATTCCAATGAATAATCGCCGACACCGCCTTGCATAGGCGGAAATTCGCCTGTGATGATGCCAATCCGCATCGAGTCACTTCCCCTTATTTTCTAGCACTATGGATTCATTAGCCCATAACAATGACCGCATCACCAACCAATAGGCTTTTACCCGTTCACACCGCAACGAGCGCTGACTGCCTAATACCCATTTGGTTGCTTCCATACCAATTTGATTTCCGTAATTCAGCACCATTGCCAACCGGAATATTTCGGCCTGCCAGCGTCCATGAAACTTGCGAAAATAGCGCAGTTTGCTGTGCTGAAAATGGACATGGCTACGGGCTTTAACCTGTTTGCTGCTTTGCCCTTCATGGTGAATGATTTTGGCATCCCCCACATACAAAATGGCCCATCCTGTGTCTTTGGCCCGTTTGCACCAATCCATTTCTTCAGAATACATGATATAGCGTTCATCAAGACCGCCGATTTGCTCCCAGACCTCCCGCCGAGCCATAAGTGCCGACCCCTTCACCCAATCCACCGGAAAGGTCGCATCGTTAGGCATCCGACGCATAAAAAACCAGTCGAGCCAGCGACGTGGGGCAATTCCACTGATCCAAGGGCTTTCGGCTATGCCAATAAGCAAAGTAGGGAAATGGTGGCGGGTTTGTTGGTAGGAACCGTCAGTATTCAGGGTGTGTGGCCCCACCACGCCTACTTTCGGGTCAGATTGCAGTGCGTTCATTAAACGTGGCAGGGCATCAGCTAGAACCTCCGTATCGGGATTGAGCAATAGAATAGCCCGTCCGGTCGCCGATTTCAGGCCCAAATTATTGCCACGCACAAAACCGATATTTTGATCACAGGGGATGAGATGCACCCAACCAAACCGTTCGCGCAGCATCTCCACGCTACCATCACGGCTGGCGGAGTCCACAACAATGACTTGAGTCAACAATCCGCCGCCCGTACAAGTGCCATCCGGGGCGACCACCGCAATCGGTGATTGACGAATACTTTCGAGGCATCGGGCCAATAGATCGGCGACATTCCAATTGACAATGATAATGGATAAATCCAACGTCGTAATCCTGCTGTACAGCCATCATAAATATTGCAATTGTAAACGCTATGGGATGGTTTACAACACGAAATTTTACAGATTCTCCAGTAAAAGATAACACTCTGGTTACATCTGCCAGCGAAAATAGGGTCATAAGAATGAAATGAAGCGTCGAACAAGAACTGAATCAAACAAGGAGAACTGGAATATGAAGTCGTTTAAACGTGGTGTATTGGGTGCAGCAGTGGCTATCGTGACCGTAGCATTGGTGTTCAGCGCCGTTGGTGTGTCGTTTGCGCAAGGCCCTGCGGGTGATCGGGGTGGCAATCGTGGTGGTCATCGCGGTGCATTTGCCCTCGCCCGTATTGTGACGGATACCGCCGCTGAATCGGTGGGCATGGACACCCGTGAATTCTTGCAGTCCGCCGAACTTGGTCAGACCCTAAGCGAAGTCATTACTGCCAACGGTGGTGATCCGGTTCAGGTCGCTGCGGACGCCAAAGTTGAAGCTGAAGACCAAATTGATGAAGCCCTTGCCAACGAACGTATTGATGAAGAACGTGCCGCCGAACTGAAGGCCGAACTGGACACCAAGATTCAAGAAGTTCTCGATCATGAATTGGGTCAGCGTGTCATTAACTCCCGCGTCAACTTTGGCCTACTTCGTATTGCAACCGACGTTGTTGCCGAACTAACTGGCCTTGATGCTCGTGAAATCCGTCAAGAACTGCGCGACGGCAACACCCTCGCCACCATCATTACGGAAAACGGCGGGGATGTCGCAGCGGTTAAAGCTCAAATCATCACCGACGCAACCGAAAAGATCAACGAAGCTGTTGCAGATGGCAAGTTGAGCCAAGACGATGCCGACACCCTGCTGAGTGAACTGGATGCTCAGGTTGAAGAATTGCTAAACACCACCCGGATGAGTGTGTAATCGAATAGGTTGACAGACCAAAAAGGCCGATGTAACAGTCGGCCTTTTTGGTTGCGTGGGTAGGGTTAGTTAACCGGGATACGTAAATGTCGCCACAAAGGGATTTTCGCCCTGCCCAATTCTACCGTTCGTGCTACCCACAACCTGCCCGTCAATCAAAAACTCGACGGTAAATGAGGCAGTAGGTTCTTCATTACCACACAACAGCGAAAGCTGAACATACGCTAGGTAGTCGGTTTGAATGGCGACCCCATCCACCGCGACAATCTCCTCTTGAGGAGAGGCGGCGGAAGATGAGCAATAATCATTCCCATTGTCAGACTGGCGATAGAACCCCGGTGCGGCTGGATTCGTAAAATTGACCTCAGTGCCACCCGGCAAATAGAGGCCTAAATCAAGATCATGACTGGATTCCCACGTCAAGCGCACTACAAAGTCAGGGGCGTCATCCCCCGACAATACCGGGCCATACACCCCCCCTTGCAGATTTCGAAACGAAAGGGTCCCTATATCGGGCGGAACTGACCACCCTCCGGCGGATTGAGCAGCAGTGGCACCATCTTCGCTTGTAACAAATGTCAGGAGGGTAGAAATTTCCGATGCAGGCAGTGACGAATCTGCCCTGATATACCAATATATTGGCGTAGCAGCCGGGTAATTTCCTGCCGCGATAGTGCGTTCTGTTGGCAATTCACAACTCGTCCCGTTATTTAGGGGCACGACGTTGTAGGTGGGTGGACTGCCAAAATATTCGGCCAACGGCACAAGACCAATTCCGCCCTGCCGTGTGTTAATTTGACGATAGGGTTCGTCGCCAAATGCCTCGATACCCCGTCGTTGACCACTTTCTTCGCCAATCACCCGTTGAAAAAAGAAATCCTCAACATCTTGGTCATTGGTCGCAAAAACACTGACACGGCGCTCCGGGAAATCAGGGTTCAATTGATTCCATGTTTCTGCATCACGCGGCCCATTTGTGCCAAAGAGCGTTTTTAGCTGGTCGGCCTCAAGACAAAGCAAGAAATCCACTTGTGTCGAAATAATGACTACCGAGCCATCAATGCCCACGATTAGTTCCACAGCTGTTGGGCAATCGGCAAATTCTTCGGGCGTGGGCGGCGTTGTGGTGGCAAGCACCAAAAATTCGTCTGCACACAAATTCGTCAAAGTCGCATCCGAACTGCGCTGGGCCTCAAATATACCGTCATAGGGAAAAGCATTGACGAGTGCTCGACTCATTCTTTCAGCAAGGGCATCATTCGCCACTACCGCGAATGTTGAAGATTGATGAGCAAAACTAGGTCGTACATTGACGGCCTCCATAGGCATCAAAGTGAGAACCAGCAGGCAAAACAATCGTAGAATTGCGCCGCGCATCAGAAATTCCTCGCTGATTGGATGGGTGTTATGGAAAACATTATCTATCAAACTAGAGGGCTTTGCAAAATAAAAAGGGCAGGTCATTCACCCGCCCTCGTTACATCGTTTATTGTCTCAGACTATTGAGCCGCTTCAGTCGGTGCTTCCGTAGGCTCGGTTGTTGGCGCTTCAGTCGGTTCCGCAGTTGGCTCCTCGGTGGGTTCTGTCGTCGGTTCTTCAGTTGGAACTTCCGTAGATTCCGGAGCAACCTCAGTCGCTTCAGGTGTGGCATCGCTGGATTCGGCATCAGCCTCGGCTGCGGCGCGACGAGCATCTTCAATCATAGTAAAGATATTCTCGCGTTCCGATTCCAAAGCGGCACGATCGAACCCGACGAGGCCGAGTGCTTCGATCTGAACCAGCGCATCGCTGTTAAAGGACTGCCACAAAAGAGCCGCCACAATATCATCGCTTAGGGCCGCCTTCGAGAAGACCATCATTGACTTGAAGGCAAATGAATAGCTGCCATCGAGAATGGTTTCGGTAGTCGGTTCAACACAGCCATTGCCGCCGTCAATCTGGACAAGGCGTACGCCGTCTTTGCCGGGATCCGCTTGGAATGCACCCCACGACGAGTAGGTAATCGCGCCGTCAAAAACACCAGTGGCACCGATGCGATACTGCAAATCGGGAATATCCGCCCCGCCTGTTGCATCGGGCGTGTTGGCAGGTGACATCTGGACAATAGGCGCGTCGGTGCGGCGCAGCACTTGTTGACCACCCGTCACTGTCGCCAGAATCAGATCAGTTTCAAGTGCACCTAAGCTAGGTACCAGAACGAGCAATTCGCGGTCGGGCCATTCGGGGTTAATTTCATTCCACCGAGCCGGGCCCTGCAATTTGGTTGGGTCAAGCGGCACAACAGGCACTTCGGTGGCATCGGGTGTGGCATCAGCAGGTGCTTCAGTGGCCTCTGCGGTTGGCGCCTCCGTAGGAACTTCTGTCGGAGCAACTTCCGTCGCTTCAGCGGTTGCGTCTGGGTTGAGCGTGCCTACCTGCGGGTCAATGATGTTTTGTACCAACATCGCCGACAGTTGACTGTAATCGAGGCAGACGGGCAAGTCAGAATCGGCCTTTACTACCAAAACAACAGCCTGAGCACCAAAATCAATTGTATAGGGATCAATGTTGTTCTCAGCGCAGATCGCTAATTCGGCTTCAGTAGGAGCGCGATTAACCCGAATTACCGAAGTAGCACCGGAGCAGAACGCACCCCAACTTTGGTCGTTTGTCATTGCCCCAATGGTCAAGGCAACATTGGCATAGGTGCTTGCAAAGGAGTCAACTATGGGCTTGACCGCCGTTGACGCCAAACCCGTGCCATTGATGGTGATCGCACCCTCAGCGGCTGTGTTTAAGGTCACAGGCGAATCTGGGCGGGTAAAGGTACGCCCGACAATTGGGCCAGAAATGTTGTTTAGACCACGATCCAAGACCGCTTGGACGGGTAACGTGAAGTTAAATTCACTCGCCACAACCGGCAGGCCATCAGCACCCACCGCATATTTGGCAAATTCGACAAAATTGGCTTTGTCAAAAGCATTCGCGTTGACATACAACATCAACTGGCGTCGGAACGGATATGTTCCGGCAGCAATCGTGCCCTCATCCGGCGAAATACAAGTGAGCAGTTGATCCGTACTGGCTTGCAAGGGAGTCAGGCCGCCTTGATCTTCAACTTTAGTCCATTCGTCGAAGGTCATAAAGGCGATAGCCGCGCTGGCAGGGTCTTTGAGAATATCCACAACCGCTTGGGGGGATTCATATTGGCTGTAGTCGGTACGTGGGGCGTCTGGCAGCAGCGAGGCCAAGAAACCAACCACTGTTTGGCTTTCGGGGTTTGGCCCATACAGCGTAATGTCGCCGGGGGTAGCGGTTGGATTCACCACCGACCAATTCAATTGGGCCGCCCCACCCTCACCAAGCACGCTCGGCAGGCTAGATTGGTCAATACAGGCCGTTGGTGCCCCGGCACTTGGCACCAGAACCAATGCTTCATAGGCCAGCACCAATTCCACAAATTCGATGGCATTGGTATCACAAATCAACAATTGTTCATCAGAAATCGGTTCGGTTGCCATGACTGCATCAGCAACACCACCGCACAACCGTGTAAAGCCGTCCGAATTGCCTTGAGCATCAAATTGGACAGCCGAATCATTTTCTGCCGCCGCATTGTAGTTATCTACCAGCTTCTGCAGCAGGTCTTGGACATAACGTGACCCCGCAACGACAACTTCATTAGAGTCGTCATCTTGTGCAAAGGTGGTGCGGGTTTGATAAGTAGGCAACCCTGCCATCACTACCAGCGTCAAAAGCAACGCCGTATGGAGGGTACGCCGGAACAGGTTAGTCATGAAAGCCTCCGAAAAGAAACGTGACAGAAAGCAACGCGTCCTATTGAAAAAGGGCCACGCCGTAAGTGGTATATTCTTGTGCTAATCAGCTAAAACCGAAGGGTGATTTTACACGTTACGGGGTAATTGTCCAGCGTCTACTTATGAGGAGCAGGTTGATTGACCCAACGATCTACCGTTTCCATAAAGACATCAATCTCAATCGGTTTCGTCATCCATGCCTGAATTCCAAGTGCCTCGCATTTAGGCTTGAGTAAATCGTCGGCTGAAATCACAAGGATTTTGACTTTTTCGCCCTCGGGTTGGGTACGAATATGTTCCAACAAATGCAAACCCGACATCTCTGCAAGGTGCATATCCAAAATAATCAGATCGTATGTATGATCTTTTAATTTTTCGAGGGCTTTTTCGGCACTGCTGACCAGCGTATGTTGATATTTAAACAAGGCACGCTGATATAACGCAGCAATGTCGCGGTTATCTTCGACTATAAGGATATGCTGCATGTCCTACCTACTTCCTTATGTAGTCGGAACTCAAAACATCAGACTATAACGACAATCGTTAAATGTCAACTCAATTTATCAGAAATCTCAACGATTTTTCAACTCCTAATTTTGCCACAACTTTCGACAGGAGCGGGTAATTTTGCACAATTTTTGTATAATTGAAAACGACTTACGAAACTCACCAGAGAAGGATGGCTATTTTCATGGGCAATCAAGCGCCAATTTCTGAAGACTTGTTGAATATCCTCCGCTGCCCAGTTGGGGTACATGAGAAAAACAAAGGCGATGATCCCGGACGGCTGCGTTTGGTTAACAATATGTGGCTGGTCTGTGATGATTCCGGTTATAAATATCCCATTCGTGATGGCATCCCAGTGCTGCTGCCCGAAGAAGGGCTAAAATGGAAAGATGTGCCTGAAAGCGAATTGCCATCCGTGCTGCCACCGGAGAGTAACTAGGTTTTAACTTTTGTTCATCTAAAGAATCATTTTAAATCACCACTAATCGAGCTAACCCATGCTGGAAAAACCCATTCATTCGGTTGAGGTGCTGCCTGTCACACCCCCTAGCCCCCTTTTTGGTCGGGCAGGCGAACTAAAACGCCTGCGTGATCTGGTGGCAGCGGGTGATGTTGTTTGGCTTTATGGCGCCTCCGGGATAGGGCGGCGTGGGTTGGCTGCCAGTGCTGCGGCCCAATTTGTGGATCGTCCCGGCGGGGTGCTATGGTTTCCGGTTTTTTATGACGATGTACTGATGTTGTCAAACCGCGTAGCGAGGGCCTATGGCATTTCTGCCCTTGCGACCGATGACGTTGCCACTCAACTCGAGATGGCGCAGGCACTGTTGGAGCAAAACCGCCCGCTACTGGTCTTGGATGGGCCACTCTCGCTTGGTGTGATTACTCAGTTTCTGAAGCAGTGTGTTCCTCCACACCATCCCCTTATGCTTACCAGCGGCGTTCCAGCCGAGGGCCAATGGACAATTTTTCAGTTAGACAAGCTGAATGATAAAGACGCCGAGCAGTTTTACCGTCACGCCGCCCACTTTGATGAACAGACCCGCAGCGCCCTACTTGCACCATTTTTGCATTACATTCAGGGCCACCCCCTCGGGCTTTTAATAGCGGCCAAACAAATCATCGGGGCGAATGTCACCCAGACCCACTTCACCAGCCTGCTGCCCGAAACACCCGCCGGCCCCGAAAACCGTGCATTAGGGGTACTAGCGGCGGCCTATGGGCTTTTGGACGCGCCTGCACAGGGTCTGTTTTTGCTACTGGGGTCGCTTTTTACCGACCGCATCAGCATTCCCCTATTAAGCGCAATAAGCGGGGTATCCGAACGCACGTTACCGGGGATTCTTCAGCAGCTCGCCAAACGCGGGTTCTGTGACGAAATTCGCCTTGCCGACCAACCTCCGTTTTATCGGGTGCATGATTTGGCACGAACGTTTGCCCGATCTCGCTTGCAGGCTCAAAGCAAATTGGAAGCCACCCGCAACCGCATTTTGAACAATACGCTGAAATTTGTGAAGCTGCACGCGGGTGACACCGATCCAACTGCCTATGACACCCTTGCCCGTGAGATGGACAATCTATGGGGTACGGCCCGCTATGCCGCCACTACCCAGCAATTTGACACACTCGAAATGTTGTTTAAATTATTGGGACAGCATAGTACGCAAAATGTGATCCACGCACGCGGCTATCAGGGTTTTTATGCCCTGTTGGGGCGATTACTGACGAGTCAATCCGAAAAACCCGGTCAATCCATCAAACCTTTTGTGCCGGAAGCAACCCAAGAATTTAAGACCCTGCCACCCGAATTGCCGCCGCTGCCACCCGATGAGCCTGTCCGTATGGTGATTGATACCGAGGCTATCCGCACTTTGTCACGGGAGACACTCGAAATCGCCCTTGAAGAAGCAACCGCAAATAGCAACCGCACGCAGGCGCTCAAATTGGCGATGGCCCTTGGCGATTGGTACACCCGTCACAAACAACCCGAGCTTGCTGTGTCAAAATATCAACTCGCGGTGACCCTTAGCCAAGAACTTAGCGATGACGCCCGACGTCTAATGACTTATGAAAATTTGGCGGCAGTGCTGCTGTCCTTGCACGAATCACAGCAAGCCATCGAAGCAGCCCAACATGCCATTGAAATGATTAACGGGGAGAACTATCCCGGTCGCAAGGGGCGGATTATCACGGTGTTGGGGGATGCCTATGTTCAGGCGGGTGACCATGACAACGCACTGATTACCTATCAGGAAGCCGTTGCTATTCTTGAGAAATCAGGCGATGCAGTGGCTATTGGGCTGGCGCAAGGCAAATTAGCCACCACTCTATTGGATAAAGGCGATTTTCAAGAAGCCACCATTGTGTTAGCCCAATCCGCTGCACGTTTTGAACAGGTTGGGCGGCGTGATTTGCAGGGGCGAGCATTAGGCAATCTTGGCACGGCCTTTGGTCGCATGGGACGCTGGAAAGAGGCAGGTCAACGGCACACCCTTGCGCTACAAATTGCGCGTGAAATCGGCGATATTGAGGACGAGCGTTTTCAACTAAGCAACCTCGCATTTGTGGCCGAGGCCGAGGGTTTTTACGATTGGGCCATCTATTACAGTCGGCAGGCGCTTTATCTGGCGCTAATCGGCGGGGATCGGGCCGCAATTGCCCAAATTACGCTCGACTTGGGACGACTCCTCTTGACCGATGCCAGCCAACTCCCACAGGCTATCCGATTGTTGGAAGCCTCGGTTGACCTCGACCCCTCGGATGATGCGGTGCGATTTTTGGGGCGTGCCAAAGGGCGTTTTGATCGTTTGGTGCGTGAGGGCTATACCTTTATGCCTGCCGAAAACGATTTACAGGTCTTTGCACAAGCCGCGTATGAGGCCAATACTTAACCAGCCCAAAAATGGAGTCATTTTATGGACGATCCGCTTAGTTTGCCCCTGCCCAAAGACCCCATCCAGCGCATTCAGCGTTTCGCCTATGACCTTACTTGGGGCGCAATCAACGAAAAATGGGATGCCAGCCTGAGTTATTTTCGGGGCGGATTGACCGATAGTGGCCCTCGCCAATACATACAAGAGGTTTGGGATAACCAGCCACCCGCGTTGGGATTAATGATGGCATTAGGTTATATGACCATCGCCCGCGAAGGCAACCCAATTCTTGTCCAGCTAACCGAAAAGGCCTTTGCATTACTGAACGCCCCGCCCCCGATTTCAATCTTTATCTCCTATCGACGTTCGGTCAGCAGCGCCCTTGCCCTCTTTATTTGGTCGGAACTGCGCGTAGATGGATTTACGCCGTTTTTGGACATACGCGGTATAGACCCCGGTGATGAGTGGTATAACCTGCTGGAGCGGCGTGTTAAAAACAGCAATATTGTTATCGCCTGCATCGGGCCAGACACGTTGGAATCTGAATATTGTCAGCGCGAAATTCAATGGGCATTGGAAACTTCAAACACGCGCATTATCCCCGTGCTGCATGGGGGATTTATGCCCGATGAATTACCGGGAAGCCCTTTTCCCGAACTGCAATTGAAAAATGTTATTTATATTCCCGAAGAAACCGCCGCCGCCATTTATACAGGTATGGAACAACTGCGTGGTGTATTCGGCCTATTTCGTTAATTGAGGACAATCATGAGCCAGACTTGGGTCACGCCCATAACCTTGACCGGACGCGCTGTGCAACTTGAGCCATTGGATGCTGACCGCCACGCCGAAGGGCTATGGCAAGCCGTATCACCAGAAACGTTTCAATATTACTCATATATCCCAAGCGAATGGACGCTTGACGGTTTTCGCAAATATCTCCAAGCGATGCAAGCGATTCCCGATATGTGCCCCTTCTGTCAAGTTGAGGTTACGACAGGCAAACCCGTCGGCGTCACGACCTTCATGGAAATCCGCCCCGCCCATCGCGGCCTTGAAATCGGCAGCACATGGATCACCAAAACCCATCAAGGCACCGCGATCAATCCCGAAGCCAAATATCTGCTGCTGCGCCATGCCTTTGAAACTCTCAAGGCCATCCGCCTGCAATTAAAAACTGATTCACGCAATCTACACAGTCAGCGGGCCATTGAAAAAATCGGGGCGAAACGCGAGGGCGTGCTGCGAAATCACCTCATCATGCCCGATGGTCACTATCGCCATTCCGTCTATTTCAGTGTCACCGACGAGGAATGGCCCGAGGTCAAGGCAAGATTAGGTGCGCGGCTAGGCTATTTGCCGTGATGCTTGCAGGCTGAAACAGATACGTTATACTTCATAATCAAACCATGATTTGATTTTTACCTAAATACATTGTTGATTGGAGCGTTTTTATTATGCCCGATGGTTTTCCCGATAAAGTGTGTACCAGCCTCGATACGCCGTGTCGGTGGACGATGTGGAATGTCGAAGGGCAAGAGATGTATCTCTACCTGCTCATGTTTGCTGCATCACTGCTGTTGATTGGACGGCTGTGGATACGCTTGCAGATTTGGCGCAAAGGGCAAGGCGAACTTCAATTTGACCATCTACCAGAACGCATTGGGCGCGTTTTGAAATACGCACTAGGTCAATCGCGTTTAGTACGAGATCGCGCCCCCGGCATGATGCACGCGGGCATTTTCTTCGGGTTTACCGCCCTGTTTATCGGGACAGCCCTCGCCACAGTTGACCAAGATGTTTTTGTCAAAATCTTCGATGAAAAATTATTGAAACATGCCGCCTACGTGATTTATGAAGTAGCACTGGATGCGTTCACGCTGGCGTTTCTGGGTGGCCTCGGTTATGCCCTATATCGCCGCAACGCCCTCCGCCCCAAGAAACTAACCTTGACGGTTGGGTTTAATGCGGTTTTGTTCCAATTGTTCCTGTTGGTGTTGACAGGTCTCTTCCTTGAAGGCTTCCGTCTGGCGGCCCTCAACGACTATATTGGCGATTCGTGGGGGCGTTATTCCTTCGCCGGGTGGACATTGGCACAAGGGTTGTTGATTTTCAGTGACAGTGAATCCCTCTGGCGTGATTGGCATGTCGGTATGTGGTGGTTCCATGCCCTTCAGGTCGCGGTGTTTATTGTGACATTGGTAGATACCCCCCTCAAGCACACCGTCTACAGCCCACTGAACATCTTCTTCAGTAATTTCCGCGAACCGGGCCAGCTTGCCAAACTCGACCTCGAAAATCCTGATATTGAACAGTTCGGTGTGGGACGTCTAACCGATTTCCGCGTGGCGCAGTTGATGGATGGCGACGCCTGTACCGAATGTGGACGCTGCCAAGCCGCCTGCCCCGCTTATCTTGGTGGCACGGCCCTCAATCCCAAACAGATTATTCTGGACATTCGTTCAGCGATGAACCTCTACAGCGGGCAATTGGGTGTAGGGCTGCATCCGTCGGCGGCGGCTGATCATAAATTCAACCCCGACGATATGCCAGTCATCGGTGTGGAATATCAAGGGCGCGAACTATTGAGCAAAGACGCGCTATGGGCCTGCACTACCTGTCGTGCCTGCGTCTATGAATGCCCGGTCTTGATTGAACATGTCGACAGCATAGTGGACATGCGCCGCCATCTGGTCTTGATGGAAGGCGAGCCACCCACCTTACTCGGCACAACGTTTAACAACGCTGAACGCTCAGGTAATCCTTGGAATAACCGTGATTCGCGCATCAAATGGACGGAAGAACTCGAATTTGAGCCGCCCATTATGGCCGAAAAGAAAAAGGTGGATGTGCTGTACTGGGTCGGCTGCTCCGGCGCCTTCGACCCCAATTCCCAGCGTACCAGTCAAGCCGTCGCCAAGATTTTGAACGCGGCTGGCGTGGATTGGGGCATGTTGGGTGATGAAGAGACCTGCCATTGCGAATGGGCACGACGCGGTGGAAATGAGGCCCTCTATCAAGAAGCCGTACCGCCTATTATTGCGACCTTCAATCAATACGAATTCAACACGATCATCACGCACTGCCCCCACTGCTTTAACACCATCAAGAACGAGTTTCCCGATTTCGGCGGCAACTACGCGGTGGTGCATCACAGCCAATATATCGCCAGGTTAATTGCCGAGGGCAAGATCAAACCCGACTATTCGCGCAACGGGTCGGGGGCTGAAATGTCGGAGGCCGTTAGGAACATCACTTATCACGATTCCTGCTACATCGGACGCTATAACGATGAATATGACAGCCCGCGCAAGATGATTGAGGCGATTCCCGGCGTCAGTCTGGTCGAAATGGCCCGCAGTCGAGATCGTGGATTGTGCTGTGGCGGGGGTGGCGCTCAGGTCTTTATGGAAACCCACCAGACCCAGCCCGTCAATATGGTACGCCTAACCGAAGCCGTCAATGCGCTCAATGGCGATATTCCCTATGACCACACCGGTGCGGTGCGCGAAGTGGGCACAAACGTGAAACTGGAACAACCCGCCACCATTGCGACGGCCTGTCCATTCTGCACCGTTATGCTCAACAGTGCCCAACAATCAATGGCAGTGGAAGATTTGGTCGTGCGCGATGTCTCGGAGATCATCGCGGAGGCCATCTAGTTGTAAGTAAGTCGAAGGAAATCGCATCAATGGATACCAAATCGCACTGGGAAAAGGTCTATACGACCAAAGAAAGCACTGAAGTTAGCTGGTATCAGGTACAACCACAAAAATCGCTGGAACTCATCAATGGCATGGGAGTTAGCCATAATGCCCATATCATTGATGTCGGCGGGGGCAGTTCCACCTTGGTGGATTTCCTTCTTGAAGCCAATTTTCAAAACATCACCGTACTCGACACTTCGGCGGCCTCCCTCAAAAACACCCAACTCCGATTGGGGGAGAGCGCCAATCGCGTGATGTGGCTGGAAGGCGACGTTACCCAAACCAGCCTACCCGCCGAAGTTTTTGATATATGGCATGACCGAGCCGTGTTCCATTTGTTGACTCGCCCCGAAGACCGCGCCGCCTACGTCCATCTTGCCCGACAAGCCCTAAAACCCAATGGGCATATCATTGTGGCGACCTTTGCCGCCGACGGCCCGACACATTGCAGCGGCTTAGAGGTGGCCCGATACGACGCTGAACAACTGCATGGTGAATTTGGTGAGCCTTTTGAATTGGTCGAGAGCCATCATGAGGTTCACCATACACCGTTTGGTACTGACCAAAGTTTCGTCTACTGCTATTGCAAAAAACGCTAAGTCCGAAAACAAGAGATACGAAAGGCGAAGTTTATCTCGCCACCGCTATTAAAGTTAGCGATAATGATCATCATTTTGAATCATTCTCGTCGTGAGTAAAACATCATTATGGAAATTGCCCATCTAACGCTTTTAGCTCAAGATTTATCGGCCCAACATAAGTTTTATACACAGGTCTTGGAACTGCCCATGCTAGAAGGCGGCGAAGAGGTTATTACGTTTGGGATTGGTCGCTCCAAATTGACCTTCTTGCAGGCCGATGAAGATTGGGAAGGTCGCTATCATTTCGCTTTCAATATCCCCGAAAATCAATTCTCACAGGCCAAAACATGGCTCTCGGAAAGACTAGACTTAATCCATAGCCCCTCTGGGCAAGATGAATTTCGCTTTGAAAGCTGGAACGCCCATGCACTATATTTTTATGACCCAGCAGGCAACATTGTCGAGCTGATTGCCCGCCATGATTTACCAAATGCCTCCGATGTATCATTTAGTGGAAAAAACCTGCTCGCCATTAGCGAAATTGGCCTAACTACCCCGGACGTCGCTGCGACGGTGCGCCAGATTCAATCCTATTTACCGCTGAAGGTCTATCGAAACAGCGAGAGCGAAGATTTTGTCGCCTTGGGGGATGCGAATGGCCTGCTGATTATCGTCAAAAAAGGGCGCATCTGGTGGCCCGAAACAGGCGTACCAGCATCACTTTCGGCAGTCTCAATTTTGAGCATGGATAGCAATGGGCAAGGATTTCAAATCAGCGGCCCGCCCTATGACATCAGCCCGTTGCTGACCTGAAGTCTGTATTGACCGGGTTTGGGGCTAACGCTATAATCAGCCTCAATTGAATTGGAGAGGTAGCATAGTCTGGCCTAATGCGCTCGCCTGGAAAGCGGGTACAGGGTAATTCCCTGTCGTGGGTTCAAATCCCACTCTCTCCGCCAAACAACAGACGGCAGACGGGGTTCATATCCGTCTGTCGTTGTGTTTTATTTATCGGGACATGTGGATATAGGCAGCAATGGCAACAACAAACACCAACCGCCAGCGGCGATTCTTGGGTGTCACCCTCTTTTTCGTCATCTCATTAGTTTTCATCTGCGGGCTTACGGCCTTACTTATCCGCAGTGCCTTTAACAGCGAACGGCGCGAATCCAAGCCCGTCTTGGCTGGAGCAGCGGCGGATACCCTCGTCGAACTCCCCGGTGATCGAGCCTACCCCGGTGCATTAACCATCGGGCCGAACGGTAACATTTATGCAGGCAGTTTTTGCACCGGCGATATTTGGCAGATTACGCCCGAAGGCGAACGTACCACATGGGTCAAGGGTGGCAGCAAAACTATTCAAGCTGCGTCGGGTATGGCCTTCGCGCCAGATGGGTCACTGTATGTCATTGATCGCAAAGATTGTAATCCACGCCGGGGGCAAGGTCAGATCAAACGCATTTCGCCAGACGGCCAGACCGTTGAACAGGTCGGCAAACTCGATAACGACGAACTACCACATTCCATCACCTTTGATAAAGACGGCGTACTATATTTTACCGATACGCAGCGCGGAACAGTCCTGAGATTGAACGACGGGGGCGAATATGAAACATGGTGGGTACTACCAGAAGTCAGCAATGAAGTTCAACCAACTGGGCTGGCGTATGATGCTGTGACCGACGATATCATCGTCGCTGACACCGCCGCCGGCATCGTCTATCGCCTTGATTTTGAAGCAGACCGCAGCCCTAAACTGTTAGGGACAGTCTACAGCGAAGATGACCGTGAACTGGATGGCCTTACGATTGATGATTTGGGGCGGGTCATTTTCACCATTTACGACACCAACAAGGTAGCGCGGATTGAACTAAACGGTGAAATCACGATTTTAGCCGAGGATTTTCGTGAGCCAAGCGATGTGGCCTATCTGGATGGCACGGTATATGTCACCAATTTGGATTCAATTTCACTTGCCCCTATTATCAGTTTTCTAGTTGACCCCTCGCTACCCTTCACGATTGACAAAATAACCCTGCCCGCTGAATAGGCAGGCTATTGGAGCGTTAGCGCAGGCAAGGGGCGCAATAACTGCTGGCGGGTTTCGGCTCGGTCACATAACCACCCACCCGCTGCCAGCCATTCATTTAAGGTTGCGCTTGTAGAACGCCCCTGTGAGGCATCGGCCCAGATGCCCGTACCCCATTTATAATAGTTTTGGGATTCTTGTACCCATTCTTCAGGCGGGGTCATTAAAACTCGTGGGCCGCCGTTATAACAAACCAGCGCCAACCCAACATCCGGCTGCCCATCTGTCACTCCATCAAAGTTAGGGTCGGTGGAAAATTGCAGACACTCTCTCAGAATATTGAGGCCAATACGGGCATTATCCATCGGATCCAGTTGATTTAAACCTGCCTCTTGAAAATTAGCAGGCATGACTTGAAATAGGCCCTGTGCATCGGCAATCGAAACCGCATAGGGATCACCACACGACTCGATTTGAATAACCGTCGCCACCAAATTTGGATTGAGGCCATATTCCTGCGCCCACTGGAAAATGGCAGGCTCCCAATAGTCCACACTCGGCGAGAATAACTCGGCGAGGTCGCGGTCTGTGTTATACAGCCCATCATAATGTCCGGCAATGGTGTCATCACCGGATTCATTGATGCCCACCCAATCGGCTAGCGAATCACCTGCAATCTGAATAATGAGGAAATAGAGCGCCAATCCGATCACAAACAGCGCGGGGAGCATGGTGAGCCATCGCCGGAAGCGGGATGGCGGTGGCGGCGCAGTCGTCTTTTTGCGGCCCGTGCTGCTTGTTTTTTTCTTCGCTGGTACTGATTTTTTGCTCGTGCTACGACCCATGATGCTCTACTGTGACCCGGCTGGAATAAATTGGATGGGATTTGGAACAAACACCAGAACAAAAATGATCAGCGCGACAATACCAACGATACGGCGCCAACCATCCAAGGGGGTAACATCATCTAGTGGTGTTGCATAACGCCGCCCAAACAAAAACAACAGGAACGTCCATAAGAACCATGCACTGCTGACCCATACGGCTAAGGTCGCAAAAATTGCCACAATCGGCCAATACAATTGACGCACTCGACGACCAAACAGGGTATAGATGACATGCCCACCATCCAATTGACCCAATGGAATGAGATTGAGGGCGGTTACAAATAGGCCGGTCCATCCGGCTGTCGCCAATTGATTGATAAATACATCCTCGTCGCCATCTGGCACAAAACGCCCAAACACGACAATTTTGCTGGCGGCATAGAGCAGCGAATTGCCTTCACGCGCCGTATCTTCATTTTTGGGTACCTCTTGGATTTTGGAGGTCGAAAGGCCGATGATAAGAATGGGAATCGCAAAAATCAACCCCGCTAATGGCCCGGCGGCCCCAACATCAAACAACACGTTGCGGTTCTTCATGGGTTCGCGCAGCAAAATAAACGCGCCCAATGTTCCGAATAATCCAAAAGGCATGGGAATAAAATAGGGCAAGGTTACGTTGACATGATGCCGCCGTGCCGCAAAATAGTGCCCCAATTCATGCGCCCCCAAAATCAGCAACAAGCTAAGGGCATACGGCCAGCCGTCTAATAAGTGTATGTCGCTAAATGCCTCCACGTCGCGACCCTCGACCCCCGCCTGAGTACCTGCCCCAACAAATAACAGACTCAAAACGGTCAGAATAAGCAGGACGAGATTGGGCCACCATGGCAACACCCGCGAGGTAAAACGCCCTCGGACTATTGTGATGATGTGTTTGCCTGTGGCCTCATCTTGGCTTAAATAGGCGTGGACACCGAGCCGTGCGAGGGTCGGGTCGAGCTGATCAATCACCCCTTCGCTTGGAACACGGAGTTGACCTGTATATTGTATTTCGACATTGGGCACGGGCGGATTAGCAGCTTCTTCGATGTCTAGCACAGCCGAGATCGCCGTCCGCAATTGGTTATCCGGCTGGCGTGGCTGCTGCTGTGGAACATCAATCGCGTCGCTAGAATATTGAGATTGTTCGGGAAGCATCTATATCATTTACCTTTACGAGTAGTCCAAAATAGCTCATTGAGAAAACTCACTGAGAGGCCGTCGCTAGCGGTGATGTAGGTGGCGCGGCAATCGGGGGCTGATAGGGCAAAATCTGCCATGCACCGCCATTTTCTGACAATTCTAAAATCCCACCATCACGAGTCCGTAGATAGATCACGCGGTCATTATCGGTGAGGCCTGTTATTTGCACAATACCGTCATAACCCAACTCCGGTTCAGTCGCCCAACCAAGTCGCTCACGGGTACGCGGATTTTCGCGCCAGATCATACCAAAACCGCGTATAGGTTGGAACAGATTTGGTGGGGGCTGGATCGTTTCATCACGCTCTGGCAGTCCATCTGCAAACGCATCCGGCACACGCAACCAGCGCGGTTGTTGGTCATCCGAATAGACAATCACAATCTCACGAGTATTGCCAAGCCAAATCATGAATCCGCCCTCAAAACGCTGCTCCACTTGGAAAGTTGGTTCGCCGGGGCCAGTTGGGCAAGTGGCGGGTACAGGGCTAAAAAACCACAATTGAGCACAATTGGCGGCGGCAAGTGGTACGCTGACCTCGGCATTGGCAACACCGTCGGCATTGCTGGCAACCAGTTCAAATTTGGCCTCATCTACATCGGTGCTTTCGGTGGCAACGGTGATGCGGCCCTCATTATCTACCCGCCATTCTTTGGTACGCTCCCCTTCAGCATCCAAACGGAAGATGCTGACCCGTTCTGCACCTGTCACTCGCCAAAACAACGTCACATTCGCCCCCGGTGCCAGTGCCCCCGTCGTTTCATTGGCGAAATATTCGATATCAATACCTGCCAAAGTCGGTAAACTCGTCGCCGTCAAAGTGGCTGGCGCAGGGGTAAATGTGGGTCGCAAAGGACTGGTTGGTGAAGGGCCGGGTGTCGAGGTAACGTCGCGGCGGCGCTCGATAGTTGGAATAAGAGTCTGAGTATTAAAAGCAACAACCGCTACCGTTGGAACAAGTGTAAAGGTGGCGGTTGGTGGTGCTTGTTGACTAGGGGTGTTAGTCGGAATTTCAGTCACAATGATAGGAGTGTCCTCAGCGCCACACGCACTTAATACAAGCAACGGTATCAGCAACAACAGCAGAATAGTTTTATTGAAGGGCAAATCCATTGATTTTCTCCGACTATTGATGCTAAACCATACACCCACAGCGACAAGTTTACCCACCAACGGGGACTTTAGAAAATCGTTCGGCCATAACAAACAAAAAACCAGCATGGAAGCTGGCTAGAATTGGTGATTTGTGACTCAGGAGGGACTCGAACCCCCAACCAATTGATTAAGAGTCAACTGCTCTGCCATTGAGCTACTGAGCCGAAATTTCGGTGCAAGTATAACAAAGATTGAAAGGGTGTCAATCCTTTTTAGGGCAAGGCAATCGGATAAATACACCCTCCTGCGGACTTTGCGACTAATTCGACTCTGTCCGCTTTCCTAAATAACCCGCATCTTGAATCGCTTGCAGAATTTCGACCTCGGTCAATTTCGCCTCGTCATATTCCACGACGGCAACTTGCCGTTTATAGTTGGTCGAGGCCGATTTTACTCCGGGCAAATCTTCCACAGCGCCATCAATGGTCATGGCACATCCGACACAGTGCATCCCTTGAATTTTGAACTGCTGCTTAATCATCAGAATCCCCCTACTGAACCTCGATCTTGCCCGTATACATCCCCATGCTGCACATAAAGTTGATTTCACCGGGTAGCTGTGGGGGTAACTCGACTACTTGCTCATCCGTCGTATCCAAAAATTGCACCACATCATATTCAGGTATCATAAAAACCAGTGTACAGCCATAGGTGTCCTCCGAAATAAGGCGGATTCGTAGCGGTTTGCCTTGCTTGGCAATCCAACGGTTGGGCTTATAGGCTTCCGCTTCCACATAAATGGTCATTTCCTCAACCCCATCGACATCTTGGGCATATGCAGGTTTGGGCTTGACGATTCCCAATGACTCTAGGGCAGAATTGGCAGTATAACTTGGCACGAATGGTGAATTTAAGACCTTAAGTGCACTATCGGCAGATAATAGACCGACCAAAATAATCAAAGCCGCCGCCGTATAGTTAAACGCGACCTTCACACGATGCTGCAATTGGGTTGCCAAAAAACCGAGCACAAAAAAGGTCGGGGATGTACCGAGTACAAAAATAGCCATAATGGCCGCACCAACAATCGCCTGTCCCTCACTGATCGCCAACACCATCATGGCCTGCGTTGTTCCACACGGGATCAGGACGGTCATCGCCCCCAGAATCGCGGGGGTAAAAAAACTTTGCTGACGGGCCTGATTACGAACTCGTCTAGTCAAAGCGGTTGGTGGTTGAAGAACAAAGTAGCGGAATACGGGGTGTACCTCTAATAAATTGAGCGCCGTCACCAGCATATAAGCTGCCGCCAATAATTGCATGATAGCTTGCGTTTGGGGCGAAATTTGCAGTGCCGAGCCTACTCCACCCAACAAAAAACCAAGGGCAGTATAGGCCAATAATTTTGCGCCCAAGAAATAGACCACAGGCCATGGATTGGTGGCAACCTGCATCTGCAATACTTCATCATGCAGCTTTTTCTGCCGCCCGGTATGGCTTTGTCCGGTGATCGCAGTCGCCAGCAACCCACCCTGCACTGCCAAACATGATAAGCCACCTGTGGTAAGGCCTGTCAAAAAAATTACCCAAAAGTTCATTGTATCAGTCCTTTGCTTCAATGAAACGTAACAGCATAGCTTGGGTCAATAGATTTTATTATCGGCGAGATGTCCATTCTGTCTCATCGCGTCTATCACATTTTTAATGTGACATTCCGCGCCAATTTTCAAAAACAGCTTGACACCCTGCTACTATTTACTAAAATAGGAGTATAGCATATCCCACCCCAGCGGGGGGAGGGGTAAATTGAGGGACTATGGATAACCAAATTCGAAACAACGTCGTCAATCGCCTCAAGAGCGCTTCGGGTCATATCAATGGCATTATTACTATGCTGGAAGAAGATCGCTATTGTATTGACATCATCAAACAAATTCAGGCCACCCAAGCCGCGCTTGCCCGTGCCAGCGAAATAATCCTCGCAAATCACCTAGAGACCTGTGTCACCACTGCGATCCGGAGTGACGAAGCCAACGAGCGCGAGCGTGTTCTGACCGAAGTTATGGAAGTGTTCCGTACCGAAAATCGGGCCAAGTAACCCCATCATCATTTGACTTTGACTAGGAGAAATCTCAATGTCTACCAAAACCTTCAGCATTCCAGCCATTAGCTGCGGTCACTGCGTCCACACGGTGGAGCGAGAGATCCAAGGCATTACAGGCGTAAAATCGGCCCGCGCCGACGAAAAATCCAAGCAGGTCGTCGTCGAATGGGATAACCCGGCGACATGGGAACAAATCAAGAACGCATTGGTCGAAATCGAATACCCACCCGAAGAAGCAATGGCCTAACCCAGATTTCTCGTGCCCTGCCTGACAACAGGGTATTTTTTTCGGTGCATGGAACGACATTCAGAAAGGATCATAGATGTCAGACAACGCCGTCGCACCTGCTAATCTCATTACCATCGAACTTCCCATTACAGGCATGACTTGCACCAATTGTTCAAAGGCGGTCAACCGCGCCCTCCGAAAAGTCGAGGGCGTTGTCGAGGCGGATGTCAATTTTGCCACCGAACGGGCAGTCGTAAGAATTGCCCCGACCGTTTCGACCAATACCCTCGTAACCGCAGTCGAAAATGCTGGCTACGGGGTGGTTGTAGCAGCCGAAGAAGAAGAATTGCAGGACAAAGAAGCCGAAGCCCGTGCTGACGAATTGAAGCATCAACAACGACGCTTTTGGGTCGGCGCGATTTTTGCCTTCCCCTTGCTGGCATTCAGCATGGCCCGTGATTTGGATTTGCTCGGCATGTGGGCGATGGAAAGCTGGGTCAATATCCTATTCTGGATGATCGCTACGCCCGTGCAATTTTATGTCGGCAAAGATTACTATGTCGGCGCGTACAAATCCCTGCGAAATGGGGTCGCCAATATGGATGTTTTGGTTGCGATGGGGTCATCAGTGGCCTATTTCTATAGCATCCCGATTGCACTAGGAGTTGAGGGCTTAGGCGAGCATGTCTATTTTGAAACCGCCGCCATCATAATTACCCTGATTGTTCTAGGCAAGCTACTAGAAGCCCGTGCTAAGGGTCGGACGAGTGAAGCCATCAAGAAACTGATCGGCCTGCAACCGCGCACCGCCCGTGTCGTGCGTAATGGAGTCGAAGTAGACATACCCATTAGCGATGTCCGATTAGGCGATCTAGTAATCGTGCGCCCCGGCGAAAAAATCCCGGTAGATGGGGTCGTCAGAGAGGGCATCAGTTCAGTGGATGAGAGTATGCTTACTGGCGAATCGTTACCGGTCAGCAAAACCCCCGGCGAGCTGGTCATTGGCGCGACTCTCAACAAAAACGGTCTGCTGAAATTTGAAGCAACGCGCATCGGCAAGCAAACCGCCCTCGCCCAGATTATTAAGTTGGTCGAACAGGCACAGGGCAGCAAAGCCCCCATCCAAGCGATTGTTGATAAGGTCGCGGCAGTATTTGTGCCAGCGGTGATTGTGCTTGCCATACTCACCTTTGGGGCGTGGTATGCCATAGATGGTGATTTCACCCATGCATTGATTCGCACTATTGCCGTCTTGGTGATTGCCTGCCCGTGTGCAATGGGGTTGGCAACCCCCACCGCAATTATGGTCGGTGTTGGCAAGGGTGCGGAAAACGGTATCTTGTTCAAAAATAGCCGATCTTTGGAAAGCGCCCATAGATTGCAGGCGATTGTCTTGGATAAGACGGGCACAATCACCAAAGGTGAACCCACCATCACCGATATTATCCTGCCCGAATCCGCGTTACTTGACAAAAATCGCGTATTGACCCTTGCTGCCAGTGCTGAACGCGGTAGTGAACATCCATTGGGTGAGGCCATCGTCCAAGCGGCCCAAACACAAGGACTGACTCTGATTGATCCTCAGAAATTCGAGGCGATCACTGGGCACGGCGTCACGGCACAAGTCGAGGGTCAGCAGGTCTTGGTCGGCAACCGTAAACTGATGAAAGACCGCACTATTGCCCTAGCTAACCTCGAGTCAGTGTCCGAACAATTGCAGGCACAAGGCAAAACCGCCATGTGGGTTGCCGTTGATAACCAAGTCGTAGGGGTAATCGCCGTCGCTGATACCATCAAAGACGGGTCGCGAGATGCCGTCGCCGCCATGCACGCCATGGGCCTACAGGTGATCATGCTGACCGGGGACAATCAGGCCACAGCCCAAGCGATTGCCGCCGAAGCAGGCATTGACCGTGTATTGGCTGAGGTGCAACCGGGTGAAAAAGCGGCCCAAATTCAAAAATTACAGGCGGAAGGGTTAACCGTCGCAATGGTTGGAGACGGCATCAACGACGCCCCGGCCCTCGCCCAAGCAGATGTCGGCATGGCGATTGGCACAGGCACAGACGTGGCGATGGAAACCGCCGATGTTACCTTGATGCGCGGCGATTTACGAACCGTCCCTACCGCGATTCGGCTCTCCCACCAAACCATGCAGGTCATTCACCAGAACCTGTTTTGGGCCTTTGGTTACAATGTCATTCTGATTCCGGTTGCCGCTGGCGTCTTGGCGATGCTCGAATTTGGCCCAATGATGCTGCGCGAACTCAACCCCATGTTGGCGGCTTTCGCTATGGCCTTTAGTAGTGTCAGCGTTGTATCGAATTCGTTAAGATTGAAATCTCGCCGCTTGTAATTTCGTACAATGTGGATATTTGGGGATGTCTCCTATTAAAGCAGGCTCATAGGGTCTATGGCTAGTCGCTCCGAATGCGTAACAAGTTTCAGTGAACCAAGAACTCGGTTTAGGCGAGGCGGGTTGATTTGTTCGAGAACGGAGCGGCGACGAAGTGTTTCAGGTAAATAGCCCTGAAACGGGCCAAATGACAACAGCGTTTCCAATTGGCGATAGTGATCGTCAATACAGGCTGCAATTTGCGGCTCTGACCAGACTGGCAGAGTCGAAATCGGCTCAGACAGGCGCAGACATAATCCCGAACGTGTCGTTTCTTCGGCATGGTAACGATAGCGTAGTAATTCCAATAGAACATTCCCATACACATCGCCGAGCCAGTGAAATAAATGCCAATCGCCCTCAGCTTGGGTCTGAAATACATCCCCCGGTGACAAATTGAGATGTAATGCAAGACGGCTGGCAATTTCAAAAGACAGCGGTTGGCGAGCCGAAAGAAAAATGGGTTTTGCATTCCGTCTGGGCGATGGACTAGGTTCAATCCAGATCGTTTCCTGATCCTGCCAGTGAATATCGAAAGGCCGCCCTTCTAATGTTAACTGCTCGCGGTGCAGCCAACTCCCATTAACAGTTGCCACAATTTCATCTGTATGCTGGTTACGGATGGCTATGGGGCTTGTTCCGCTACTGATGTTGCTATAAATGCTGATGTCCGTTTGTGCACTGTTTTGCTCATCAAGTAAACGATTTAAGCGTTCACCTGCCTTCCATTCGCCCGGTTTACCTGCCTGCAAAAACTGCAACTCAACCAAATGACCAATGATCGCTTCAAGGTCTTGCACAGGCAACATTTCGGCAAATAGTGGGGCTATGCTGTTGATTCGTACTGCCCCCTGTGGGCTTTGTTTGATTAAACTGAAGATTTGTTGAATCGCAACGGCTGGATGAAAGCCACCAATATTTTCGTCGAGGTCAACATCGTCCAATAACACCCGAAAGAGTAATTCTTCGAACAATGTCCGGTAGAAGCAGGCAACCCGGACACTTCTCTGGCGACGATTTCCACGTCCCATACGTTGTATAAAAGAGGCTTTGCTGCCCGGTGCGCCAATCATGATGACTGTGTCAATACTGCCAATATCAATCCCAAGTTCGAGCGTGCTGCTGGCAAAACATATAGCCGATTCATCTTGAGCAAAACGTTCTTCAATTTCTCGACGGCGTTTAGGCGCGATATTGGAGTAATGAACATAGACTGCATTTCCAAAAGGGGAATTAAGTCGTATTGCAGCGGCGTACTGTTCAACTTCAGCCCGGGTATTGCAAAAAACCAGTGCCTTCTTCCAACCTTTTGATCGAAACGTATCAAGATAATCGTGCAGGGCATCGGCATTCTCACCGTCCAACGCCAGCAAATCAGCATTTATCTGCCGTCTTTCAGGGAGCAAAACCGTCACCAAATCCGGGAAATAGCGCCCCGCCGTCCCTGCTGGGTCAACAATGGTTGCCGAAAGTCCTACAAATTGCAGATGGGCATGGTCAGTTTCCCCTTGAGCAAAAGCATAAGTCTTGATCTGCCGAATTCGGTTTAATACAACTCGTAGTTGATCCCCCCGCACAGTTCCATCAAAGAGATGCAGTTCATCAAGGATTATCGCCTTTAGGGAAATAAAAACCCGTGTATGACCAGCCAACAGTGAATCAACAGCTTCGGGCGTCGTAATCAAAACCTGCGCTGGATGCTTCGGGTCAAAGGTGGTCAGATCGTGGGTTTTGACTGCCAGCGTAATCCGCAGCATGTCCAGCGGTAGCCACAGTCGCTTATAAAGATCGCTGGTCAGAGCGCGGGTCGGCGTGATATAGAGCAGTTGCAACCCGTTGTCAAAATGATTTCGCTCAATCAATGGAGCAATTCCTGCTTCGGTTTTGCCACTGGCAGTCTGTGCACAGAGCATAACATTTCGACCCTCAAGAAGCGGTGGAATAGCAGCAAGTTGGGCAGATGTAAAATTGCCATATCGCTCAAAGAAGGCGCTCCAAGTGCGTGGTAGCCGTGCTTTGAGCTTCATTCGCTCATGAAGATCGTTCACATGCCCAGTCCGCTTGCCAGTTCATTTAGCAGACCATTGGCGCTGGTATCATCATAGAGGTAAAGCAAATCGTAGAGCGTAACGGCAGTGCGGATTAGCTCTCGGAGGTTAATCCGGTGCTGGGTCAGCGTGCGATAGAGCATTCCGGGCGCATGTTGAATAAGCTCATCGGTTGTGCCATTGTAGTGATAAGCAATCCGGTGATAATCCGCGAGTGTCCGCATAAAATTACGGATGTCACGCTCAACAAAACGATCATCCAGCCGCACGATTTGCGAAGGCGTTAACCATTCGTCAACAGGTAAACGATTCTCACTTTCGGTGAGGGCAAACAAAAAGAACAACTGCGGATTAGGGGCGAAAGGAATGGGATACTGAGCAAGATAATGATGTGGAATACTGTTTTTATCAATCCGTTCATCCCCGGTACTGGTGTAAATCATAGACTTAAAAAATGAATCGGCACGGTCGCGCTGGCGGGCCTTGAGCAATGAATAGTGTTCGGATTCATCAATCAGCACCGCCAAGCCACTGTAGCCCAACTGGACGGCTAGGAAACTTAGCCCGCTCAAGAGATAGGCGTACTGCCGAGCAACCTCCCCCGCTGCATAGAGCGTTGGTGGCTTTTTGAGAAAGGTTCGCATCTCGGTGGTAGGTTTAATTTGTCCCGAAATCCACTGGACAATAGTTTCATAAGCGCTTTGGCTGGTACATACGGTTAGAGCATTGAGGGCATTTGTCAATGGACATCGCTCGCCCATCGGGGATATACGGGCTAGGCTTTGGATAATTTGAGACTTCTGATGCGCTTTTTCCAACAATGGCCGCAGTCCGCGCTGTTCACTATCGGGATAACGGGTGGACGCAGTCAGGGTA
Source organism: Anaerolineae bacterium (assembly GCA_041753455.1). Classification (GTDB taxonomy): domain Bacteria; phylum Chloroflexota; class Anaerolineae; order Aggregatilineales; family J027; genus CFX10. The sequence continues at coordinate 194,549 of JBGSUK010000003.1, read as the reverse complement.
CGGTAAATTTCACGCGGCTTAGAAGGCGGCACTTCGACCAAATCAAGGCTGGCATTCACCACAAGAAAATTTTCTCGCAAGGCACGTCGGGCAGCCCGTTCAATAAAATGACTTTTGCCGTAACCATAGTCCCCAATAACTGCCATCACCTCGCCACCACGATCGCGACTGCGTTCTATAGCGCGGTTTAAACTAGTGGTTTCAGTCTCTAGGCCAATGGTTAGCGTTTCAACATCTTGAACAGGAACAATCCCGAACCGCAGCGATTCCAAAGTTTGGCGGGCACGGAACTGTTCACCGTCTAAAATGGCTTTCCGAGAAGGCAGGGGGACAACTACGGGGCGATGTTGAACTAACTCGTCGGATTCAAATTCTCGTGCTGGCAGGCGAAAGCGTTTGCCAGACTCAAATTGAACCTCAAACTCATGCCCATTCATGTAGGTCTTTAATAGTTTGCCGCGCCCTAGTTGCGGGTGATTGACCATGTGTGATTCCATAATTGATAATTCCTTAGCAGGGCATTATTAATAGGGCGCTTGTAACTCATCTTCCAACAGCATCAGGCTGTCACTTTGTCCTCGAATGGCGGCCTGAGCATACTCACGGTTAATAACCTGTTCGCCCTTTTCTTTCTGTCGGAACCACTCTATCACCAACGTCTTGATAAACAAACGTCGATGGCTAATCGCCAGATAAGATTCACGGGCGGCCTGTGAGAGTATTTGGATATTTTGAGTCTGAATATCAGCATTCAAACGATAATTGTAGGCAACTTCAAAGATCGCCTGTAACCGATAGCCTATTTCTGTCAGGAGTTCAGTATCAGGCACGTCAAGGCGGCTCAGGTCAATCTGGGGACTAAAAGGATTCGTGCGTGAAAAATAACTTGGTGTTTGTACCCGTTGTTGTAATGCCGGATATTTAGGCACAATATCATAAATAAACGCCGGCGGGACTGCGTACATAAACATGGCACCCGGTAAATCTTCACGGCAGCGATCAATCACTTCGCGCAGGTTATCTGTCGCCACCTTCTCAGATTTTCCGCCTACACTCATCATGCGATCTCCCTCATCAAACAGCAGTACCAATCCGCTGTAACCCATCGCCCGAACCATCTGGCACAGGGAGCGCAGCATCTTAAAGGCATTGTTTTTGGTAATCTTTTCAGTCACACCAATCAAACGCAGGTCACGCATATCTTCAGGGGTAGGTTGTTCACCATGCAGCCAACGCCCTAATGCTTCCAAGCGGAGTTCTCGCCCAGTAAGCAGTGCATTAAAATAGCCTTGGATCGCTTTGTGAAAACTCAGACTGTCAACCTGTATTGCATTAAGCGTTTGTAAAAAGGCACGGACTTCAGAGAGTTCAGCAGTGCCGGGGTCCTCTAAATCGAGTCCAGAGGGAGCAATTAAACGCCGGAATGTGCCTTCCAAAAAACGGGCGAGGCCACGCTCATCCTGCCCCATATCGCCTAACTCGTGCCAGATAATCGAGGATGCCACCGCCATATAAACACGTTGTTGATCATCGTAAGGGCTTTCTTTCGGGCTAAGATCAACCTTGCTCACCGCGAAATTCCGCTGCCACGCCCGATCTCGCACGCAATAGAGGAAATGTGATTTCCCACTGCCATAATCCCCCACGACCAACTTAAACACCGCCCCACCATCCGATAGAAAAGAACTCAAGTAGTGGGTATCAATCGTGTCAAGCAATGACGCATTGCCGACGTTGTAATAGCTGACGCCTTTAGATAATGGCGTACCCGACTGGGCCAATACTTCAATAATCTGGCGAGCGAGGTGAGGTTCAGGGAGCATCATTAGCCTCGCACGAACTCAATATCGGAAACATAGTAGCCAGAGTGAGGGCTATCACCATCCACCACCCACATACTCTTGCTTGGAGCGTCAGTCTGTGACTTCGTGGCGACATGAATATGAATTTGCTGGCCTTCCGTCGAAAAATTTCTGAATCGGACAAAATCATACATGAACTGCGAGCGGGTGTAGTCGCTGATTGTATGCTTGCTTGGCTCCAATCCAAAAGCCCGATTCTGGCGCAGCAGCACCAATTGAAAATAGCAGTCCACAATATTCACACGTGGCGATGGCTTTTCAGCGAGACGGCGGGCATTTTCGTAGGCAGCTTTGAACTGCTTCATCCAAACTTCCCCATCCTCATTCCGACCCATAATATGCTTAACTGCCGTTTGATAGGCACGGGTCACCGCATCTATGCTAATCGGAATATTGCGGGCGACCTCCATCTTGCCATAATTCAGACTCACTTTGCGCGAGATAAAGCTGGCGAGAATCTCAAATCGTCCGGCCTCAAAACGTGGGGCACGTCCACCCATCTCAATACCAAGCTCTGCCAGTCGTTCATGCAAAGCTGCGCCAAAAACATTGCCTAATTGTTCCTGTGCTCGCTGAAGTTCTTGCTCAAGTTCCGTGAGTAGCTCCGGTTCTAACTCAGAATTTTGGAGAACAGCAAAACCACGATCCAGCTTTATTACATCAACCGGATCACTTTGCAATGCGGTACTGGTTTCCTTGAGTGCTGTGATAAGCTGTGTCAGCATTTTGTTCTGCTGGCGTAGGTCACCTATCAAAATATCTTCGACCGCCATCTTGATCGGCATTTGTTGGAGAGATTGTTGGGCCTGTGTAAGATGATCTGCGTCAACTGCAATCGGAGCATAGTCTGCCAAAGCACGGTTCAGTTTGTTCCATGCACCGGAAGCATTCTTTAAGGTCGAAATCAGATTATTGGCCGTCTTTTGCTGCTGTACATAGTGATCGCGGAGTTGGTCAAGTTGAGTAGTAAGGGTTATATGCGGCATCGTCGTTTCAGATTCTATTAAACATAGGTAGTATGGTGATGATTATAGCGTATTTTTTTCGCCTATCTACCTTTTGACTCAAGTGACGCTCCCATATCTAAAGACAGGGACTTTACGGTGGTTAGGGTAAGTTAACCCTGTCTAAAGCTGTCTCTATAAAGGTGTTTTCGCATCAGAGTAACATTAAAGAGCAAAAAACATGGTAGCTGAAACAAACCCGTCCAATCAGGCACGCCCATTCGAATTAGGGCTGCATACCTTTGTCGAATTACTGCCCCACCCCACGACGGGTACAAAAACTAGCCCGGTCGAGCGTATGAATAACCTACTCGAAACCATCGAACTCGCTGACCAAGTGGGCTTAGATGTCTTCGCAATTGGGGAACACCATCGAGAAGAATATCTTGCATCCTCACCTCTCGTTATTTTGGGTGCCGCCGCCGCCCGTACCAAATCCATTCGCTTATCAACGGCGGTCACGGTATTGAGTTCGGATGACCCGGTGCGTGTTTTTCAAGATTTTGCCACGCTCGACTTGCTCTCGAATGGTCGGGCCGAAATTATGGCGGGGCGGGGCTCGTTTATCGAGTCGTTTCCACTGTTCGGCTACGACCTACATGATTACAACGAACTATTTACCGAGAAATTAGAGCTATTAGCAGCACTACGCGAGTCCGAGCGTGTTACATGGTCAGGCAATTTCCGTGCCCCGATTGACAATCTAGGCATCTACCCCCGCCCCGTTCAACAAGAGATTCCCATCTGGGTCGCAGTAGGCGGCACACCAGAATCGGTTGTACGGGCAGCCGCGCTGGGTCTACCGATGGCATTGGCGATTATTGGCGGGATGCCGGAGCGCTTTGCCCCATTTTTTGACCTCTATCGGGAAGCATCGAAAGAAACCGGGCATAATCCCGACCACATCCCCCTAAGCGTCAATTCGCATGGTTTTATCGCCGATAATACACAGGAAGCGGTGGACGAATACTATCCAACAGCCCATCTATTATTTAGCCAAATTGGGCGCGAACGAGGATGGTCACCATCAAGCCGCCAGCAGTTGGAAACAGGTCGCCATCTGCGTGGGGCGGATTTTGTCGGCACACCGGATGAGATTATTGAGAAGATTCTGTTCCAGCACGAGAAATTCAACCATCAACGCTTCTCGCTTTACATGGGCTACAACACGATCAACCACAAAAAGATGATGCACGCCATTGAACTATATGGCACAAAGGTGGCCCCCGTCGTCCGAGAGGAAATTGCCCGCCGCAATGCCGTTAGCCATCCAAGCTAAAGGGCCTATTTAATGCATCACGGGCAATCGCAAATAATCATCCGGCACAAAAAATGAGCCTTCGGTCGTCGGGCTTATTTTTCGCAATCGCTGGTCAAGTTCAGCCGCTGTGATTTCCCGTGCAAAGTTAGAGTGAAACGCCGCCGCGACTTTGCGAACCTGCTCCGATGACTCATGCACAAATTCCAGCCGATAGTCACGGATGCCACTGTGCAATAATTGATCCAGATGACGGCTGGCAACCTGTGCCTCTGCGCCAAAGACCGTGTTGCGACAACCCACATCTGCCATGACCGGATGGCTGCGGCCTTGCCCATCTCGTAGGGCAACCTTGTGGCTTTCGCAGGGCTGTCCACAATCCAGATAGCTCGTTCCATTGGACAGGAAGCGACAAAAAACACAGTGTTCGGTGTGAAACACGGGCAAATGATGATAGGCAATCACCTCGAATCGTTCACCGCCGATAGATTGGGCCAAATGGACAATTTGGTCCGCGTTCAGGTCATGTGTGGGCACAATTTTGGCGAGACCAAGTTTCAGATAGGTGTCGGCGGAAAGCTGATTGGCGACATTCAAACTGAAATCACCGATTAGCGGATATTGATGGCGACCTTGCAAGGCTTCCAATAATCCACCGGAACGCACCACTAATTGGCAATCCAGCCGTAGCAAGAAATTGACCACGCGCTGTTCATCTGGCTTCAATATACGCGGGCTGGCAACGCGGGGGGTAATTCCGGCCTCTTTAATGCGCTCCACCGCCGGGCTCAGACCATACAAATCCAGATAATCGAGCGTGATGCTGGACGGCTGAATTTCAAGTGCGGCGTCTAACTGCTCCGGTGTTCGAACCAACAAATGCATCCGGGGGGCAGATTGCGGCATCCCCTCCGATTGATAATCAAGAGTTAAAAGGGCATCGTCTAGTACACCATCAGGGTCGGACGTAGTGATTCCGGGCGTCGAGGTCTGCTGCTGGGTCAAATATTCGACGGCTTCTTGGCGCAGGCGATTCAGTAGCGAACTGGGAATAAACGGATCACCGGCAATATCCGCTGTCAGGTCATCAAGCTGATATGCTGTATTTCCCAAACGACCCAACTGTTGAACTAGATAGTCGGCGGTGACACTCCGGTTGTTGGCGCGAGTCAGGGCATCATCAGATTTCACAATGACTGCGATTTCAGGCTTTTTCACCAGCGCCCAAGTCAATTCAAGCGGTTGTCCTTCATGCGCCATGACCTGCACATGAACAGGCTGCCGATGAACGGGAGTATTGGCTTGGGTGAAGGGTTTCGCGGCCCTATCAACATTGACATCGTGCGTGCGCCACACCCAATCACCAACGCGGATACGCGCAAAATGAACCGCGCCCTTGCCGAAACGCAGTTCAAGGTTTTTCCCAATCGGGGTGACCTCATACAGGCGTCCACCCTCCTCCTCTATTTCGGGACTGCGCCAATCGGCAGCATCAAAAACAACACCATCGCCAGCTTTTAGCGGCGCGACATTTTGAATCTCGGTTGGTTCGACAACAACACAATCCTGATGAATCCGCACTATCCTACCGCACAATACCCCTCGATGGCGCGGGGATCGCCCTACCACGACCGATTGATGATTTGTGCCCGAAAGGAAATGCGGCCCTAGCCCTCGTGAATACACCTGCTCAATCGCCACCTCATCCTGTGGAGTAATCGGAATAGGGCGATTCTCCCATGAGGCATCCACCGCTTGGCGATAGGCGTTGGTAGTTAGGGCAACGTAGTTTTCATCCTTGTAGCGCCCTTCAATCTTAAGCGTCGCAATCCCAATATCAATGATTTCAGGAATTTGATGGAGGGCATATAAATCACCGGGGGAAAGCAGATACCGTGCATCGCCCAATGGGGTCAATTGGTCATCCACCATTAAGTCGTAAGGCAAACGACACGCTTGGGCACATTGACCACGATTGGCGCTCCGGCCACCCCATGCCTCCGATGAAAAACACTGGCCCGAATAAGACACACACAACGCGCCATGAACAAAGATCTCCAGTTCACAATCTGTCTGTTCGCGGATGGCCCGGATTTCCTTCAGCGAGAGTTCACGCGCCAATACTACCCGATTGACGCCGAACCGCTGGGCTAATGCCACCCCTTCCGCGCTGGTAATGCTCATTTGCGTGCTGCCATGCACATTAAGATGCGGGGCGATCTGCCCAACTAATTGCGCCATGCCCACATCTTGAACAATGACCGCATCTGCTCCGGCAACAGCAATTTGTTCGATAGTTTTGCACGCCTCGCGCAGTTCGTGGTCAAAAATCAAAGTATTGAATGTAACATAACCCTTGACACCGCGCCGATGCAGGCTTTGCATGACATCCGGCAGTTCGGTTAGGGTGAAGCCAACTTTGGCACGGGCAGTAAAGTGTTTTAATCCAAAATAGACGGCATCGGCCCCCGCCTCAATCGCGGCATTTAATTGGGGCCAATACCCGGCAGGGCTCATAATTTCAGGCTTGATGTGCATCATTTGGTCTGTGACTTCGGAATAAAGTGAACGGAGTTGCCAAAAATTATCTCACACGTCTCGGTAAATTTCCACGATTATCGCCCAAGGTACCGCAACAAGCGCGGTGCATAGGTCTTAAGTGCAACAGATTTATCCATCAATGGAACGAGGACAATACTATCTGCCCCTGCCGCCGCCAAATTATCCAAAGTTCGCGCACAGGCTTCAGGTGTGCCATAAACCGCCATCTCGCGCAGCCACTCAACCGGCATTTTGTCGCGCAGAGCTTCTACACCACCCGCTGTCATTAGGGCTTTGACATTACTCCCAATCCCCAACGCCTCCTGATAAGGGTCTTTGTGTCCACCCGCCATGTTTGCCGCCAAACGCTCCCGAACTCGCCTCTCGGCTACAGCTTCATCCTCATCCATTGACCAATGAATATAGAGGGTAACGTGATGCGGCTCAGTGCGACCTTCTGATTGGCGTCCAATCTCAATTTGTTCACGTGCCCATCGAATATAGGTAGGCGAACACCCCTCCGCCAAAATACTGCCATCTGCCACCCGCCCCGAAATTTTCAGTGATTTGGCGCTCCGTACCCCCAGATAAATTGGCGGTACAATTTGTGGTGGATGTACCAGTTGAATATCCCGAAGCTGTGCCCATTGACCGTCCAAACTGAAATTTTTGCCGCTTAATATGCCTTTGACGGCGCGGGTTGCTTCTTCAATCGCCGCCAATTGGGATTTGGGGAATGCACCAATTTGCTGCATCCATTCGGTCACGCCATGCCCAATTCCTGCCAGAAAGCGCGTGGGGGCAATACGGGCGAGGCTGCCGATTTCTAGGGCTGTAAAAGCTGGATTACGTGAAACCGCTGGAATAATCCCCAACCCGATCTTCAGCTTCCCCAGTTCTATCCAACATATCACGATAAAGGGCAATCTTTTCCATGCGAAATTTGCAGATATTTCAACCGGGTGGCTTATGGCTGGTCACAGGTACAGCCATCACTTGGGGAACCATCGGCGTCGCCACCCAAGCTATCTATAATCTTGACACTACCACCTCCCTATTTATCAACCTACCGCGGTTGCTGATTGCTACTCCGGTGCTACTAGCAGCCTGTTGGATGGTCGTCGGGCGGCAAACGTTCAATATCCAGCGACGAGATTGGCTGATTTTGATGTTGAGTGGCACACTATTAGCCATATCACATGCAGCCTATTTTGCTGCGATTCGCGCAGCCGGCGTGACCATCCCCACCCTGCTCACCATCTGTGTCGCCCCATTGGTTGTTACCGGTCAATCCGTAATTCTGAAACTCGAAACGCTCAATGGTCGAATTGTCCTTGCGCTAATTTCCGCTATGATTGGGAGTGTGCTGCTGGTCGGATTACATTCCCCAAACGGCACGGATAATGATCTGCCTCTCGGCACAACGCTTTCGCTCATCTCAGCCGTTGGGTATGCAAGCATGATTGTATGTGGCCGATTTTTGGCAGCAGATTATCACCCCTTGCAGGTCACGACGGTAACATTTGGTGTAGGAACGATTGTGCTACTGCTGGTCAATCTCGCCAATGGGGTCGTGGTGGTTCATACGACGCGGGGCTGGATGCTGGTGCTCTACCTCGCCCTTGTACCAACCGCCTTTGCCTATTGGATGTTCCAGACGGGCTTACGTTCGGTTTCTGCCACCGCTGCCAGCATCATCGGGATGCTTGATCCATTGGTAGCAGCGCTGCTGGCGTGGGTATTATTTGGGGAAACACTGGCCGTAACAGGTATCGCGGGAGCCGGAATGCTGATGATGAGCATTTTTCTATTGTCACAAGATAAAGCAACCTAACAGGTATTGGGAGGGGGTATCCCATGCGGAACACCCCCTCACCCAATTTTCGACTAGAATTGGTTCCAGTAGTATTGATTGGTGACTTCGTGGTGGAACTGAATTTCGGCGGTCTTGATCTGTGTCCCCAACAAACGTGGGCAACGATCAGCCGAGGCCTGCTTCAATGCGGCATACCGTTCACAGATCTCCTCACCCAACAGGGATTGGACATAGGGTCCTGAACGGAAATCCGCAATCGCGTCGTAGATGTTGTCAGGCAGAATTGCATCTGGTGACAGATTCGGGCTAATCTTGCCTTCCAAGCCAGTGCGGAACAGGGTATAGACCGCGAGGTAGGGGTTGGCGTCAGGCGCAATCGAACGGACTTCGACACGGGCCGAACGTGAATTCCCAATCGGAATACGCACCATGCTACCCCGGTCAATTGGCGAAGCCTTGATTTGATTGGGCGCTTCATAGTGTGGGTCGAGACGGCGATAGGCATTGACGCTGGGGTTCAAAACCAAGCAGATTTCACGACCGGCGGACAGGATGCGCTTGACAAAATCCCACGCAAAACCGGAGATGCCATCTTGACCATCGGCCTGATAGAACAGGTTAGTGTCGCCTTTGGAGATGGACATATTGGTGTGCATCCCACTACCGTTTACTCCGGTGACGGGTTTCGGAAGGAAGCTAGCCGTCATGTCCATTTGCTGCGCGACTTGGCGAGCGACCAGTTTATAAAGTTGAATCTGGTCAGCAGCCGTAACAGCATCCGAATAAGAATAGTTCATTTCAAACTGCGACGGGGCAACTTCAGGATGATCTTTCTCATTGGCAAAGCCCAGTGCCCGTTGTACTTCGGCAGCTTTGTCAATGAAGGTACGCAGAGTGTCACCGGGGAGTGAGTGATAGTACCCACCGGTCGAGACGAACTCAAAATAGCCCTTTTCGACATATTCCTGTTCGGCATGGCGACCACGGAAAATGAAGCCTTCAATTTCATTCGACAGGTTGAAGGTATACCCGTTCTTCTGATAGTGTTCGGCAGCATAGAGTTTCAGAGATGAACGCATATCAGCCAGATAGGGGCTACCATCACGCTCCAGAACTTCGCCGAAAACCAAGACTTTGCCGGGGCCAAAAACATCCGATGGCAGCCAATAGAAAGCCGACCAATCAATACCCAAGCGCAGATCAGATTCGGATTGTTGGCTGAAACCGCGCACCGATGAACCATCGAAGGTGAGATTATCCGCCGATTTCAGCAGGAATTTTTTGTCGTAATCCAGCATGTGAAAGCGGCCTTCGAGATCAGTGAAACAAACCGTCACGGCCTTAATGCGCTTTTCATCCGTCAAATAACGCATCCGTTCTTCACGGATAGTATCGGCTGAAACACGATTTTGCCGTTGAGTTTTGGCTCCAAGATTTAACTCTTCAAGCTGCTCATATGGAATTTCGAGGAAGTTGCGTAGTGATTCAGACATAACTAACCTAACCCTTTATTGTCTAGTGACGAACGACGAGGCGTTGGAATAATATCGGGCAAATTGTATTCACTTCTCAGATTTCCGAAGCCTATTTTGTGATTTTACACAAGGGTCAATTTTTACCCCCTCTCCTTTGGGGCGAATCCACAATGGGAATGCTTGACATTTCCGATTTTTGAAATGCGATAAAATGATTGGAACATATCGTTCCTATGTGTGGAGGCATCCATGAAACGGCCTAAACATAAACAAAATATCCAATCTACCACTATTCCCCTACCCGCCAACCATACATGGAAGGCTCCGGATGGTTACAAAATTGTGGTATTGGAGCGCGGGTTGGTAAGTTTTAACGTTCCCGACACGTGGCATGTCGCAAAAATGGAACCGTTTGAACTCCACGATGGCCTCCCACCAAATGACAACGCACGCCTAACCACCTCATTTTGGCGATTGCCTGTGGGGGTAGATTGGAGTGGGCTACCATTAGATAAATTACTGGTTGATTCTACCCGCGACAGCAAGATGAAATTGCTCGCCAAAAGTGAGTTGTTCCGGGTCAATCGTCCCGGCATGGAGTTGGTATGGGTCGAACATCGCTTTGAGGACACCGAAAACAATAACCGCGAAGCCTATACTCGTATCGCCGTTGCACGCGGGTGGAATGTTCAGGTATTGATAACTTTCGATTTTTGGGTGGATGAGTTAGCTAAATTTGAACCCGCTTGGGACGAAGTGATTCGCTCCCTCATGCTAGGCCGTTATATCCAAGACCCGACCAAGCCACCCCTCGATCATTAAGCCCGTCCGAATACCTGTCACTATCCACAATCTAGATAGTGACAGGCATCCAATATCGGCAATTACGACCGTGCTGTTTGGTGTACAGGCCAGCCGTTATCAAAGTTATAGTAAAAATCTTGCATGGGCAGGCGGAAATCTTCCACATCTCGCCGCACCGATTGTGGGTCTTCCCCATTAACCAATACCCGCGCCATAAAATCGGCAATCGTGTCCATATCCTGTTCCATCAGACCCAAGCGAGTAATTTCAATCGTGCCCATACGTAAGCCACTGGGACGATCCCAATCAGCAGGGGTATCACCCGGAATCAGGTTTTTGTTGGAAATGATATTGGCCTCGGCCAAGCGATGGGCCACCTCTAATCCGCCACCAAATTCACGCACGTTGGCAATCACCTGATGGGTGCGTGTGTACCCACGATGCGCCGCCAAGACCGGAATCCCGCGTGAATCCAACGCCTTGCCGAGCGCTTGAGCGTTTTTGACAATCTGCGCCATATATACCCGCCCATATTCAAGCATTTCCACCGCCGCGACTGCCAGTGCTGCCACACGGTTCACCTGATGGGTCGCCACCAACACTGGGAATATAGCTTCGGTGATCGGTTCGGTTAGCGCAGAATCATTCCACATAATCATGCCACTCTGGGGGCCACTAAACGTCTTTCCGGCTGAACCTGTCAAGATTGCCGCACCTTCATTAAGCGGGTCTTGGAATTGACCACCCGCGATAAGGCCTGCTTGATGCGCCCCATCAAACACGAACTTACCCCCCCACTCGCTGATTATCGAGGTCATTTCGCGCACGGGCAGCGGAAAGAGGGTCATAGACATACCCATCACCACCAGTTTCGGGCGAATCCGTTGGGCCTCTTCAGTAAATTTATCCATGTCTACTTCAAGTTCAATGGGGTCATAGGGAATATCGTAGATTTCGAGGCCGCGTGTCCCGGCTGGCCCATCGGGGCGATTGCTGGAATGCCCCCCGAACGGCTGCGATGCCGTCATCACACGGTCACCGGGCTGGGCAAGTGCGTGATAGACCGCCATATTGCCCAACATACTCCCCATGAGTCGGTGATCGGCATAGTTGCAGCGGAACGCCTTTTTAAGCAACTCAACACACAGCGATTCCACCTCATCAATGTACTGTGTCCCTGCAAACCAGCGATTGACCCGACCAATATGGCCCTCGGCGGCGCGTGTCCCGATTTCTGATGCCAAAAGCTGGCGCACGGTTGGGCTGGTAGGAGCTTCCGGGGCAAGTAAATTGATACAGCGTTTGCCGCGCCATTCTTCGTTACGCTGTACCGCCGCAACAACAGCATCTGCCATACCTTTGGCCGAACCCGCTTTGTCAAGAATAGCCCGCGCATTATCTAAGATGCTGGTGTCGTGTACTTCATATTGGAGTGAATTATTGGTCATAGTCAAGGATTCCTTTACATTTCTGACATCAAAAAAGTAGCTAAAGTAGTGGAGGCCGATTGCAAATGCACCCGCAGCAAATCAAGGGCGTGCGTGGCATTACGTATCCGGCAGGCATCCAAAATCCCGTAGTGTTCATTTTGTGAGGTAGTTTGGAAACCCAGATTATTGAGATATAGCACCAGATAGCGTGATACATTGACATGCAGTGGCTCTAGGATGCTAATCAAATGTGGCATATCGGCGGCTTGATAGAGTTGGGCATGAAACTGCCAATTGAGTTCCGTCCAACGGGCAACATCGGTCTCCACATCCATCACGCGCAGGGTATTTTCGGCTTGTATCAGCATGGATGGGGTTAAGCGTGGAATGGCGGCCTCTAGGGCAACGGTCTCCAAAGCGATGCGGATGGTATAAATCTCACTGGCCTCTGCCGCGCTAAGGGTCGAAACAAAAGCACCGCGATTAGGGTGCAGCGTGACCAACCCCTCAGCCTTAAGTTGTACCAATGCTTCACGGATAGGAATTTTGCTAATGCCCAGTTCCAATGCAATTTTGTCTTGACGCAGCGGTTCATTGCTCTTAATCTCGCCGCGTAGAATCGCCATGCGTAGATAATCGGCTACGTTCTCAGCAGTGTTTTTGGCTTGTACCAATCGGCATCTCCTTCACAAAATCAATCTGTATAATTGTATAATCGTATACGATCTACTGTCAAGGCGCTGAATCATCGAAGACCGATGCGAAAACGGAACAAAGTCACCTAAACCAGTGACTTACCTGCTTGCCGACCTGCCCCATTTCATCTACAGTCAACTTCAGAATCATAATGCGAAAATAGGGAACAGCCTTTATGAGCGAATTACCCGGAACTAAACGTATTCTAGTCGCCTATGCCACACGTGGAGGCACGACCCGCGAAATTGCCGAGCAAGTGGCCGATGTCCTCCGTGTCAAAGGAGTAGGTGTCGACACTGCCGCAGTCGGTGATATTTCAGACGCGACTGGTTATAATGCGATTGTCTTGGGTAGCGCAATTTACTTTCGCCGCATGATGCCATCAGCCTCTCGCTTTATTCAACATAATGCCGGAGTGTTGGAATCTTGCCCGGTTGCAATCTTCAGTGTCGGTGCTCAAATGCGGAAACCCACGCCAAAGAACCATGCGCTGGTAGAGAGTTGGGTTCGCAGCAGTCTAAAGCAGTATCCCCAGATACAACCAACGGCTATTGAGCATTTTGCAGGGACAGTCGAATTCAAGCGGCTTGGTTTACTTTGGCGGGTGCTGCTGATTTTCACGTTTGGCGAACGGGGGGACTGGCGCAACCTAGATGCGATACGCGATTGGGCTAACTGCATCTATCCTCAATTGGTTAACGGGACTTAGGGGACTCCTCACGGTTTTCACGACTCAATAGCTGCACAACAAACAACACACTGGCTGCGATACCAATCAAAATAAGGGCCGTCCAGAGCGCCGCTGGGATATTCTGCTGATAAGTCTTATAGATCAATAGGGTCATAGTTTGGGTACGTCCCGGCGCACTCCCCGCAAATAAAATCGTTGCCCCAAATTCGCCTAATGCCCTTGCCCAACTCATCAGCGCCCCGGTCAGCAAGGCTCGGCTGGAAAGGGGCAATGTTACCAACCAGAACCGCCGCCAACGCGACGCACCATCCACCAGAGCCGCCGCTTCAATTTCGCGGTCAACGTTATTAAACCCGACTTGAGCCGAACGCACATAAAATGGCATTGCCACGAAGGTCTGGGCCAAAATGACCGCATACCGTGTAAAGGTTAGGCGAATCCCAGCATCCATTAGCGTCGGGCCAAGCAATCCCCGTCTCCCAAATGTGACCAGCAACGCAAAACCAGCCACCGCCGGGGGCAGCACAATTGGCAACTCAACCAGCACATTCAACAGCCGCCTACCCCAAAAATGACCCCGTGAAAGCACATAGGCCAACGGCGTACCAAGCAGCAAAATCAGCATCAGGCTAATGGCAGTGGTTTGAAAGGTTAGGGAAATCGCTTGGGGCAGTAGCGGATCAGCACCCGCTTCCCATGCCTTTTCTTGATACACCCGATAAATCAGGGATGCCAGCGGCAGGGCGATCAGCAAAATCGCCAAGAGAAACAGCAGGGCAAGTCCGCTGAAACCCAATGAATTACTAATCCAGCGAAGGCCCTGCCTTAATTGAGGTATACGTTGAAAAGGGGTGACGCGAACATCACCCCGGTCTAATGGCTTATCCTGAATATCCATGCAACTCTATTCTACAGGTGGGACGTCGCGCACTTCCAAACTGACCAAACCACTCACATAACGGCCACCCCGAGCATCACCGGGAACCACTAGCTGCGGCGCATCTAGGGCTGTTCCATCTTTTTCAAAAGCGACCAAAATGGCTTGATTGCCAAATTCGGGGTCAATCTCACCCCACGCGATAACGGCTTGATAACCGTCGCGACCCGTCGCCACAATAAAAAAGCCTAGCTTATCATTTTTTACGTCCGCATTGAAATTGACCTGTGAACTGCTCAACACGTCCCATAACAGCACACCCGTATAGGAGGCGGTGATGGTGTCCTCGCCGCTAAGATACGTTACTTCGGCGGTCTGTGATGGATAAACCCGCAGGTCGTCAGTTGTGAACGACAATGGATTATAGACCTGTCCCCCCACTAACAATGTCCCGTCCATTGGCAGCACCACGGTCGGATGCAATCCGGGAATCCGCACCGAGATAAAATTCCACGCAACAAGGGTATCTTGGCCCGCATCGGACACCACATAATCAATAAACGCTTGGGCCAGTTCTTTGCTCGGGGAATCATTGGTGACGGCAATCGGGTAGGTCGCTAATGTGTTATAGGCATCCGACACACCAATCATTTTCACATCTTCAGCAATTTCAGGCGTGACATCCGAAATATAGACTAAACCCGCATCCGCCTCGCCTAAGGCGACCTTTGCCGAAACTTGCCGCACGTTATCTTCTTCAGAAACGACATTATTGTAAAAGGCCGTCTTAAAATCTTCCCTATAACCCGGCACATTGACCAATTTATCTACCATCGAGTTAGTGTAATCGCGCACCGGGACACCTTCGGCAGCAATCACCAACAATACCCCATCGTTCGACAAATCATGTAAAGTCTCGATGCCAGCAGGGTTATCGGCAGGAACAATCACCACCAAGCGATTTTTGGCGAATGTATACACTTTGTCTTCAATTCGACCCGCATCACGTGCGACTGTCATTTGTCTGTTATTCGCACTTGCAAAAATGTCGGCTGGCGCACCTTCTGCTAACTGCGCGGCTAGATCAGATGATGCCCCAAATTGAAACTCAACGTTCACTCCGGGATTAGCGGCCTCGAATGCACCACCAATTTCCTCAAAGGCATTGGTTAGCGATGCTGCCGCCAAAACGGTCAGGGTAGTGTCTTGGGCATGTACAGGGCGGGGAACCAACAATAATAAAAGGGCAATCACTAAAAAACTCGACAAAATCTTAGTTCTCATCAGTATCCTCCAGATTAAGTGACCTGAATAGGCAGTGGTCCATCCACTGCAAAATGGCGTCAAGTTGGGCAATCTGCAATTCAAGTGCCAGATAGCCAACACCTGACGGAGCGCGGTCACGCTGGGCCAGTAGTTGATGATACAACTCCAAGCACGACGCTCTTTGAGAACGTGCCACTGGAACTGGAGGCCGATTCAACAAACAGATGATGTAAAGGCGGCTTAGAAACTCAACCCGCACACTTCGCACACTCGCCAGTGGAGATGGATCCCGTAACCATGCTTCCATCTGAATTTGACCTGTCGAGGTCAGATGATAAAGAATACGTGTTGGCGAGTCACTCCCCTTGACCGCCTCTCCAGCAATTTTCTCCTGCCGCTCAAGCCGTTTGAGTACAGCATACAATTGGCTGGTACTCAAATCCCACACCCGCCCTAATTTGGCAGGATTACGAAAATGCTCTAATAGTTGATAGCCATGACTCGGCTCGACAGCCAGTAGACCTAGCAGCACCTCGTCAGGAACAAGCTGACTCACAATACCACTCCCCTATGTGACCGCATACCTATTCTAACATGAAATAGTTTGCAAATAAACAAGATTAGCGCTTCGACGGCCTAAGGTATACCGTAATTTCGCTCCGATTGTGAAATAATTGGCGTGCCCCGGCAATGACATAAGTTTTACGCAAAATGTCAAAGGTCTGGTTTAAGATAGGCTGGCGATCCGCTTCAGGCAGTTTGAGAGTCATCAATCCTACCCCATGCGGATAGAGAAACGTGGCATAGGAAGCCATGATACGTGCTGAGTCCCGCGCATCCATCCGCATATCATTAACGATGGCATCAAAGAAATCCGGCTCGTCCTTCAGATAGGCTTGGGCAGTCATCCGCAAATAGCGAATCCCCTCATCGCCCTTGAGTCGAATATCAAGGCGGGCTGGGTCAATCGCAGTCACATATTGACCCTTCTGACGCAAAATACGAGTCCAGCCCCCCGGTGCTGCCCCTAAGTCTAGGGCCACCCCGCGCACAGGCAGTTCGATCTTAAACAGGTCGAGCGCCTCCAAGAGTTTAAATTCAGCGCGGCTAATCTGCTCGGCCTCCTGCATAAAACGCCGCATCCCCCCGGCCCAATCCGAGATATTCAGCATGGTTGGCGAGAGACCAATATAAGCAACAGGTGGATTTTGGGCCACCACCACCGACAAAATTTGCAGCGGCTTGCGGACATCCAGAGGAGCATCGGTGGATTCGTGAATCAAATTGGCGACGGGTGTATTCACATCAAAGGGTTTTAGATGATAGCCCTTGCTTAAGATACGTGTTTGTACAGAAAACGGTAGTTCGGGGTCAATCAATTCATTAAACTCGACCGCGACGGCTTGCAGAATATCGTCCAAATCTTGCTCGGTGGCATGAAGAGACACAGGTGTTTGTACAGGGCATAGATGGCGCACAAAAACAGGTGGCTGCTGATGCCACTTTTCGGCAAACTCCCAATAGGAATCACCTAACTCGACCAACAGCACGCCGGGAGTCAAAATATCGTCGATGTGGGCATTCGGTGCGGATTCTTTCAATTCATGGCGGGCTAGGTCAACGGAATCGGGGTCACAGGTCAAAATTGCTTGAGGCATAGGTTGTCTTTCATGGGGGGCGATTCGTCAGGTTGAACCGCCCCCTAAAACTCATATAAGCGTTATTGGGCTGTACTGGACGGAAACTGGAAGGGCGTCACCGTTGGCGGGAAGCGATAGGGCTGGGTTGGAATCAGTGTCGGTGCTGGGCCATCCGCTCCCAATGATTCACGCCACGCCGTTTCGATATCCACCAATGACATTCCAGTAATGATCTGCAGGGCATCATTGCGTGGTGTCCCTGCTGCCAATTCATGGATGAGTTGGTGGTGCACCTCAAGTCCAAAATTGTCCGTCAACCACTTAAAAAAAGTGTAGCCAATATCATACCCCAAGCGACCAAGTCCGTCGGGCCCAGCTTCAAAAGAAATTGGGCCATCACCTTGCAGTAAGATTGGCAGTTCGTCATTCCGTGCCAAATTCCGCACGCGCCTTACATAATTATACTGCTGGTCAAGTTCAAAAAGTGTGGCGTTGCCTTCGGTAAACCATGAACCCGCCGGGAAAGCATCAGGGGCAAAATGGAATTGGAAAAGATGTCCGATTTCGTGCAGCACCGTGCCATAAGCTAACCGATGGGAATCATCGTCGGAAATCACTTGCACCGTCGCACCCCAATCATCCGAGGTCTGACCGATCACACTACTACCACCAAAATCATTACGCCATGCCTGAAAATCTACCTGATTCGCAAACAAGATCACACGCGGGACATAGGGCAGCGGCTCACCCCACGCGGCTAAATAAGTTACCTGCTGTTCCGCCATGGCTGCGACGGTCAAATCCAAAATCTCGGCAGGTAGCCCGGCCTGAACATAAACGATAACGTTCTCCGACTCGACCCTATTCCACCGATCACCGGAATCCTCATATTCGCTCCCTAAAATCCAATCGGTGCGAAAACGGTTGCCCTGACTATCAGCAAAGCTCCAATAAAAATTGACAGCAACCCAAGGGGGTAGCGAATCGTCGGGACGCCAACGCACCGCCACATAGCCCGTTCGCGTATCAATTGTGGCATCCCGTCGCGTTAACTTTCCCGGGACATGCGACCAAATCACCGAGGCTTGGACAATTTCACCCTTATCGCTGCTGGCAAATGTGGAAAAACTGAAACCAGCCGGATAATAACTTTCGAAATCGCTATCTGAGATCGCCCATGTCGCGTCACCTTCGCTGGTGCCGGGTAAATAATAGGGCAAATCCCATTGTGTGGTTTGCGTATACCAATCATCGCCAAAGGGTGTAGGGGTCGTGGTTACGCCACCCTGAGCCGATGCGGTCAAATTAACCGCCAGCAATACGGAGAATAACAATCCCCACACCGCCATAAGTGCTGGTATGATAAAGCGGCGTTGATGAGCAGGGTTACGATAAGATTCAGGTGTCACAAGATTATTCCTTTCCATCTCAACTCGATATGTTAAAGTTTAAGCCAAATTACGGTACAGAAAAATATACAGTCACAAAGCAGCAGTCGCAGCTGACCTTGATTGGCTCGTTGATCGTTTTGCTGCTAGCGGCATACCTGCGTATACACCACCTTAACGCAAATGGCTTATGGGGTGATGAAGGTTGGTCGGTCGAGTTTACCGAACCCGCCAATCCGTCGCTTGTCACCCGCAATTTGGTCAACGATTTGCACCCCCCGTTGTATTTCATAACCCTCAGCGCATGGCGACAGGTAGCAGGCGACAGTGAAATCCCGATGCGCTTTTGGGCGGTCTGTCCGGCCCTGTTATCCGTCGCGCTGGTGGATCGGATTGGGCGAAAATTATTCTCTCCGGTTGCTGGAATCGCGGCGGGGTTGGTCTTGGCAATTGCCGATAAACATATTCTGCTCTCGCAAGAGGTACGCCACTACCCCCTTGCTTTTATGTGGATGGCAGCCAGTAGCTTTGTGTATCTATTATGGCTGGAAAATCCTACCCGCCGACGTACCCTACTCTACGCAGCCCTGATCATCATGGCCGTCTATACCCATTACTACACCGCCCTGATACTGCCGGTTCAGGTCATCTACGCGGTGCTGGTACTGCGACCGACCCATCGCATACGGCAGTTGTTTGGCATCACGGGTCTATCGCTGTTGGCCTTCACGCCTTGGGCCTTTGTCGCTGTGCATCAATTACTGATTCGGCCCGAAGGCATTCTCCATTCCATGCCTCTATCATGGAACACCGCCGACACGCTGACAATTGATTATTTGGGCAGGCCCGTGATTTTAGGTATTGGATTGATATTGCTTGGCAGCCTAACTTTCAAAAACCCACGATTTATGCAATGGAATCAATCGCCTGTGGTGTGGTATCCCGTGTTGTGGTTAGGTGTGCCGATTGCCATTTCAATTGTGGTCTATCCAGTGGTGACGGTGCTGACTGACCGAAATTTGGCCCTGCTGCTGCCACCGATTGCAGTTTTGGCGGGGCATGGCATTGCATCATTTCGACCGCCTGCCCGCTATATCCTCGCGGCGCTGGTACTGGTCAATGGGCTTGTCAGCACCGATTCGCGCTACGTCCAACCCGATTGGCGGACGATGGCTGGCGATGTGGCCCAAAATTACCCAACAGGTGAACCCGTTCTGATGGATGTGCGTGGCGGTGACAAAGCCCTCGGTTATTATCTGCGACGATACCTACCCACCGACACTCAAGTCATTTCGCTTAATCAATGGCGTCTGGACTATGGCATCTATTTTCAAGGGCCTGTGCAGGATTTACTCGAAGGCATTAACGGCTTCTGGGTAGGCTATTGGGGTGATGGGCCATACGAAATGGACACAATATATCAAAACTATGGCTATACCAAAACCGCCAACCGCCGTTTTTATCATCTCGGTGCGCCGATAGACTGGTATCATTATGACCGCCTACCCGACACTGACCAAATCTTAGGCGTTTTTGGCAATACTATCCGGCTGCATCAGATAAAATCGGCTTATGAAGTCAGGTCCGGCGGTACTCTCGCAGTTAGTTTGTGGTGGAGTACGGCCCAAACACCGACTATCAGCTACAGTGTCTCGGTGTTTTTGCTAGATGCAGATGGGATTCTCCGCGCTCAAGATGATAGCGCACCGCAAAATGGGTTGTCGCCTACCAATACTTGGTTGCCAGACCAAATGATACTGGATAGTCATCTATTAGGGATTCGTCAAGACTTACCACGTGGGGAATATCAATTAGCAGTCAAAGTATACAACTCTGCCGATGGGCAAATCTTGCATATTCCGGCAGATGGTGATATAGAGTATCTTATCATCGGGACGGTGCAGGTGCGCTGACCACAATTTGCGGGAGAGGGCTATGCGAGTATCCAGATTTCTTTCGATTGGGGCAGTTATCACCCTTCTAATGCTGACATTGGTCGCATGTTTGGGAGATGATGAGCCGACCCCCGGCCCACGCCGCACCTTGAATGTCCTCGATAATGCTGTGCTATTGGCTGAAACACAGCAGGCCGCCACCGTGAATGCCATCAATAGCGCCACTCAGGTGATGCAACAAACCATCAGCGCCTATCAAACATCCATCGCCCCACCGACCCAAGCCCCGATTCGCCAACGCAGTCCTCAACCCTCCCCTACTCCAACCGATGATCCCACGAATGACATTCTGGGTAACATTGTTTATCCGGGTAATTGGCTGACACTGCCGTTCACCACTACGGAAGACCAAGAAGAGTCGTTAAGCGATTTCGAGGGCAAGATTATCATTTTGCTGCCGATGGCGCTGGACTGTATTCCCTGCCAAGAACAGCTAGAATATACCCGCCAGACAGATCAGCAGTTCCGTAATGATGAAGTTGGTTATGAGGTCGTCTACCTCAACCTGAATGTTAGCCCATTGGACACAATGGATGACCTCAAAACATGGGCAAACGAGCAAGCGTTCGAATCTACCGAACAATTTACGTGGGTCACTGGACAAGCCTCGCCCGCAATGGTAGCGGCACTCAATAGCGCATTTGGCGGTAGTGCCCTCAATATGCAACGCACTCCGATATTGATCATTGATAAAACGGGACAGGGCCACACAGCAGGTTCGGAGGGAACGTTATCCACCAGCCGCCTACGAGATGTGATTGTCTTTTACGACAACTCTCTCTCACCCGAAGAACTGATTGGAAGCGAAACAGGGGCAACGGACGAGGCCGCGACTCAATAGAATTATGTAGACTGCTTGGGCGACCTTGGGGGCCGCCCCGGTCATCATCAAGATCAACCCAAGCCAAAAATGCTTTGCAGTTTCATCGCCAAGCCCATATTGCCCTTGACTTTGATTTTCCCGGCCATAAACGCGGACATTGCTGAAAGTTCGCCATTCACCATCTTGAGATAGTCATCGGCGCTAGAAATCACGGTAATTGTGGGGCTACTAGATTCACCTTCGTGCAGTTCCATTTGCTGGTTGGCAATCTTCACCCAATATTTCGCCGCATTGTCGCCCGTCAGATCAAATTGAAAAATGGCATCTACGCCAGAAGCAGCATTAGCATTAAAACGGGTGGGCATTGCATCAAAAACCTGCTGAATTGAGGTCGCTTTTTCCATGACTGTCGAAATTCTCCTAAACTATTCAAATCACGATTTGATTAAGTATAGACCATACTCAGATGTCATGCCATAGGGTTTAGCACGATTCTACGAAACTAGACGTGGCGTGAGGCTACCCGAATGAGCGTTTGCAGATAATCGAGGTTATGGTGAAAGTGTGACCATTTCGCCCGTCCCTCAGCCACATCAGTCACACTCAGCGCCAACACATGATTGACCGGGGCAGGAAGCTGCAAACCATAAGCTGCTTGTGCCACCGCCCCATTGATATAGGCCGCGTCACTATGTCCCGATTGCCTTTCAAGGTCGTCACGCAAACTTGGCGGGCGAGCCTGTCGTTTTAAAATCATTGCCAGCCAGCGTGGCGGCAACAATCGCACCATCCATGCCAAGCGCGGCAAGTTGATTCCCGGTAGGCGTACCAGATTGATGTTGAGGTGGTCAATCACCGCAATGGCTTCACGGAGTTGACGATATTCAACTAGCCAAACGGCAGGGTCATCATAAACAGCCGCAGGGGAAATATTCAACAGAGTCGGCAAGGCATTCGCATGGAGTCGCCAAAATACATCACTCCACCCCAATGACTCGGTTGATGCGAAGGAGGGTTTTCCAAGTCCGGCCCGTAGAAGCAGTTCGCTAGCAACCATCGCTTGGGGATGTTCACTGACAACAAAGCCACCTGCCCTATCCATAACAATGGCCTGCTGTGTGCCATCCATCCATCCAAATTCGCGGGTGATCACTGCCCGTATGGATTTCTCTGCGCCCAAGAGACTGGTCAATTTTTCAAGACCCCCCATCCCCGGTTGCAGCGTTAAGGCATAGGGGAGTTTTTCGGGAGCAGCCGTCATTGCCAGCGTCGTGATCGCGCGGCTCAAACCCCACCCCGGCATGGCAAAAATCACCCAGTCGGGCATCGGACTAAGTGCCTCTCGCGGATCGGTCAATACGCGCAGACCATCTATTTTTTGGCGCGATTGCCCCGACACCAATGCTAGGCTACCCATCAGAGGAGCCACAGCGAGGGTATCGGTTAACCAGATGACATCATGTTGGGCTTGATGAAGTCGGG
This sequence comes from Anaerolineae bacterium, assembly GCA_041753455.1. GTDB lineage: Bacteria > Chloroflexota > Anaerolineae > Aggregatilineales > J027 > CFX10. The sequence goes on along the minus strand of JBGSUK010000003.1, from coordinate 171,541 downwards.
CCGCGAGCCATCCCCCCAATGGACTCGCGCCCCAAATCAGTAGTCGCATACTTTACAGGAACTAGCGTTTCTTAGCAGCAGGCGTCTTGGATTCTTCGCGTACCGCAAATAAATCGCCATGCAACAACCCAGCCAGCGCACCGCCACCCAAAATCCCAATGGCATATTGCAGAACATCCCCAAGATTCTGGGTATCTTTTGCCAACAGCGCAGGACCAAGTGTACGGGCCAGATTTGCCGAGCCACCTGTCAATGGGCCAGCAACGAGGATCACGGCTGCAAGCGTAAAGCCGATCACAACCGGGGTTGCAGCGCCGCCTTTATTATAGACCGCAGCCTGATAAACCGTCCCTACCAAGAAGAAGGTGATAATCGCCTCAATCAAAATGATCTGTCCGGTGGTCACACCCGAAGCTGGCACTGTCTGTCCGAGGGTGCTAACACCAGCCTGACCGCTTGGCAGCGCAACCCGCAGCACAATCGCGGCTAACAACCCACCAGCAATCTGGGCTACCCAATAAATAACGGCTTTGCGTGGGCCAATTTTTCCCCCCACCAACAGGCCAAGGGTCACCGCCGGGTTAACGTGTGCCCCGGAAATATGCCCATAGGTTGCTACAATAGCAGCAAGAATCAGGCCATGCGCCAATGCCGCCGCCACCACATTACCGGGGGACATCGCCACTGCACCTGCACCAACCAGAACCAACATAAATGTACCAAGTATCTCGGCCAGACCTTCGCGTGTCTCTTGTGGACTCATTTTTCCGTACAACTCCTAAAATGGTGAAATAATGGGATTTACAACAGCGGGCAATTATAGCGCGTGCCCTCGCGCACAAAAAATAAAAACAGCGTACACACCACAATGAGATGTACGCTGCGATTTATCCTAATAGGTTACGGGTTATTGAAACACGTCACCCAAAAGGTCAGTATAGCTTGGGTCACTGGGGGTACGATCTTCCCAGTCATCACGGCGTTGAATTTCCGCGTCGGCAACCAAATCGCTTTCCCATTCTTGATAGGTCGTGCTGCGATTTTGCTGCAATTGGCTACTGGAAATATCGCGCAGTTCGCGTTCCATTACCTGAATAACATGGAAGCCAAATTGTGAGCAGACTGGGCCAACGATTGCCCCGATGTCAGCCGTATCAACCGCCGCCTTGAATTCGGTTACATAGCCACTGCTGGCACTCCAACCCAAACCGCCACCACTTGCACCGCTGCCATCGTCAGATACAGCCTGTGCCAACGCGGCGAAGGGTTCACCCGCATTCAAAGCAGCCAAAACCTGTTCGGCTTCCTGTTTATAGGATGCCCACTCTTCCGAGTCACAGGTTTCTTGTGTAAACACGCGAGCCGGGTCTTCGGGCACTTGAATCAAGATGTGGCGGGCATTGACCCAAATTTCTTGGGTAGCGTCATCTTTGGTCACATCTTCCAGCAAGGCCGTCCGCAGGGCGCGTAAAGTGAAAATATCACGTACCGCATCCCGATCAATACTGGCGACTTCATTGGCATCATCATAGAAGCCATCTTCCAATTTGGTCACCGTTGACCGAATGTCATCGGGCGCAACCGGGGTGTTACTCGGTGTAGGGGTATAGGTCTGTTCCAACGTCGGGGTCGGGGTTTGGGTCAGGGTATTGGTCGGCAGTGGGGTCACTGTCGGGCAATCTACCTGACCTTCCGTACATCCTTCTGCCGTTGGCTGAATAGTCTCAGTTGGCGTGTTGGTGACTGTGGGTGTATTCGAAGCCGTTGACGTAATCAAGGGTGTCGAAGTGGGTGTAGTCGGGTCAGTCGCTGATGGACTGGGCGTGGGCGTTAGTTGATTCACCAAAAACGACGCCACATACTGATCAACCGCCGCATCAATTGCTTCACGGTCAATCTCGATCCCACGTGACTTGGCTTCTTTTTCTAGCAGCACCTGCAATTCCATATCATCCAGCACTTGCCCACCAAATAGGGAGGGTTCACGCAGGGCTAAAATGTCATTGCTGTACTGATTGACCGCTTCATCAACGCCAACAACGGAGGCGTAACTCTTAATTTCATTGGCAATAAACCAACGTTCGGTTTTGACCCGTTCTTGGAAATCGTTGGTTTTGATTTCGGTACCATCCACCGTAGTGATGGCCTGTTCGGGGACTACTACGTAGTCATTGACCAGCGCATAGACTAAGACTAACGCCGCCAGCCCAAAGCCAATGGCAGCGAAAATCAACACAATACGCTGGATGTAATGCTCTTGCTCGGCCTTTGAACGGCGGGCCCTTAATTCTTGTTCGCGCACCTTACGGGCACGAGCCGTTGTATCCTTTTTGCTCATAAGAAGAGATTCTTCCTCGTAGGCACAAAAAAGGGGTACAGGAACTCTGTACCCGATAAAATTTTACGACTTAACCACGACCACTATTGACATGCTGTGGGGCATAAGGCAGTAACGCCAGATGCCGCGCACGCTTAATCGCCAAGGCCAAAGCCCGTTGACACTTGGCACATGCCCCGGTTTGACGGCGAGGACGAATTTTGCCCGAATCGGTCAGATAGCGGCGCAACGTCTCAACGTCTTTATAGTCAATATTGCATTTGCCTTCCGACAGGAAAGGGCAACCTTTACGACGGCGTGAGCCCGAAAACCGACTAGGTTCACGGACATCATCATCACCATCACCATCATCCATATCATCAAAGTCGGGCCGACGTGGGCGACGGCGCTCTTCTGAAAAGTTATCTATTTCGTCACGCTGACGTGGATCGTCACTCATGTGGATATACTCCTCTAGTTTCTACTTGATTGACCGCTGCGATGCGGACATTGTGCTTTTTGGGGCTACGGCCTAGAAGCCATAGTTTTCGTCATCCCCTTCAGGATAATCTTCCTGATGCTGGCTGAAACGGGGACCAACACGATCACCGAGTATGATCATCTCTTGAGCCACCAATTCTGTTCGGTAGTGCCGCTTGCCCTCTTCATCTTCCCACCCACGTGTTTGCAATCGGCCTTCAATATAGACCTGCTGATTCTTGCTGAGATGGGTATTGCAGATTTCGGCGAGAGGCCCCCATGCCACAACATTAAACCATTCGGTTTCTTCACGCCGTTCGCCTTCAAACGAAGTCCACGTGCGGGTAGTCGCAACATTAAAACTGGTGACGGGACGACCACTGGGGGTGTAACGCATTTCCGGGTCGCGCCCCAAATGGCCTATAATCATGACTTTATTGAGTCCTCGGGCCATGTCATTCACCGCTTCAACTCATACAATTTGACAGGATGCACTCTACAAAATTCCATGATTGGGGCTTTTAACCACCAATCAAATCATTCATCCTTGCGTATAACCAAATAACGCAGGATATTGGCTTCAATGTTCATTTTGCGTTGAAATTCATCCACCGCTTTGGGTTCAATTTCCACGTCAAGCAGTACGTAATAGCCTTCGCGGTTAGTGCCAATAGAATAGGCTAAACGACGGCGACCCCAGTGGTTGGTGTTTTTGATTTCACCACCCGCGTCAGTCAGCCAATGCGAAACCTTTTCAATGATGCTTTTCTGTTCAGCATCAGGAATGCCAGTCGGCACAATAAACGTTACTTCGTAAGGTCGTTTCACAGGTTCTCCTTCCCTCGGGTTTGTCCGGCTTGTTCCAAATGAGGGCTTGTATGCCGGACGGAAAGTGATGAGTTATCACTAAATTCAGCGGGCAACATCTTACCGTAAAGGGATGGCATTGACAAGGTACAACCCAAATCCAATAATTAAGAGGAAGTCCTAGTGGATGGAGAATCTCACATGACCTTGCTAGTGGTGATGTTTGCAGGTATGGGCCTTTTGTTGGCCGCCCTTGCCATTCCATTAATGCAGCGGCGTATCAAACCTAATGGCTGGTATGGTTTTCGGACACCAAGCACCCTACGTAATCCCGATTTGTGGTATGATGCCAATGCCTACTCAGGTCGTCTGTTGATAGTCTATGGCGCGGTGATCGTGATTTCCGCGATTCTAGCGGCGCTTATACCAGACATCACAGTTGATGGTTACAGCATGGTGATGTTGGTGGTCACGATGCTTGGCATTTCGATTCTGCTGTTCCTGTGCTGGAGTTTTTTACGCACCTACAAGGATAAGACTGGTTCATGACAAGCCCTAGCCGTATTGACCTGCTGCCGATTGAAAGTACCGCCCTCAAAGGCAATCAGCTTGGCGACCCCTATCAGCGCGAATTAACCGTCTATGTCCCAGCGGGGTATGATGAGCAAACCAAACGGCGGTATCCCGTCTGCTTTCTGTTGAGCAGTCACGGGCGGACGAGCTATTATCATACTAACTGGAATCAATGGGATGAAACCCTGCCGCAACGCCTTGACCGACTGATTCGGACTGGCGAAATGCCACCGATGATTGTGGCCCTACCGGATGCATGGACACGATTTGGCGGGTCGCAGTATTTGGACTCAGCGATCGGCAACTATTCCAGTTATCTGATTAATGAGCTTGTGCCGCTGGTAGATGCCACCTATCGCACGCTGGCAAGTCGGCAACATCGTGGCATATTGGGTCACAGCAGCGGCGGTTATGGGGCGTTGGTCAATGCCATGCAACACCCCGATGTCTTTGGGGCACTTGGCTGTCGGGCAGGTGATATGTATTGGGAATATACCGCGATACCCGGTCTATCGCATTTTCATCAGCAACTAGAAAAATGGGGCGGCATTGAAGAATTCATCGCCCGTATCCCTGCAATCCAGCCCAAAAGCGGGTCATTCTGGGAGGCCATCCATACCGTCATGCAGTCAATGGCCTACGCGACCAATCCAGCCTCACCGTTGGGTTTTGACCCGCCGATTGATCTCGAAACCGGGGCGATTATCCCAGCGATATGGGAACGCTGGTTGCAGTTTGACCCGGTACGCATGATAGACCGACCTGAGTATCAGGCCGCGTTAAAGACGATGAAAAGCATTTTTATCGAGGTCGGGCGCTTCGATGAATACCAATTACAGGTAGGGTCACGGCTACTGCATCGTAAACTCGACCAATATGGCATCGTCCATATCTATGAAGAATTCCCGGACGGTCATCGTGATACCAGTTATCGGTACGATGTGGCCTTTCCAATAATGGCAAAAGCATTGAGCGAGTAGTGAGATAGTGGGTAAACGACCTTTTTACATCTTGCTGGCGCTGTTTGGCCTTTTGGGTGCAATCTTGGCCTGTACTCGGCCCGGCTCAGAAAAAGTGGTCTATGTCACCGCAACGTTTCCGGGTGGGGTATTGCTACCAACCGAAACCTCCAGCGCCCCAACCGATACTCCTATCAAGCCGACCCCCAATCCGGCCCGTTTTGATACCCCAATTGCAGTAGCGGCATCCGGCGGCGGTGGCGAACAAAGCTATACCGTACAATCCGGTGATACGTTGAATGTCATCGCGGCGCGTTTTGGCACAACGGCCCAAGCCATTATGGCACTGAACGGGCTGATCAATCCTGATATTTTGGAAGTCGGGCAGGTGTTGCGGATTCCGGCAACCACCAGTGCCCCACCCCCACCTAGTTCCAGTTTCAAGACCATCCCCGACAGCGAATTGGTTTATAGTCCGTCGGTGAAGGATTTTGATATCGCTTCCTATGTCAAACTCAAACCCGGCTTTCTACGGGTCTATTCCGAAGAAATTAGCGGCGAATTATGGAGTGGGGTCGAACTAATTCATCAGGTCGCCCTCGATTACAGCGTAAATCCACGTCTGCTCTTGGCCCTTTTGGAATATCAAAGCGGCTGGCTGTCCGATCCTAATCCCAGCGACGACCAGCAAAATTACCCAATGGGTATAGTCTCGTTGGAGCGCATCGGCCTGTGGCGGCAGCTATTGGCGGCGGCGAATGCCCTCAACGCGGGTTACTATAGTTGGAAATATCGTGGGTTGGAGACCAGTAATTTTGCCGACGGTACACCCATCACGTTTGCCCCGGAGCTAAATGCAGGTACAGTGGCGGTGCAATTTTTCTTTTCCCAGTTTAGCGACCCCACCCAATATCAAATTGACATCAGTGAACGAGGCTTTTTCCAGACCTACCTATCGCTTTTTGGCGATCCATTCCGCACCGCCGTTGAGCCACTTGTGCCCGACAATTTGCAGCAACCAACCCTAATGTTCCCATTTGGACAGGGCGAAACATGGTATTTTACAGGCGGGCCACACGGGGGTTACAACTCTGGCAGCGCATGGTCATCGGTTGACTTTGCTCCTCCCACCCCCTCGGATGACTTGGTAGCACAGCAAGGTTTTTGTTATATCTCAGCCGATTGGGTCACGGCGGTCGCCCCCGGTGTCGTCGCACGAAGTGGTGAAGGGTATGTCATCCTCGATTTAGATGGCGATGGCAATGAACATACCGGATGGACAGCCGTCTATCTGCATATTTCAAGTCAAGAAGTCGTTCAGCCGGGGACACGGGTCGAGACGGGTGACAGATTAGGCCACCCCTCGTGTGAAGGGGGTTATTCGACAGGCACACATTTGCACTTTGGACGGCGCTATAATGGCGAATGGATTCCTGTCACCTGCGATAGATGCCCCAAAGGTGTCACCGTCCCACCACTCATCCTCAGTGGATGGACGATCATCGGATATCCGAATGCTGAGTATCAGGGGTATATGGTCAATGATAAGTTAGGGGCAGAGCGTCGGGCCAATGTTGGACGCGAAGACCCTATCAATCAAATAAGCTGGTAGGGGCGAAAAATTCCTCTCTCGCCCTCCATAGAATTATTGCAAGCTAATCAATTCAGCCGATAGCAGACCCTTAATGACATCACCTGTTCGCGCCGCGATGTCTTCAGTGAAGGTCACGGTGTAACTCGCCTGCGTAAGGTCAAATGTGTAATTCATGCGCTCAGTCTGCGATAGCACGGGCCAAAGCAAATTCGGCTGTGTAATGGTACGAAACTCACCATTAAAGTCAGGGCAGCGCACCTCGTAATTTTCCGCTGCCGAATAGTTGGTCGGGATAATCGCCACGTCCATCAAGATGCGTTCCCCATCGGGCCGGAGGGAACCCTCCATCGTAAATGAAAGCCCTTCAGCATCCAACGACCGAATCTCGCAGGCAGGGTCAAAAGGAACTGGCATCAACATACCCGAACCCGTCACGACCCCATAATCGGTCACTTCAAGAGTCGCATTCGCCGAATATCCCAACTGCTGAACGATCGCAGTATTGTTCAGGTCAAAGCGAATATATAAATACCAAGTACCCGCTACCCGATAGGCCGGAAAGTTGAGCGTGGGCGTGAGGCTTGGCGTAACCATCGGTGTGGGTGTGCGTGTCACCACCACCGTAATGACCTGCTGCGGCGTATTCGGCACAGGCGATGCCACCTGCACCCCCGACACATCACCCCCCTCATCCGATTTTTCCTCTTTGCAAGCGGTCAATCCAATCAGCAGCAGCATCGTCACCACAAAAGCCGCTGAAAGCCGATAATAGTTCCCTTTCAAGGAGATATCCCTTTCCGTAGTTAGTTGGCAGGTGCGGGGCCAAGCTCAACAATTCGCTCTCGAATGATCTCCCGCACCTCCTCTTCTTCAGCCAAATCCAACGCGATGAGTAGCTCTGACCGTGCCCCTTCAAAATTTCCTATGCTTGCTAATAGGCCCGCTAATTCGAGGCGCGGCGTCAACCAGTCATAATAACGATCGAGGGTGGCACGATAGGCGTCAATGGCTGCATCTGGTTCTTCGAGTTCAACATAATTCCGTGCAATTTCAAGGTCAAGCGAGTGGTCGAATTCCGGGTTAAAAAACGGATAGTCGTATTCCCATGTTTCGACCCCTCGGAGGGATTCCAACAGGGCATTCGATTCCTCGTACTCACCATCCAGCTGCATCAGTAAGCCATTCATCAAAATGACTTTGGGTGCTTCACGATAACCCACATTGACTCGATTTAGGTAAGACCGTGCCAGATCGTCATCCTCGTCAAGCCAAGCAAGGAAAGCTAGATCGGGATAGTAGTTGCTAGTAGTGTCCTCACCCATTTCAATATCTTGATATTGAATGGCTAAATCTATGGCTGACTCTAAATCATCGTCGTGCAAATAGTAACCCGCCAAGCGCGTCACCAGATAGGGATCATCCGTCCAAATTTCCATTAGCGCCAACAGGTCATCAATAGCCTGATCTAAATCACCGATTTGTGCGGCATAGTTTGAGCGTTCGTCCAATATAATGGCAAGATCAGCCCCGGCATCCTCGGCGTCATAATAGGCCTCAATCACTGCCTCACCCAAATCCGCATCATTCACGATACGAGCATACTCAAGGGCGATAATCGGATCTTCAGGGGCACGATCAATCGCCTGTTGTGCATAGGACAACATCTGTTCATCGCTGTCCTGCTCGATTTGGCGATAGTAGTGTGCCAGCACCAAATATCCTAATGGGCTATCCGGCGCTACCTCAACCAAGTATTCGCTTTCCTCAAGCGCGGCATCATATTCCTCACGCAGGACATGGACTTCTGCCATGTAGAACAACAAGAACGGGTCATCTGGAAAGCGTGTCTCAGCTTCTCCAGCAAAATCATGGGCCAAATCATAGTTACCGTCATCGTCAATCCATTCCCGAATGACGGCCCGGATAACCTGAACAGGTTGATCCAAAAGAATAGCCACGACTTCACCGTGCGAATCAAGGTCTTGGGTCATCCGATACACTTCTCTAAAATCAACGGCGGCGGCCTCCCAGTCACCCACCTCAACAAACAAACTAGCGCGTTCCAGATAGGGTGTAGTCCACCACCAACCTGTGTTCTCTATCGCCATCTGATAAAACGCGATGGCCTCATCCACCTTACCTAAATTGCGCGCGGTGCGGGCTTGATCGAGCGGAAGATAGCGATCATAGGTCGGGTTTAAATAAGGGTATTCATAATCTTGATTTTCAGCATCGGCAACTTCTTGGAAACGGGTTTCTGCGATCTCAAACTCACCACGACTAAATGCGAGTAATCCCAATACATAGCGGGCCGTCGTCATACCACCATCCAAAGCCAGTGCCGTGTTCGCCCATTCTTCGGCCCGTTCGCCATCCCCGACAGCATGGGCAACATAGGCGGCATTGGCAAAATAACGCGGCTCAGTGTCATAATATTGAAAGCCCGCTTCAACCAGTCGCATGGCATCTTCAGGACGGCCCGTCAACAGATACGCCCCAGTCCATGTCAGGCGGATGCCAGCGGTTTCATCTCGCTCTAACAAACGCTCTAAGTCAATAGCCGCCGCCGCATAATCTCCCATCTGCCAGTAGGCTTCCCATCGCCGATTGAGAACATCCATCAATGGGGCACCTAGCGATTCGGCGCGATTAAATTGTTCAATGGCCTCGTCCACACGAGATTGACCGAGTAACGCCAGCCCATACGCAAACACGGTAGTACGATTATCTGGCGCAAGACTTAACGCCCGTTCGACATTTTGGAACGCCACATCATAATCGTAATCGGCTGATTCATAGTAGTAATTAGCGAGGGCCAAATACCCTAACGGATGCTGTGGGAAACCTGCAATAGCCTGTTCCGCGTCAGCCAGCGATTCACCGGGGCGATCTAGGCGCAGCAAATAATCCGAACGCAGCGCCAGCAATATCGGGTTGCCGGGATAGGTCTGCAAGCCTGTTTCGGTCAGAGCCAAAGCAGCATCCACACCTTGTTCAAACTCCACGCGGTCTATCGTATTGGCAAGTTCAATCACCGCCGGGTCGTCATCCGGCAAGAATTGGGTATAGCGCCCTTCACCGCCCTCTCCATTGGCAGGTGGGGCCATCACCGGCTCAGTGGATGATGGGGCGGTATCGGAGTTTCCACCAGTGCTGCTTGGCTCACCCGAGTCAGCCGTTGGGACGATAGCAATTTGAGTCGGTTCAACCTGAATTGTGGGTATGGGAGGGGCTTCGGTCGTCATCACACCCGCAAAAACCGTCGGCTGTGGCCTTGTTTCAGTAGAGACTTCTGTCCCGACGGCGGGTTCAGTAGCCAGTTCCGTCGGCATTTCGGTTACTGCCTCGGTGGTTTCAGGAGTTGTGGGAAGGGGAGTAAACACTTCTACCCCAATTGTAATGGTCGGGGTAGGGACAGAAACATCCTTCTCATCCCCGCCATCATCCCCACCGCCCAAAACCAATACAGCGATAATCGCCACCAGCGCCAAGATTAATGCCGCACCACCCGCCAGCAGGTAGGGTGTTTTGGATTTGGCAGCAGCTACCGGTGGCTGTGTTTTATCTTTGGAAAACGTATCGGGAACGGTGGATACTTTGTGTGGGCTAATGGTGGGTAGTTCTTTTGGGCTACCGACATCTGGAATGTAGGTCGGCATTTCAGTGGGCGGCTTCCCCCCCACCGCAGTAGATAATTTGTGACTATCGGCTGTTGGGGCTTCAGATTTGGCGTCTTCACGGGCCTGCTGAACAGCCTTACGCAAATCACCCGCCGATTGATAGCGATCTTCGGGGTCTTTGGATAAGGCTTTTAATACTACCACCTCTGCGGCGTTCGGCAGATCAACATTAAAGCGGCGCGGTGAAGGCAGCGGATCATTGATATGTTTCATCACAATGGCAAACGGCGTATCAGCATCATAAGGGACTGTACCCGTCACCATCTCATAAAGCATGATTCCCATGCTGTAGATGTCGGAGCGCTCATCCACCTTGGTCCCTCGCCCTGCTTCAGGACTCATATAGGCAGGTGTACCGATAAATGCTCCACTCATGGTAATGCCCGACTGACCCAAAATCCGTGCAATACCAAAATCGGTCAAAACGGGATGGGTGAAGCTGTTGTCAGTAAACATGACATTGGCAGGCTTGATGTCGCGGTGAATCATGCCATGTTGATGGGCATAGGCTAATGCATCGGATAGCTGTCCGGTCACCCGCAGCGCTTCATCAACAGGTAGCGCACCTTTTTGCTGAATATAGGTTTTCAGCGTACCGCCCTTGATGTATTCCATGACCATATAATACACATCGCCCTCGACATCAAAGTCAATCACTTGGACGATGTGCGGGTGACGCAGATTGCCAACGCTTTGGGCCTCGCGTTTGAAACGTACAACGAAATCTTCAGACTCTGCCAGATGTCCGTGCATCACCTTAACGGCGACAAAACGTTCCATCCCGCGCTGGATGGCCTTATAAACATCTGCCATACCACCACGCCCAAGACGCTCTACTAGATCATATTTTCCTAGAGTCCGCCCTGTTAAGTCACTCATTTAGAAACTCCTATATTGGAGGTCATCAGTTGCCAATGTACGTAGGTACTTCGCTGTTCTATTTAGCAGGATAACATCAACCGAGACACAGTACAAGCATCCGACCAACTGTGCTATAATATCGCTTTGCGTCCCTATCAACTCATTAAAACTAGAACGGAGTATTGGATGCGTGGTGAGATCGTCACGCTCGACCTTGAAACCACAGGACTAGACCCTACAACCGACCTGATTATCGAGGTAGGAGCAGTCCGTTCCCTTGACGGCAAAATCCTAGAGACATTTGGCACACTCATAGACCCCGGTATTCCGATTCCGCCACGTGTCACGGCGATTACAGGCATTAGCGACGATGATATACAGGGTGCGCCAACCATCCGCGAAGTTTTGGATGAGCTACGCCAATTTGTCGGCACAAGCCCGGTGATGGGGCATAACGTTGACTTTGATTTGGGCTTCCTAAGACGCTATCACATTGCCGAAACCAATACCGCAATTGATACCTATGAATTGGCGGCGGTGTTATTCCCAACCGCCCCCCGCTACAACCTCACCAGTCTAACAGAGTCACTCGGTTTGCAAGACCTGACCAATGCCCACCGCGCATTGGACGACGCGATTGCCACCATGAATCTCTATCAACATCTCTGGGGAAAGTTGTTGGCCCTTCCGCTGGCGACCCTAAAGGAAATTGTGCAGGCGTCACAAGATTTGCAGTGGAACGCCAAAGCACCCTTCGTTGAAGCGCTGAATATGCGGGTCAAAACCAGTATGATTGAGCAGCAAAACGACCCAGAATCAGCTATCGGCCCATTCAAAAAAGCCGAAAAAGGCTGGAAACGCCTTAAACCTAATGAAGATCGCACCGAGCTAAGCCCAAAAACACTCGGTTCGCTTATTGAACCCGGTGGGCTGCTTTCCCAAAAAGTCCAAGGATATGAAAGCCGCAAACCCCAAGTAGATATGCTGCGTGCCATTACACAGGCATTCAACAAGGGCAACCACTTGTTGATTGAAGCCCCGACTGGCACAGGCAAAAGTATCGCCTACGCCATCCCCGCCATCTATTGGGCCTTTACCAATAATGAACGGGTGGTCATCTCAACTGCAACCATCGCTCTGCAAGATCAACTGGTCAACAAAGACCTACCCACCCTCCAAAGCGTCTTGGATGTCCCTTTTGAAATGTCGGTGGTCAAAGGCCGCAGCAACTATCTGTGTCCGCGCCGCCTCCATACCGTGCGCCGCCGTTCGCCTACATCAATTGAAGAACTGCGGATGCTGGCAAAAATTCTAGTATGGCTGTTGGAGTCAAACACCGGTGATCGGGGCGAAATTACGCTGCGTGGGCCAGCCGAAGAAAAAACATGGGCGCGGCTATCGGCCCAAGATGAAGGCTGCACCCTCAATCGCTGCGAATCGCAAATGGAAGGGGCATGTCCATTCTATAAAGCCCGCCAACAAGCCGAAGCCGCCCATGTTTTGGTCGTCAATCACGCCCTACTATTGAGTGATGTCAACATCGGTAACCGAGTCTTGCCAGATTATCGCTATCTAATTGTTGACGAAGGGCATCATCTGGAAGCGGCTACCACCGATGGCCTGTCCTCGCAGCTAGACCGCAATGGGCTTCGCCGCCGTTTTGCCGACTTGGGCGATATGAAAAAAGGGCTACTGGCGGATATTCTAAACGCCATCAAAGACAAAATTCCGGAGCGCAAGAACTCCCAGATCAAAGAATATGTGCGGAGTGTCGCCGACGCGGTCAAAGCCATGAGCCACCACGTTGACCAATATTTCTCCACACTGATTTTGTTCCTCCGCAGTAACGATGAATTTCAAGGCAGCGAGTATTTCGTCAATGTCCGCATCACCGAGCAATCGCGTGACCGCGAAGATTGGGGTGAGGTGCAGCGCGTCTGGTCGAACCTCAGTGAATTTACCAGCGTCATCAGCAAAGCGATGGATACCATTGCACGAGCATTGGCGACCCTTGAAGAATTCGAAATCGCCGACTATGAGGACATCCTGAGCAGCACACAAACCGCCGCCCGTCACCTGCAAAGCATCCATCAGCAGCTTGACCAATTTACCGATAACCCCCTGCCCAATACAATTTATTGGTGCGAGGTCAACCCTAGTGACGAGTATGTCTCCATCAACGCCGCCCCGTTGCATGTCGGGCCGCTGATTCAACAACACCTCTGGGAACCCAAAGAATGTGTGGTCTTAACAAGCGCCACCCTCAGCACCGCCGGGTCATTTGACTATCTGCGCGAACGCTTGGATGCTGCGACTTCGGCGGTAGATGAGCTAACGGTTGAATCGCCTTTCGATTACAAAAACTCAACCCTGCTCTATATCCCAACCGACATTCCCGACCCTATCAATGCCCGCAATGACTACCAATTAATGGTTGAGCGCGGCATCATTGAACTCGCCACCGCTTTGGATGGGCGTCTATTGGGGCTGTTTACCAGCTATACCCAATTACGTCAGACTGCCCAAGCCATCACCGCCCGCCTTGCATTAGGGGGTATCACGGTATTTGACCAGACCAGCGGCAGTAGTCGCCAATTGTTGATTGATAGCTTCAAATCGAGCGACAAGGCTGTACTGCTGGGCACACGCTCATTTTGGGAAGGTATTGACCTACCGGGTGATGATTTGCAGGCCCTTGTGATTTCCCGCCTGCCCTTTAACGTACCCACTGACCCGATTTTTGCTGCCCGTTCTGAAACGTTTGACAACAGCTTTTTGGAGTATGCCCTTCCCGAAGCCATTCTGCGTTTCCGGCAAGGTTTTGGACGGCTGATTCGGCGCAAGACAGACCGAGGAGTCGTCGCGATCTTCGACAGCCGCATCACCAGCAAACGCTATGGCAAACACTTCATTGAGAGCCTGCCCGATTGCACTATCCAACGTGGCCCAATAGCAAAACTACCGCTGGCAGCAAAGGACTGGATGAAACGTGCGTAATAGTTTCGTGCTTGAGATGCCCATTGAAGCCGTGCGCGACCGTTATGTGGAGGAATTTGTCAAACGTGGCCCCGGCAGTGTCGGGCTAGAAACAAATCTGGCTGGACATGCCGATGCCCGTCGTCGTTTTGTTTTGGCGATTCAGGGTTGGGAAAAAAACCAATGGGTTCGACCTTTTTTGACGCGCCTTGAGGGGCACTTTGAAAGAGTCGAAGGCCATGAGCAGCTTTCACGTGTAGTGTTTGTCACACGTGGCATTGGCTGGCCGCTGACATTTATTTCCCTGTTATTTCCCTATTGGGTCGCCATACAAATCCCGCGCTGGCCGCCGCCCCACTTCACATGGACACTCTTAATCATTGCTGCATGTGCGGTGGTTCCCGCGGTTGGGGCGATGTTCTATTTCGTCGAACGGCGTATCTATCGCTTGCTGGTGGATGGTTTGCTGGCAGCCTATGATCGTCCCGCACTCGAACGGATTCGGCAGTAACCAGCGTTTTGGGCATTTTCCCAAGCACATGAACCTTTTGATCAAACATTGGGTATATATAACGTAGGGCCGGGGGACGGGGACTCACTTGATGCAAATTCCCCCCGGCTCCTTGTTTTTTAGCACAACTTGGGCTTGACTCTCCTGACTTCCCTTTTGCTATAATAAACACCGCAACGCAAAACTCAAACCTAAGGGCATAATTGAAAATCCCATGATTGACGTGAATCAACTGCGTAAAGGCACGACCTTTACTTTGGACGAAGACATTTATAAGGTTATTGACTATCATCATCACAAGCCGGGGCGCGGTAATGCGACCATTCGCACGACTGTCCGCAATCTCCGCAGTGGCTCGGTCACAACCATGACCTTCGGCTCTGGTGACCGTGTAGAAGACATCCGGGTCGAAGGCCGCGAAGTCGAATATCTGTATGCCGATGATGAATTTTTGACGTTCATGGATTTGGAAACCTACGACCAACCCCATCTGCGCCGCGACATTTTCGGTGAGGATTATCTCTATCTCATCGAAGGCCTAAAACTGGTTTTGAACCAATGGCAAGACGAAATCATTGACTACTTGCTACCTAGCACCGTCGAACATCAAATTGTGGATGCTGAAATGGCGATTGCAGGTGACACCGCAACCAATGCCAATAAGCGTGTCAAAACGCAGACGGGCCTTGAAGTGATGGTCCCGCTGTTCGTCAATGTTGGCGATAAAATCCGCATCAAGACCGAAGACGGCAGCTACGTTACGCGCGTCTAAATCCACTTTTTCGTTTCTGACGTATAGATGAAATAAGCAAAGGGGCAGTCAATGCCTCTTTGTTTTTGCTTAGGAACGCGGTCTTTCGTTATATTGGTACAAGTTACTTTTTTCGGGGAGGATGAAAAGCCGCCATGAGAACACCCGATGGTCGTGAATGCGCCTTTTATTACAGTGACTATTTTCGTGGGCGTGAGGTAGAAGAATGCCGGATTCCCAAAAGTGAAGTTTCGGCGCATTGGAAGCCTGAATATTGCGCCAAGTGTCCCGTCCCAGAGATTCTACGGGCCAACGCTAGCCCCTACCTCAAAATGGAACTAACCATTAAGCAGACACTTTTGGGGTTTAGTCGCAAAATGATGATACGGGCATGGTGTGACCGCCACGACATCCCTGTCGAAGACCCCTATGTCGGCTGTATCAAGTGCAATGAGGAACGTCCGGGTCTAAAATTGTTTGCACAAGCGCTAGAACAGGATGAAGACAATGATTAAGGCCATCCTGTTTGATTTAGATGACACGCTGCTGATTAACCCGGCCTATGAATTTGTCCAGCACTATAAACAGGCCCTTCTGCCTTTGTTGATGTCAAGTTTCCCGCAATTGACGGCAGCAAAATTGGAGGACGGGATCATCAATGGGATTCGCAGTGTCATCCAAAACAGCGACCCCCTCCGGCTTAACGCGGAGATTTTCTATGCCGCCTTTCACGAGGTAACCGGACTGTCGCTACGTGATCACCAACCCATGATGCAATTATTTTTTGACGAGGTTCATCCCTCGCTGAAGCGCGTTACTACCCCGGTCGAGGTCGCCCCTTTAGCCGTCAAGTGGCTGCTAGATCATCGCTATGCCGTCGCCGTTGCCACCAATCCATTGTTCCAGCATCGGGCGGTTGAACAACGTCTTGAATGGGCCTGTTTGCCAATTCCTGAAACGGCTTTCTGGTTTGTGACCTCGCTGGATAATATGCATTATTCCAAGCCGTGGCCCCAATATTATGAGGAAATCTTGACTCGGTTGGGTTTTGAACCCGACGAAGCAGTCATGATTGGTGATGATTGGGATAACGACATTGTAGGGGCATCACAGGCTGGCCTCAATACATTTTGGATTCGTAATCGGCATAATCAGCGACGTGACATTCAACAGGAATCGGTTCAACCCGATGGTGAAGGCACGCTTGCAGATTTTTTCCGCCTTGTCACCGAAGAAAACTGGCTGCAAGGCCTCGCACCCAAGCCGCTTGTACCAAGCCAAATCGCCCCGCGCATGATGGGTAATGTAAGTGCCTTGTTGGGCATGGTCAGCGAAATCCCGGCCCGCTATTGGCATCAGCGCCCCGACCCCAACGAATGGTCACCGATGGAGATTGTCGTCCATCTGCGAGATAGCGAAACCCGTGTGCAGCGGACTCGTTTAGAGCGAATTTTGCAGGATGATGACCCATTTCTTGTGCCACCACCCTCGCCGCCCCGCCCCGGTGAGCAGCAATTACAGGGATTGGATGGGACACAGGTTGCCCTTGAATTTGCGTCTGAACGAGCGAAAACGCTGGATTTGCTAAACAGCCTTTCAGCGGACGTATGGGGGCGTCCGGCACGACACAGCGTGTTTGGGCCATCAAATTTTTTGGAAATGGCAGCCTTCACAGCCCGACACGACCGCCTGCATATTAACCAACTTTGTCAAACACTTGGTAAGTGTGAATAAGCCATTTTCTAACGAAAAAGAGTACGGTAGGGGTATCATTTTCCAACCCTAATGTTTCAGCATACAATACAAGATTCAACAAGCGCGCACGGTTACAAGGTTAAAGATATGGTACAAGTAGCTTCCACAAGCCTAGAAGATGCTGTTATTCGAGATGAACCGCCTCATCTGGTCATTGTAGATGACGACCCCAAGGAAGCACACAGCCTTCAGGCGTATATGGAACGAATGGGATACAAG
The DNA here is from genome assembly GCA_041753455.1 of Anaerolineae bacterium. Classification (GTDB taxonomy): domain Bacteria; phylum Chloroflexota; class Anaerolineae; order Aggregatilineales; family J027; genus CFX10. Next base: position 154,058 of record JBGSUK010000003.1, on the reverse strand, counting down.
GTCAGCGTGGCTTATAGTGGCAGCAATGCCCTAAAACTTATTTTTGATCTGCGCCCCGATCTTGTAATTCTTGACCTCTCTATGCCCGACCTAGACGGCTTAAGCGTGTGTCAACGAATTCGCGGGGATGCCTCGCTTGGCTACCTGCCGGTGATTGTGGTGACTGAAGTCGAAGCCGAACGCCAGCGCCTTGCCGGAATGCTTTCCGGAGCAGATGACTACTTACGCAAGCCTGTTATTGAAAAAGACCTATTGCTGCGCGTACAAGCCCTATTGAGAACGAAATTTCAACTGGACGACCTGATCCAAAAAAATCACGAACTAACCGAAGACTTACGTAAACGCAACATTGAACTTGAACGCGCCCTTGAAATGGCCCAGCAAGCCGAAGTATTAAAAAACCACATCATGGAAAGCGTCAATCATGAATTGCGCACTCCCATGCTGCAAATCAAAACGGCGGTTTCGATGCTGGTTGAGGTGATTAAAGAGGTATCGAGCTTTGAGCGTGACCAAACCATTGCCCGCATGGCAACCGGGGCTGTCACCCGTATGGAAGAATTAGTGAGCAACATCTCGGAACTGCATCTGGTCGAGAATCTAAAACCCAGTCCGACGATGCTGAACGATGCCATCCATCAATCCATCAACAATTTACGACGCAGTTGGTCACATCGCGACGATTTTAAGCGTGTCCAGTTTGCGCCGGAAGATATCCCACCCGTTTTTGCCGATCGTCGAGCTGTCTCGCGCATCTTGGTCTTGATATTGGACAATGCCCTCAAGTTTAGCCCCAATGACACACCTGTCTATATCTTTACCAGCCTCGAAAATCATCTAGGGCGTCCATTTGTGCGGATCAGTGTTAAGGATGAAGGTATCGGCATCCCAAAACACTACCAAGAACGAGTTTTTGAGCCGTTCTTTCAAATAGACAGTGGCACGGCCAAACGCTATAACGGCGCAGGTGTCGGCCTAGCATTGGCGCGGATGTTAGCACGAGGGATGAGCAGTGATATTGAACTTAAAAGCCGTCCGAAACAAGGTAGCACTTTTTCGCTGCTCTTGCCCATTGCCGATCTAGACTCCGACAGCATTTAGGATGTACCTATCAGCCTAGACAGTGGGACAGCTTTCTGATATAGTTTTACACGGCCACGCGGGAGTGGCGGAATTGGCAGACGCGCATGACTTAGGATCATGTGGAGTAATCCGTGTGGGTTCGAGTCCCACCTTCCGCATCAAATCAACCCTCTTCTATAAATTTCTCATCCCTCGGTTTTTGCCAATTTACCCCAACATAAAAAGTTTATCAGAACGCAAAATCGCGCTAGATACCCCTTTACAGGATGTGTATAATACTAAATCCATTAACAGCCTATAGACCCCATTTTTAAGGATTGCAAACGTTGGAACTGCAAGTCGAACACCTCGCTGATCATACCGCGCAACTCAAGGTAAAAGTTGACCCCGAAAAGGTCGAACAGGCCATGCGTGGGGCCGCCCGCAAAGTCTCAAAAGAGTTACGCATTCCCGGCTTCCGTCCCGGTAAAGCCCCCTATCATGTGGTACTCAATTTGGTAGGCCGCGAGGGATTAATTCGTGAAGCCATTGAAGACATTGGCGATGACATTTATGGCAAGGCCCTCGACGAAAGCGGTATTCAGCCATATGCAGCCGGTGAGATTACCGATCTCAATGTAGAGGATGGGCTGACCCTAACCTTCATTGTCCCCAAACGCCCGGAAGTCAACTTGGGTGATTATCGTACCCTGCGCCTCGACTACACCGATCCAGAAGTGACCGAAGAAGCTGTCGAAAACGCCCTAGATCGTACCCGCGAAACTTTAGCAGTGGCCGAACCAGCCGAACGCCCTGCCCAGATGGGTGACCGTGTCATGCTTAAGATTCGTGGCGTCTTTGCCGACAGCGAAGGCCATGTTCACGATCATGACCACGAACACGTGGAAGGGGAAGAACATGATCACGACCATGCCGAGGTCTTTTTTGATGAGGCCAATTACGAAGTTATTCTGCGCGAAGACCCCAAGCGGGACTTGCTGCCAGAATTTTCGGCACAATTGGTAGGACTGATTGAAGACGATATGAAATCATTTTCTCTCAGTATCCCCGAAGATGAAGAAAACAAAGAATTGGCAGGCCGCCCGGTCAATTTTGAGATTACGGTTAACAAAGTCGAAAGCATGACACTACCGGGCAAAGATAATTTTCTTGCCGAACTTGCCACCAATGGCGAAGTAAAGACGCTGGATGGACTACGCGATAAACTGCGCGTTGACCTACGCGAGGCAATGGTCAGCATGGCCGATGAGGAATATTTCGTCAAGGCCGTTGACAAACTGCTCGAAACTGCCGAAATCACCTATCCCAATTTGATGCTGGAAGACTACATTGATGACATGCTGAACGATGTAGATCAAAATCTTCGTCAGCGCGTGGGGGTGCCACTATCCGACTACCTGAAACTGATCAATAAGCCGGAACATGAATTCCGTCAAGATTATAGCGAACGAGCGGTTGATCGGCTGCGTCGCTCCCTGATTATGAGTGAACTTGCCAATCAAGAAGGTCTTACAGTCGACGAGGCTAGCATTGATGCCGAAATTGAAAAACGCCTTGAACAATTCGGCGCCCAAAGCGAAATGTTCCGTCAATTTTTGCACCAAGACGAAAATCGCCGCAATCTTGCCATTGACCTTGTCTCACAGCGCACTGTCCGCCGCTTGATTGAAATTGCCAAAGGGTTGAATCCTGCGAAAGACCTCGTCGAGGCCGGTGCAGGTCAAAATGAATCAACCACCGGGCTGGCTGAAGAAACCTCTTCCGAAGTTACCGAGAGTGCCGCCAGCGAAGCCACTGAGTAAGGTGACGTAACGTTAGAGTGTCTATAGGGTATCAACAGAAAGGGAGAAAAGCGCCAAAGTTGCTCGGCAAAATCGCTGCAACAACGGCGCGGTAGACGACATATGAACCCAGCGCAAATCTATAATGGTGTTATCCCGATGGTTATTGAGCAGAGTGGGCGTGGTGAACGTGCCTATGATATTTATTCACTGCTCTTGAAGGAACGCATCATCATTCTTGGTTCCGCCATCCACGACCAAATCGCCAACTTGATAGTAGCCCAACTGCTCTATCTCAATCAGCAAGACCCTGAAAAAGAAATCCAGATCTATATCAACTGCCCCGGTGGCGTGATCTATTCCGGTCTGGCAATTCTGGATACTATGCGTTCAATCACCAATCCAATTCGCACCGTTGCCGTCGGGCTGACCGCCAGCTTTGGCACGGTACTCTTGACGGGTGGCACCAAAGGCCGCCGCATGGCCCTCCCCAACGCGACCATTCACATGCACCAGCCTTGGCAATCCGGTGGTGGTGGTCAGGCAACCGACATTGAAATTCAGGCCCGTGAAATCCTGCGCCAGCGCGACCTGCTGAACCGCATTTTTGTGGAAACCACCGGGCAACCGCTGGAACGTATCGAACAGGATACGGATCGTGACGTCTATCTGACTGCTCAACAGGCGCTAGAATACGGCTTGATTGACAGCATTCTCGAACCGCCAAACAAAAACAATCATAAATAAGACGGTAGCATGAACAAGGAAAGTGGGCCGCCGCGCTGTTCGTTCTGCGGCAAATCTCCCGATGAAGTCAGCCGCCTGATTGCAGGGCCAGATGGTGTATTCATTTGTGACGAATGTGTCCGCCTTTGCGAACATATTCTCAGTCAGGAAGTGACCACCAGCGATTTTCACATCGAGTCCATCCCGACTCCGCGTGAGATTCAGAAATATCTGGATGATTATGTCATCGGGCAGAGCCGCGCCAAACGTATTCTCAGCGTAGCGGTCTATAACCATTACAAACGCATCAATTCCGGCGGCAACTTCAATGATGTTGAGATTGAAAAAAGCAACATCTTGATTGTGGGGCCAACCGGCTGTGGTAAAACACTATTGGCCCAAACGCTGGCTCGTCTGCTAGATGTGCCCTTCTGCATTGCCGATGCCACTGCCCTAACCGAGGCAGGTTATGTGGGTGAGGACGTAGAAAATATTCTACTGCGCCTAATCCAAGCCGCCGACTTTGACATTAGCCGCGCCGAAAAAGGCATCATCTACATTGACGAAATTGATAAAATCGCCCGCAAAAGTGGCGACAATCCCTCCATCACCCGCGATGTGAGTGGCGAAGGCGTACAGCAAGCCCTCCTCAAGATCATCGAGGGAACGTTAGCAAATGTGCCGCCGCAGGGTGGTCGTAAACACCCCCATCAAGAATTTATCCAGATTAACACGGACAACATCCTGTTCATCTGTGGGGGAACGTTCTCCGGTGTCGAAGAAGTCATTGCGGATCGCATCGGTGTCAAAGGTGCGATGGGTTTTGGCTCATCCAGTGGCTCCGGTGGTTCAGGCAACAAGTCGGATGTATTAAAACACATTCGGGCCGATGACCTAATGGAATTTGGGTTAATCCCCGAATTGGTAGGTCGTCTACCCGTACTGTGCCACATCGAGCCACTCGAAGTGGAGGCCTTGATTCGTGTGCTTCAAGAACCGAAAAACGCGCTGATTAAGCAATATCAAAGCCTGTTCGCGTTGGACAATGTCGAATTGTCATTCACCGATGAGGCCCTACGTGCTGCTGCCGATCTTGCCATGAAATATCAAACGGGCGCACGTAGCCTGCGCGGGATTTTGGAGAGTGTTTTGTTAGATGTGATGTTTGAAATCCCATCCAGCAAAAACATCGCCAAAGTCGTCGTGACAGAAGAAGCCGTTCGCCGCGAAGCCCGACCCGTGATAGTGGACACCAAAGGCACAACCCTAAAGTGGACGGACAATGGTCTAGAACTTGAAACCGCTTCGGCGGCTTAAAAAATTCTCAAGTCATTAGAGGGCGGTCTAATCAACCGTCCTTTTTGTTTCAGGAGAACTTCAACATGACCCCTTATCCTCTGATTGGCGTCTTATCCGATTCACATGACCAAGTGCATCATCTCGACAAAGTTGTGGCCTATTTTAATGACCAGCAGGTCGGTTTGGTCATCCATTGTGGCGATTGGGTTGCCCCCTTCACCCTGCGCTATTTCACCAAACTCAATGCACCGCTGTACGGGGTCTTTGGCAATAATGATGGTGAAAAATGGGGGCATCGCGGGGTAGGCAATCAAGTTAGGGAAGCCGGATTACGCCTGACGATGGAAGATGTTTTCTTGACGCTCAATGAATATGGCAAGCGCATCGCAGTCTATCATGGCACAGCCCCTAAATTGGTGGAGGCGCTGGTCAAGTGCGGAGATTATGATGTGGTTTTTTATGGGCACAACCACATCCCTAAAATTGAATTGGTGGGGAATGTTTTGAGTATGAATCCCGGCACGCTACTGGAAATGACCAACCCCGGCACGGGCGTGGCATCTTTCGGGATATATGACCCCAACACACACGCGGGGCAATTGATTAAACTAGCGGATTTGGGCTAGACTGTCGCCTGCAACCACACAACTTTGGCTAATTCGCTGAGGGCTGTCTCAAGTGCTTTGGCATCCAACAATGTGCCGCCTTCAGTTGAACCAAAATGACTGGGAATTACATATTTCGGACGCATGGTCTTAACCAATTCTTTGGCGTTGTCCATCGTCATGAGGCCATCTTTGGCGCTAACGGGTAAGATGGCAATATCACAGCGCACCCGCTTCAAATCAGCGACAAAATCTGTATCCCCGGCATAATAAATATCTTGGAAGTTCATCGCAATGACAAACCCTACATCTCCCCGCGCTGCTGGATGGTGATTGGTATAGGTGTAGGCGGGGACAGCTTTGATGTTGGCCCGACCCACATTCACACTTTGCCAATGCCGCAGCACGGTAATTGGATATTCCTCTTTCAGGAATTCGGCAACACCTTCGCCGCCAATAATGCGCGTGTGGGGGGCGAGAATGCGATCAATATCAGCGGGGGAGCAGTGATCGTAATGTTCATGGGTGAGCAAAACAACGTCAGCAGGTGGGCAGTCAGCGGGAATGCGGAAGGGGTCAATGTAGATGCAGGTCGGCCCATCAATGCGAAAACTTGCATGTCCTAACCAATGGATATGCTCGATCATAATGACCCTCTCAAGATAAATTAAACGATGAATATCCCCCGTTGGATAAAGCGGTTTAGGTTATATCAGAGCAGCACGCTAAAATCAATGGCGCAAGCTCAACTCTTGGCTGACAACGAAGGAACATTTTGCATGACGATTTCTACTACTTTGACCCCCGCTTATGATGTTACTGCTCTACGCCTGAACGAGTTTCCATTGTCCGAAACCGTCACCTACCTCAACCATGCTGGCATTTCCCCCCTACCCGAACGTAGCCGTCGCGCTGCCCAATATGCCGTTGACCGCATGGCCCACAACGCTAGTAAATTTTTCGGAACGGATGGCATTCCCATGTTGGAGCGTTTTCATCACGAACTGAAAGCCTATATCAACGCCGAACACGCTTCGGACATCTGCCCCGTACAAAGCAACTCGCTCGCGTTTAATCTCATAGCAGGCGCGATTGATTGGCATCCCGGCGACAACATCATTTTTTGCGATGTCGAATTTCCTGCCAATGCCTATCCTTGGATGGTGCTAGAACGTCAGGGCGTGACCTGCAAAATCGTCCCTACGCAGCATGGCACTTTGACCGTTGAGGCGTTGGACGCCGCCGTAGACCAAAATACGCGCTTGGTCGCCGTCAGTTCCATGCAATTTTTCACTGGGGCGCGTGCCGATCTGATGGCCCTCGGTGCCTATTGCCGGGAGCGCGGTATCCTGTTTTCGGTGGATGCGATCCAGTCTATTGGACATATCCCGATTGACGTTCAGGCCATGAATATTGATATTCTGGCGTGTGGTGGGCAAAAATCACTGATGGCCTTAACGGGCATTGGCTTTTTATATGTCCGGCCCGAAGTTGCTGAACAGATGCACCCATCCTTTGTCGGGGCAAATAACGTTGAGGGTTGGGAGCATTGGCTAAACTATGATATGACCCCGCGTAAGGGTGCCCTTCGGTTCATGACCGGAACGTTCAATGTGCCGGGGATTTTTACTGTCGTCGGCAGCCTCTCCCTAATTAATGAACTCGGCATTCAGAACATTGATGCCTATACCACCCAATTAGCCGGCCATTTCATGGATGAATTAGATGCGCGTGGTTATGAAATACTCACCCCTCGCGACCCGTCCCACCATGGCCCGATTGTGACGTTCAAGGCCGCCGAAACATCCGACCAAACGGATCTGATTGTGAAGTATTTGGCCGAAAATGAAATCCCAACCGTCAAACATCTCGATGCGGCGGGCCATCCATTTTTGCGTCTGTCGCTACATTGCTATAATAACCAACAGGACAGCGCACGCTTCTTTGAATTTTTTCATCTGCTGCCCAGCCATCATAAACCCATTACATAGGAGAGCCGCGAATGACTACACCCGGAACAGGTTCGCTTGGCGCTAAAAAACAGTGGAATCCGCCTGCCATGCGGACGGTAGAAGATACCGGACTCAATATGGGTATCTTGACCGACCTTGCCATCAAAACAATCTATTTCTCAGGGTATCTCAGTGGACAGCAACTTGCTGACCGGATGTGTTTGCCCTATAACGGCGTTGTGGATCGCGTCATTGATTTCATGAAGCGCGAAAAATGGATTGAAGTACGCGGTTCAGCGGGCATCAGCGAAGCCTCATATGAATACCTCATCTCCCAAAAAGGCTCGTCCAAAGCCCAAGAAGCCATCGAACGCAATATGTATGCTGGCCCATGCCCAGTTACTCTCGCCCAATACGTGTATGCGGTCAAAGCCCAATACAATCGCCCATTGGTGCAGCGCGAAGGGTTGGTCAAAGCGTTCGAAGATTTGGTTGTCGGGGACACTATGCTCGACAAGATCGGCCCTGCCATCAACTCTGGCAAAGCTATTTTTATGCACGGCCCACCCGGCAATGGGAAGACCACCTTCGCCACCCGCGCCGCACGTTTTGTGTTGGGTGAGGATCTGTGGATTCCTTATGCGGTTGACGTAGATGGTCAAGTGATTCGGGTCTACGATAACGTTAACCATGAAATTGTCGAAATGGCTGACGATCTCAATCGTACCCAAACAGGTGTCCGGCGTGATCCTCGCTGGCTAAAGATTAAGCGGCCCGTGATTATGGTCGGTGGTGAGTTGACGATGGCCGGGCTTGACCTTGTATTCGATCCGATAAACAAATATTACGAAGCCCCTTTCCAGCTAAAAGCCAACTGCGGCATGTTCTTCATTGATGACTTTGGTCGCCAGCAAATGCGCCCCCAAGACCTGCTCAATCGCTGGATTGTGCCATTGGAAAGCCGCATTGACTTCTTGACCCTCAGCACCGGACGAAAAATCGAAATCCCGTTCAACGTGTTGATCGTATTTAGTACCAATCTGCCGCCAGCTAATCTGGTAGACGAAGCATTCCTACGCCGTATTCCGCACAAGATCGAGGTCGGCGACCCCACATTTGAGCAGTTCCGCGAAATCTTTAAGCGCATGTGCCAAGTCAAGCGTGTGCCCTATGATGAAAAGGCACTGGCCTATCTCATTCAGGAATGGTATCTGAAATACAACCGTCCGCTGCGTTCCGTGCATCCGCGTGACATCTTGGATCAACTACTCGACATCGCCCGTTATCTCAATCGCCCGCCGCAGTTGACCAAAGATTTGATTGATAAAGCCGCCGATGCCTACTTCGTCAATCTATCCGGTGAATACAAGCCCGTTACGACGGGGGGTAGCAATTGAATCCGCGTTCTGCCCCGATTCCGCGCCACTATTTTTTCACCCTAGAAGATGGTACATGGGTGGTGCAACGCGGCATGGATCGTGTCCAAGAACTCCTAACCGGGGCAGAACGCACCTATAGCAGTCTCGATATCAGTTTTGAAATCGAAGATTTGGAACTTGAACTCCTCAAAGCACAGGGTGTCATAGACCGCTATGACGACTCCTTTATCTGGCTTCATGAAGATCCACAAAATGAAATCATTGTCGCCACCAGCACCCTTCAAAAAACATTAGGAGTGGCAGTTTACTATTTTGTTCAAACGGGCTTGGACGTCATCCATTTGGAAATCGTGGAGGAACGGCTTGAGGAGATTGGCCTTGCCGATCGCTATCGAGCCTCCGAACGTCAAAACAAAGTAATTATTATCCATGCTCATGATGAGCCATTTTCACGTCTTGGTTCGGCGGAAGATGCCGAAACGTTGGTCATGCCAGCCCTCGCATCTTTAGGGGCAAAACTCAAGGTCGAAGCAGTTCGATTTAATGCCCAAGAATTGCCGATGATGCTTTCGGGACGGCTCTTTAATGACACCATCAATCGTCCGCTTGTCCGCAAATTGGAACCCAAAATTAAGCTACAAACAGTGATTTGTGTAGATCATGAGATGGAAACCCACACCACCGTTCGTGAAGTAGTCGAGGCGTTGGGGCAAGAAATGGTGTCGGCCTTTACCGTCCAAGAAGCCCTTTCCCTGCTCCAAGATGTTGACCCAGCCCTGCTGCTCATTAGTCTCGACATGCCCGATATGCACGGTTACAAAGTCGTGGCTGCCGTGCGAAACGATCCCGAACTCTCGCGTATCCCAATCCTAATTCTGAATACTCTCGATACGGATAAAGACCGAACACTGGCATTTAATGTCGCCAACGCGGTGGATTTTGTGATGAAACCCGTTTATCCTGAACGTATTCGGCGGAAAATTTGGCGTGTGCTGAACCAATACACGACATTGATGACATGAAACGCTAAAATAGATGCTGTAGCTCTGTAGGAAGAGTCATGGTCTGGGCACTATTCATAATGGGCCTCATCGTGATAGCGATAGTGCTTGGTTTACTTGCCGCTACTAGCCAAAGTGAACTTGTGCCTTGGCTGGATAAAATGCGCCGCGCCAATCCCGGCAAACGACATAAGAGTGAGTGGATAGCCCCTGCTGAAGTAATGGATCAAGTCGTACAACATTATCTTGAAGGGATACAGCACGCCATCAATACCCTTCCCAAAGGGTATGTGTCGTATGCACGTAACCTTGATAAATTCATGACCGGCGTGTACCTGAAAAACCAACGCTCGACGATTGATGCCCGTCTGCGTCAGGATACTCTGCGGCTCATTGATATCCTGCGTGCCGACCATCGGGTACGTGTACGTTATTTTGCAGATGACGGCCTTGCCTGCATCTTGTTGGATTATCAAACCGAGCGCCGTTTGGCGACCTATCATTATTGGTCAAAACGGCGGGTGCATACCCAACATTTAGACGATACTGTCATCGTATACAGAATGGAATATGATACCCATGCCCGCCGCTGGAAAATCGCGGAATATATTCAAGAACTTCCTGCCCATTATGGCCCCCTCGCAATTGACGGCCCACTGGACAAACTCCAATTTACCCTGCCACCCCATTCCGGGCGCGACGACTAAAAAGATAAGTAAGCTATGATTCTGGTTACAGGTGGGACCGGATTTCTCGGTCACAATCTACTACCGATGCTAGTTGCATCGGGCTATCAAGTCCGCGTCGTTACTCGCCATCCCGACGAACACGCTTGGCTAAAAGGTCTGCCTGTCGAGATTATCCATGCCGATGTCACTGATCGGGCAGCGATGTTCGAGGCCGCACTGGGCTGTCGTTTTGTCGTTCATGGTGCGGGGCGTTTCCGATTTTGGGGCAAACGTGAGCAGTTTGAACAAACCAATGTGCAAGGGTCTAACAATGTCATGGATGCAGCCCTTGCAGCGGGAGCACAAAAATTCATCCATATTTCAACCATTGTGGTGATAGGCAAACCCGAATCCACCAACGAAATTGATGAAACTCACCCGGCCCATCCAATGGACGATTATCAACGCTCCAAATATGCCGCCGAACAACTGGCAATGCGCCACTACACCGAAAAAGGCCTACCAGTGGTCATCCTGCGCCCCGGTGCATTTTACGGGCCGTATGGTCGCTACGCCTTTAATCGGCTGTTTTTTGAAGACCCCTTGCGTGGGCTTCCAGTCGGGGTAAACGGCGGTAAACTAATTACCTTCCCAGCCTACATCAAAGATGTTGCGAAAGCAGTGATTTTAGCGGTTGAAAAGGGCCGACCCGGTGAAACTTATAATATTTGCAGTCAATATCTGCTGCACCGCGAAGTGGATCAAATACTCGCCGAAGAAGCCGGGATTTCGGCCTTCCGTTTATACTTCCCCGGCTCTATCATGATTCCATTCGCTCGTTTGTTAACCGCATTAGGGTATATCACAGGCCACGAACCCTACTACCCGATCACCCTGCGCTCGTATATTTTCAATAACTGGCGTGTATCCACCGCCAAAGCCCAGCGTGAACTTGGTTTTGAGCCAACCCCGTTTCGGGAAGGCGTGCGCGAGACACTGGCATGGTATCGTGAGATTGGTATTTGGAAACCAAAGGAGACAAAAAAGTAATGGGAATTAAGATTGTATCGGTTGCCGAAATGCGGGCTATTGAAGCCGCCGCCGACAAAGCAGGCCACTCCTACGCCGCCATGATGGAATGGGCAGGACGGGGTCTAGCCGAGCAAATCCCCTACAGCGGAGCAAACATTCTGATTTTTGTTGGGCCGGGGAACAATGGTGGAGATGGGCTTGTCGCCGCCAAATATCTTTCTAGCGAGGTGGGGGCCAATGTCACCGCCTACCTGCTCGAAACCCGTAAGAAGACCGATCCTCTCATCAAAGCCGCCCAAGAAGCAGGCGTCACATTCACCGACTATCCAAGTGATGCCAAGAACAAATTTCAAGGCCTGCAAGAGCTAATCGCAGATACCGACTTTATCGTAGATGCCCTATTCGGCATCGGTGCACGGTTGCCGATTGAAGGCAACGCCGCGACGCTATTGACCCAAGTCCATGCCACGATAAATCAATCTCCCGAACGCCCTGCGATAATAAATCCAGCCGGCAGCGCGGCCCCAAATCAAAAACCGATCATCATCGCCTGCGACTGTCCCAGCGGCCTAAATTGCGATACTGGTGAACTAGACCCGCTGGCCCTCCATGCCGATGTTACCGTCACCTTCGCCGCCGCCAAACATGGTTTATTCGTTTTTCCCGGCGCGGAAGCCGTTGGTGAATTGGTCATCGCCGATATTGGCCTGCCTCAAGATTTACCCGAACTGGTGAATATTGGACTTGATCTGGCCGATGGTGAACAGGTCAAACGCATCCTCCCGACCCGTAAACGCAATTCACACAAAGGCACGTTCGGCAAGGCAATGGTCATCGCGGGTAGCCTCAACTACATCGGCGCGGCCTATCTCGCTGGCAAAGCGGCCTATCGCACCGGCGCAGGTTTGGTGACGATTGGCGCACCTCAACCAATTATCCCAACCCTTGCCGCGATGCTACCGGAAGCAACATGGCTGCTGCTGCCGCATGAAATGGGCGTGGTACACGAAAACGCCGTGCCAATTCTGCGCGAAGAAATTGAAAATTATGACGCCCTCCTGATGGGGCCGGGCTTTAGCACCGAGGACAGTGCCAAACGGTTCATTGAATTGGTATTGCAGTCCGGCAAACCCCGCGCCACAACTCAGAAACACATCGGTTTCCGCTTCACCACACCGGAAGAAGCCCCAGCGGTAGAGGCCGAAGATCAGGTCAAATTACCTCCGCTGGTGATTGATGCCGATGGTCTCAACCTGCTGGCAGAAATCACGGACTGGTGGAAACTTCTGCCCCCCAACACCATTTTGACCCCCCATCCCGGTGAATTTGCGCGGTTGGCGGGCATCAAAGACGAAGACAACGGCCCAAGTGCCACCGAACAAGTACAGACCAATCGGATCAGTCTCGCCATGCAATATGCCCAAGAATGGAACGCGGTGGTGGTACTCAAAGGAGCGTTTACCATCGTTGCCCAGCCAAACGGACATGTGACCGTGCTGCCCTTTGCGACCAGTGCCCTCGCCACCGCCGGAACAGGTGATGTATTGGCAGGCGTCATCGTGAGTCTGTTGGCACAGGGAGTTGAACCCGCCAAAGCTGCAATTGCTGGGGCATGGCTGCATGGCTATGCAGGCGAGGAAGCTGCCGAAGGGAGTCATACTTCAGCGGTAAGTGTCATCGCCAGCGACGTGCTAGAGGCATTGCCCAAAGCCCTTGCTGCCATCATACAATAGATTGTTTCCACGGGGGGCAGACCTTGAAAGATTTTATTTCCCTGTTGGACTATACCCATCAAGAACTCGTCCGCATTTTGGATCGAGCCGATGTGCTGTATACCTTGTGGAAACAGAATCAGATGCCCCCCACGCTGTCCAACCAGCAAATTGGTCTGTGGTTTTTGGGAAACGGCTTTCGAAATCGCCTCGCCTTCGAAATTGGGGCACGGGCGATGGGTGGACAAGTAGCCTATATCCCCGGTGATTTGGGAATTCAGGAACCACTTGAGGACATCAGCTACTATCTGGAAAATTGGTTTTCCATGCTGGTTGTGAGGGCTGCACGACACGACGACCTGACTTATCTTGCCGAACACACCCGTATTCCCGTGATTAATGCCCGAACTAATTTCAGTCATCCCTGCGAGATTATGGGTGATCTGCAATTCATCCGGCGTCATCGGGGTAGTCTGGATGGGCTACGGGTGGTTTTTGTCGGAGAGGTCAGCAATCTGGGAATGAGTTGGTTTGAGGCCGCAGCGCGTTTCCCGATTCATGTTACACAAGTCGCGCCGGAGCAATACCTTGCCAGCGAGGATGTCGTTAGGCGGCTCAATGACCAAGCAATGGGGTCAATCACTTGTAACACCGATTTAGAAGCAGTTGTAGCCGAAGCTGATCTGGTCTATACCGATTGTTGGCCCAAACCCGATGGCAATATCACAAAAGAACAGATTCGTAGCCTGTTTTTACCCTATCAAATTATCGAGCAGCATCTGTCCAGACTCAAGGTGGGTTCCTTATTTCTGCCCTGTCCGCCTGTTACACGCGGCGAAGAAGTCTCCGCTGAAGCCATGCGTTCGCCATTATGCCTGAATTACGCAGCGAAAGAATTTCTACTTCACAGCCAAAACGCGATAATGGAAATGCTGGCGGCAACACTTTAGCCAGATGCGTCAGGGTTTATCCTTTTCGGTTATTACCATTAACTTGTTCGGCTAATTCCGCTTTTTTCTGATGGGCGATGGCTTTACCCTGCTCAATTGAATCTTCAACACTTTCGCCCTGTACTTTTTCGACCACCTGCTTAACCGAGTTGCCAGCACGTAACCGCAATGTAATAACATTTTGGCGAATATCGTCGCGGGTTTTCTTGCCACTGCGGGGGGCCATCCAAACCGCGAGAGCACTGCCCACTGCAAACCCCATCATCATACCAACAACGAAGGTGGGGGTATCATTTGGTTGTTCTGATCGTGGTTGATTTTCCATCTGGCCCTCCCTCTATTTTGAGGTTTTGTCTGGCGGGGCAGCTTTGGTTGCCCGATTAATTCCGGTGACCTCTCGCATCAACGCTCTTGCACCTGCCAAGTAACCGCTGGCTTTGATAGCTGGCGTGGTCACGTTTTTGCTCATAAATTCGGCGGTACCCTTCACGGTACTGACGGCCTCCTGTGCGCTGTCCACGATCGGCTGAATCTCGTTTTGCAAAATATTGACAAGCTTAGCCAATTGGACGACCAGCACAATGAGCGCCACCCCGATGAGAATTCCTTCGAGGGTGAGCAGAATAATCAACAGGTCGCGCACAATGGCAACGGCTGAGGCGGTATCGGAAGTCTTGCCAGCTGCCGCCCCGATGATTATGGCGATGACCAGAATCACCAGCAACAGCGCCATGATCCCGCCAATCCCCAAGCTCACATAAAACTCCCAGCCACGATTCTTGAAAAAACCTTTAGATTCTTCCGGCGTGACCACCGTGTTTGAGTCAGCATTTTTATTCTCGTCCATTGACGACGTATCGTTTGGTTGATTATCCGGCATAGGTGGTTCCTATATCAAGTTAAAAATCGGGCGACAACAAGTGCTACCAAGGCGCCAAGTGTCGCGTTCAACATATTCAGCGAGCCAATATCCAAAAAATTGACGTTTAACAGATCACCTGTAATATGGCCCAATGCAAAGCCAATCCAACTAGCTAGCAAAAACACCGCCAACCGCCGTGCGTCACCCCCCACAAGAAAATGGAAGACCGAACCATAAAAGGTAGCGATGACAAAACCAAACACTATTGACGGGCCGGGCATTGGTTAGACTCTTGTTTGATAATGAGTGTTCCTGCAAAAAAGCTGCGGCTCAGAAAGTTAATCAATGGTACAATGCGGATTTAGTGTAGCACAGACCCGCCACACCAGCGACTAAATAGATACAGCAATTTTATTATGTCACTCTTGGAGCAACGAATGTGTTGGTTCCCCACCTGATCTTTACCCACCTGTTGACCGATTATGTGCTGCAAACAAATTGGGTCGTGCGGATGAAAAACAAAGGCTGGCCCGGCCTTATCCTGCATGGCGGAACGTTTTGGGTTACATCCTTGATTGTCCTCTATCTTCATTGGGAGGTAGCATTCATCTCCATTACGCTGCTTTCGATTGAGCATATTTTGCAGGATTCAGGCAAAATCCGCATTACCCGACGTTTTCCCACCAATGGGGTCGCTTTCTATTTTCTAGATCAGCTTTTCCATCTCGCAGGGATTTTAATTGTCCAGCTTCTGGTGGGCACTCGGCTTGACCCCAAACCGAGTGATTTTGAATTATTCCTCTACATTTTTGCCAGTTCATTCATTATGGTCACGCGCTTTTTTGAGATCACCATTATCGCCAACTACCCTTCGCTGCGGCCTTATACAAAACGTTGGGCCATGTGGGGCTATATCGAGCGCACCGCTATGCTGTTTTTGGTTGGTGGGCTTGGCCCATTTGCTATTATTTTGGCCCTATTATGCCCCATCCCGCGTCTTTGGAAATCCAAACAAGAGGGACATCCCATCTGGCAAAATCGCAGTCAAATAATTGAGGTAGCCGCCGGATTTCTATTGAGCGTTGTTTTGGGGTTGGGATTATGGAGTATTTTAGGATATATTTAGTGGGTGTTTTAGAATAGATTATTGGATAGGATTTTTCCCGTGACGCTGATTGATCAGCGCATTTTAGTCCCCGCGCCCATTCAAGTTGTGTGGAGCGTCATCGCCAATCACAGTCAACTCCCCCGCTGGCGGCAAGATTGTAAAGCGGTGTCACTTCTTAGCACCCGCGCCGATGGTGTGGGAATGCGCCGCCGTATTACCCCCAATAAAGGCAAAGACATCATCGAAGAAACCATTGCTTGGTATGATGGGCTTGGCTATGAATACCGCCTGATAGATGGGGCAAGCGAATTTAAGAGTTATACGGCCCGACTACGGCTGCAACCAACCCCCGACGGCACTATTGTTCAATGGACGATTTCGTTTGAGACACGCGGCCCATTGGGGAAATTATTTGGCAACCGACGCCGTCGTCGCCGCCTTGAAAAAGCCTCCGCCGAAAGTCTCCGTCAATTACGCCGCTATACTGAAGGCATGGGGGTCAAGGTAGACGATCAATACCGCGAAAAAGTAGGTGTGCGGCCTAGTCCCGATGCCAATTCCCGTCAGGAGTATGGCGCAAAATTACTGGCCCAGCAGCAAACGCCCCCCGGCACACCCATTGTCGAAGCGCCGCCGCCACCCCATTCAAGCCAACCAACGCAGCCGGCCCAACCTACCAGCAATAGCTTGGGTATTATCGAGCCGCCGATTAAGCCCGATGACACGCCGAGCATCCGTCCGGTAGCACCGCCGTCCTTTATTGTTGAAGCCTTAATGACGCCCCTACCAACGGAAAAACCTAACACGCGCAAAAGTCAAGAAATTCCCATTTTAACAATACCCCCTACGGACGAGGACGAAGATACACGCCCCAATCCGGCAGTAGTCGCTGGACAGTCTCCCACGCCTCCGGTATCCAAAGAACCACCAGCGATAAAAGATACTCCACCTCTACCGCCGACCAAACCAACGGCACAGCCAGTTGACCCGGCGAAATCAGACGAACTTAAAGCGGCCTTTACGACCGCCAAAATCTCAAAACCACCCCTGCGCCCCATTACCGAAGAAGTCGTGCGTGAAAATCCACCCCGTCCCGATTTGCCCCCGCCGACGGGTAAATTGGACACCGGGGAAATGAGCATCTGGGATGTGTTTGGCATGAGCCGACCGGGCGTCGAAGCGACACCAGTGGCGGAAACTGTTACACCCAAACCCGCCGCATCATCGGCTTTACCCGAAGGAGCAAAGGATGATGATGCTAAAGCGCGTACCACACCGCTTGATGCATGGTTAGCTGCGACTGAACCACCCCTACCCCCCAGCGCGAGTGGCACCATTCGGACATTTGCCCGTATGCCTCAACGTCCAACCGCCGGATTGCGATTACGCCAACGCCAACGTCGTTTGAAAGTGCGTCCACCAGTCGCGCCAGATTCCGCCAACAGCAATACTCCGGCAGAATAAAAACAAAAAGACCCCTCATTATTGTAGAAGGGTCTTTTTGGTGGGTGGCTAGTGGGATTCGAACCCACGCTCCTCTCATCCACAGTGAGATGTCTTAACCGCTAGACGATAGCCACCATGCGATGTTTAATATAACACAAAAATGGAGGGTTGTCATCCCCCAATTTCGGAATTTTATGACAACTTAGCGGCGAAATCGCGGGCCGTTTCTTCTGCCGACAGCCACTCCCCGCCATAGTTATCCCGTAATGCTCCCTGATGCCGAATCAACCATACATACAGGTCAGCTTCAGTACGATCAGGAAACTCACGCAGCAGGTCATATTTGCGGATGGCCCCAACCATTGGCAAAAACACATGGTCATACCAACTGGCAACAGCTTCATCATAGGGGACTTCCTGATCTTCATCTAAACCCTTGAAATAGCGATGGGCATCAATATGCTCCAAAATTTTGGGATAATAGCCGGGTTCAGTCAGCAGCACATCACTGTTAGGGCGCAGCAAATTGAGATGCGTCTGGCGCAAAAACTCAGCATAGGCACCCTTCAGGAAAATCTCTTCCGGCGTGTCATCGGGGTCAATGGATACCGGCGTAGGGATTTCCCGCACATAACCTTCAATGGTCTTAGCTTTCAACTGACGAGCCACCGATACCCGATGGTTGCCATCAATTACAAAATACACATCGCCTATCTTGTAAGCTTCAATTGGCGGCAGACCATACGCCCCACGCGCCAGCGCATTGACCCGACGCCAGCGGTCCTCATCCACGCTTTTACGCGGCAAGAATGTACGGGTAAAGTCATTATAGCGCCCTACACTCCCCACAATTTTATCAAGCGGGATGTTCTGGAGGCCGAGCAGCCGCTCACCGCCTTCTAACCGTAGCTTCTGTTTGACTTCCTCAAAATCCAGTAGCTCGGTGGGTTTACGATTCACCAGCGACCGGACTCCCTGCCAAAACGCCTTCATGCGGGCTTCAGCAAAGTCCCGTTGCGCCGCTGAGTTTAGTACCGCATCTTGGGCATCATTATCCATCATATGCACCTTCCTGTACCGCTTAGTCTTCGATGGTAATTACTCGACTTGGATTAATGTTAACGACACTCGTCTTCAAAAATTGAGCTTCGCGGGGTGCACGTTGATCGTACAAATCAACATGACCATGAATTAAGTAACGTGGTTGTCCCCAGCGAATTAACCATCGAAAAGCACGGAAACCCCGATGGGCATAATCTTTCCCATCATTAATGTTGCGGGGCGGACTGTGCGCTGCAAAAATATCAACTCCATAACCCTTTGCCATCCGTCGTACCAGCAGTCTCGGTGTCATACGGATTACTCGTGCGGTCATTTCTAGCTCAGTATACTGCAAATCACCTTTGTTATAACGAATCGAGCCTTGCATTCCGGCCATCACTACCCCTTTGTATTCGGCGGTTCGCATATCGAGATTAATCCCGCCGGGTGTATCAAGGGTATATTGATGATCGTGATTGCCTTTTACGAAATACAGCGGAAGTGACAAGATGGATGCGATAAAATCTAGATAATCTGGGTCCATGTCACCACAACTGATCAATATTTCCACATGGCCGTAGTGCTGCTTCAAAAACTCACTATTTAGAAACTGCGGTTGCCGATTATCACTCACTGCCAATATTTTCATTATGGTTTATAGTTCACTTCATGGCTATAGGGGAGAATTAATTTTCGGAAATTTGTACAAGCCCATCTCAATTCAATCAGCACTTTGCACAAATCAAACGCTAGGTATTTAACCCTTTTTCCCCTCTCAATTATGGAACGAACTTGGTCAGATTTCAAACAAAAAACGAGCCTTCGCCCGTTTCTTGGAAAAATCGCATAAGACCGATTTGATAATTATTGATAACTTTGGCGCGGTTTGGGCAATCGGGCCGTATCCCGTTCGCCACCTTCCCAACCAGCCGGATACAGGGCCACGTCAAGGGCTGCCCACATCCGCCGAATCTCCATCCCATTGACCACCACCACCCATTTGTCGTCACCCGCCGTGCCTTTGATATGATAGCTGTCATCTTGGCCCGGTGCGACCTCGACGTGTGTAGTCAAAGTCGGTAAACTTCCGGTAGGGCGAAGCGGCGCAGTCGAAACACGGGCCGTTACCTCAGAGGCACGCTCCGGGAACAGCAACAGCGTTAGGCGATACCACAAAATTTGACCAGCGCGGCGGCTTAACACCCGCGTCCATTTTTCGGAATCCGCACTTGGGTTCACTAGAAGCGTGCCCCCAACGATGACCGAATTCCCGTCTGGTCGGCTCGTCACAAATACCTCGTTTACTATCCCTAGCTCTTGTACATTCATAACCCCGTCCCCATCTTTGCAGCGCCTATCATATCTCACAAGCGCGTGCGCTATTCTACGACTATTAAACCATCACCCTCTGTCACTGCTCCTATACGCTGACCATCAACACCCTGTTGTAGCAAATCCTGTAACAGTATATCGACTTGCTCGATTGCCACAGCCATCAGTAAACCACCCGAAGTCTGTGGATCAAACATCAATTTACGAGTTACATCATCTATCCCATCGGCAAACCGTACCCATTTGCCATAAAAACCACGATTGCGCCCCATGCCACCGGGGAAAATATCCTGCTCGGCATACTCCCAAGCTCCATCCATCCAATGGATAGATTCGGGACGGATATGAAAATTCACCCCGCTGAGATTTGCCATTTCGCGTCCATGCCCTAATAAGCTATAGCCTGTCACATCGGTCATGGCATGAACCTCAAACTTTTGGGCTACCTGTGCCGCTGCACGATTGAGAGTTGCCATAATCCGCATGGCATTTTCCACATGGTTATTGCGCGCTTTGCCTTGCTTAAGGGCGGTCGTAATCACACCTGCCCCAAGTGGCTTGGTCAAAATCAAAACATCACCGGGTTGTGCGCCACCTTTGGTCAATACTCGGTCAGGATGCACCACGCCCGTGACTGCCAAGCCATATTTCGGCTCGTTATCCATAATGGTGTGCCCACCCGCGATCACCGCTCCGGCTTCGCGCACTTTTTCCGCCCCACCCCGCAAAATCTCACCCAGAATGGCGAGATCAAGATCGGCAGGAAAGGCACACAGATTTATTGCCATTAACACATCGCCACCCATTGCATAAACATCGCTCATGGCATTAGCGGCGGCAATTGCCCCAAACCAATACGGGTCATCTACGACAGGTGGAAAAAAATCAGTGGTGCTGATAATGGCCTGTGCATCATTCAATTTGTAGACGGCAGCATCATCTGGTTCAGCCAACCCCACCATCAAATTGGGATGGAGCGCACTGTCGAAAAGTCCGCTCAACGGAAAAGCAATCGCGGATAAATCACCCGCCCCAAGTTTGGCAGCACATCCTGCCGCGCCCGCCAGCGTGGTTAATTTAATTGTGTTGGTTGAAAGAGATGTCATGTGTCATTACCCCTATAGTTAAGAGGAGTATAAAACCCCCCTTTTTATTGTTCAACGCACATTCAGTATTTTTAGAACATCCTAACATATTCATGACAACGATATACAGCCCTATATTTGGGGGTAGTTCACAGTGTAGATCACGTTTATCTCTACTGTCGAATAAGCCATATTATTGGCAAACAAAAACAGGGCGCTTGACGGCCCTGTTTCATTATCTAAGCTATGGTTACAGCGTCGGTCTAAAATAGTCCCCAATCATCGGCAGCGCCCTCTTCCATCATGGACGGGTCCCAGATTTCGAGGCCCATTTCGATAGTCGTGGTCAAACCAGACACCGTTTGGGCCGTGCGGCGCACCTGTTCCATCAACTGTGGCGCATACGGACAGAACGGAGTCGTCAAAATCATGATCACATGCAACCGAGTTTCACTCGCATCAATCTTACGGATTAGCCCCAATTGAATAACGTCCATCCCAATTTCGGGGTCAACCACTGTACGCAGGGCGTCCCGAACTTTATCTTCCATCGTTTCAACAGCGTCGCTCATCGCAAAATGCTCCAACTAGATACTGGCACTTTTATGGTCAGTCTACCACTGCTCAAGCCATGTGTCAATTATTTGAATATTTTTTCAACTTATTGACGGGCGGCGCGACGGTGTGCTAAATTAGAATTAGTTGAACGATTTTATCACTTATTGATTTATTACAGGGAAACTGGTATACTTTCTGGCGAAATCAAGGCATAGTGATAGGTTTCCCCAACAGAAATTCCCAACTCGGTAAACGAGTTTGAATTACTTTCCGAATATCTCAGGAGGACTTAAAGTATTATGGGTGCGACCCTAGAAATCCGAAATTTACACGTCAGCATTAACGGCACGCCAATTCTCAAAGGGGTGAATCTGACGATTAATCAGGGCGAAACACACGCACTGATGGGGCCAAATGGTTCTGGCAAAAGCACACTGGCCTATGCACTTATGGGTCATCCCGCTTATGCCGTAGATGCGGGTCAGGTCATTTTTGACGGAGAAGAAGTGCTTGAATTGGAAGCCGATGAACGCAGCCGCCTCGGTCTGTTTCTGGCCTTCCAATATCCGGTCGCGGTACCGGGGGTATCGGTCGCCAACTTCCTCCGCAGCGCCATTAATGCCCGTCGCAAATCACAGAATCCCGAAGATCAAGGCATCAGCATTCCGCAGTTCCGCAAATTGCTAACCCAGAAAATGGATTTGCTTGGTATTGACCACAAATTCGCGGGCCGCTATCTCAATGAAGGCTTTTCCGGCGGTGAGAAGAAGCGCAACGAAATTTTGCAGCTTGCCACCCTCGAACCACGTATCGCCATTCTAGACGAAACCGACTCCGGCCTTGATATTGACGCCCTGCGAATTGTGGCCGATGGAGTCAACAAACTCAAAGGGCCAGATCTCGGGATTTTGGTAATTACCCACTACAAACGTATGTTGGATTATTTGCAACCGGAACACATTCACTTGATGATGGATGGGCGTATTGTGGAAAGCGGTGGGCCAGAACTAGCCGAAGAGGTTGAAACAGCAGGCTATAAGCCGTTCTTTGAAAAACACGGCGTCGAAGTAACCGAAGAGTAACATCGTTAGGGTAGTTGAGGAACAGTGACATGAGTGAACGGCTAACAAGTGACGAGAAGGCTTTACGGCATATCAACGATGAGTATCTCACGAAATATGGTTTCCACGACACCGAGGAATTCTATTCCATCAAAGGTGAAAAGGGCCTCAGTGAGGAAGTGGTACGCTGGATTAGTGCCCTCAAAGGTGAGCCAGAGTGGATGACCGAGTTTCGTGTCCGCGCCTATCACACCTTTTTAGGCAAATCCATGCCGGCGTGGGGTGCTGATCTGAGTGGTATTGATTTCGATGATATTCGTTATTTTGTCCGCGCCACCGATAAGCAAGAAAGCTCGTGGGATGATGTGCCGACCGAGATCAAAGATACCTTTGATAAGTTGGGCATCCCCGAAGCTGAACAGAAATTTCTAAGTGGTGTCGGTGCTCAATATGAATCCGAAATGGTCTATCACAGAGTCCGTGAAGACCTTGAAAAAAAAGGCGTGCTGTTCCTCGATATGGATTCGGGCCTACGCGAACATCCTGAACTGGTCAAGGAATATTTTGGCACGATCATCCCCCCTACCGACAATAAATTTGCCGCTTTGAATTCTGCTGTTTGGTCGGGTGGCAGTTTTATCTATGTGCCACCGGGGGTGCATATTGACTTGCCCCTACAAGCGTATTTCCGCATCAACACCGAAAACATGGGTCAGTTTGAGCGCACCCTGATTATCGTGGATGAAGGCGCATTCGTCCATTATGTCGAAGGCTGCACCGCCCCGGTGTGGAAATCGGATAGCCTGCACAGTGCGGTAGTAGAAATCATCGTCAAGAAGGGTGGACGTTGCCGCTATACCACGATTCAAAATTGGTCGGGCAATGTCTATAATCTTGTCACCAAACGCGCTGTTGCCTATCAAAATGCCACAATGGAATGGGTAGATGCCAACCTCGGCTCGAAGGTAACAATGAAATATCCCGCCGTCTATCTGATGGAACCCGGGGCACATGGTGAAGTGCTCAGTATCGCCTTTGCAGGCAGCGGCCAGCATCAGGATGCGGGTGGTAAGATTGTCCACGTCGCGCCCAATACCACCAGCCGCATCGTCAGCAAATCCATTTCCAAAGACGATGGGCGTGCCAGCTATCGCGGACTACTGAAAGTGCATGAAGGCGCACATGGTGTGCGGAGCAATGTAGTGTGTGACGCTCTACTACTCAATCCAGAAAGCCGTTCCGACACCTACCCTTATATCGAAGTCGAAGAAAACGATGTGACGATTGGGCACGAGGCCAGTGTCAGTAAGGTCGGCGAGGAGCAGTTGTTCTATCTCATGAGCCGGGGTCTAAGCGAAGCTGAAGCCAACACGATGGTAGTAAATGGCTTTATTGAACCGCTGGCAAAAGAACTACCTATCGAATTTTCGTTGGAATTGCGCCGCCTTATCGAGATTCAGCTAGAAGGTAGTGTCGGCTAGTTTTTAGCATATTTTACAAGGGCGGTTGGCAAAATCGCCCTGCTTGCATCAGACATCAGGAGTAATGAATAACCGTGACGACAACAACTGTTAGTCGCCGAGCCAAACGTGAAATTGTCGCCCCACCTTTCCAATGGGCAACCATTTTGGAACGTGCGAAGGCCGCTGGCGAACCCGATTGGGTCATTGAATTCCGCCAGCAAGCATGGGCTACCTATGAGTCCATGCCCATGCCGAACCAACGCGACGAAGCATGGCGGCGTACTGATTACAGCCATATCAATTGGAACAGCGCTGGACAATATGCTATCCCCAACGGCGCAACGGTGGAACACATCCCCGCCGAAAATCGCGCTCCATTGATTGGGGACGAACAAGGCGGCTTGATTGCATGGATTGACGGCAAACTCGTTCACCGCGAACTAAACGAAAAAATCACCAAACAGGGCGTGATCTTCACCGATTTGCATACTGCCATTCGTGAACATGGCGATCTGGTGAAAAAGCATCTATTTCAGAAAGCACTAAAGGCAACTGAAGGTAAATTTGCTGCCCTGCACACGGCGGCATGGACACATGGCCTATTTATCTATGTGCCACGTAATGTCGCCGTCGAATTGCCCCTGCACAGTATTTTTTACAGTGAACAAGCGGGCGCGACATTAGGGCATGTTCTGATCGTCCTTGAAGAAGGCGCACAAGCCACCATATTGCACGAATATCTCTCCCCCGAAGGCGATAACCACGCGGGTTATATTGGCGGGACAGAATTATTGGTGGGGCGTGCCGCCAATTTGCGCTATGTCAGTCTGCAAAGCTGGGGCCACAATATGTACGAGTTCAGTCATGGGCGGGGCCATGTCTCGCGTGACGGCCAACTCGACTGGATTGTTGGCAGCATGGGCAGCAAACTCACCAAGTCATTCATGCAGATTTCGCTGGATGAACAGGGTGCATGGGGTCGCATGAGTGGTATGTTCTTCGCCGATGGCACACAACTGCTAGATCACGACACCTATCAAACCCATAACGCCCCGAACACCACCAGCGACCTTCTCTTTAAGGCCGCGCTCAAAGATGAAGCCCGTAGCGTTTGGCGTGGCAACATCCGCGTGATGCCGGGGGCGATCAAGACCGATGGCTTCCAAGCCAACCGCAATATGCTTATGAGTGACACCGCCCGCGCCGACAGCATCCCCGGTCTGGAAATTGAAGCCGATGATGTACGCTGTACCCATGCCGCGACGGTTGGGCAAATGGAAGAAGAATATATCTTCTACCTGATGACACGCGGGGTGCCTCGTATCGAAGCCGAGCGCTTGTTTCTAAACGGCTATTTCTGGGACGTATTGGAGCGCATCCCGTTTGAAGATGTGCAAAATCGCCTGTTAGCGGATGTGGATCGCAAACTGCTCGGAATGCACACCGCCAAAAACAAATAAGTGTTTGTAAGGGCAGGTCAATCACCTGCCTTTATATATTTTGGGAGAACTTTCATCATGTCCAATACCGCCTACGCTCACCCGGATGCGCTGGTTAGTACCGATTGGGTCGCGCAGCACCTAAACGATTCATCTGTACGTATTGTTGAATCAAACGAAGACCCCCTACTTTATGCGTCCGGCCATATCCCCGGTGCCATCCAAATTGACTGGGTAACGGATTTAAATGACCAAATCCGCCGCGACTATCTAGATCGCAAATCGTTTGAAGCACTCATGTCCAAACACGGCATCAGCAACGATACCAAAGTCGTGTTTTATGGGGATAAGAACAATTGGTGGGCCTGTTATGCCTTTTGGGTGTTCCAATTATTCGGGCACACCAACGCCACCATTATGAATGGCGGGCGACTCAAATGGGTCGAAGAACAGCGCCTCATCACCAAAGACGTGCCACATTACCCCGCCTCAACCTATCACGCCCAAGAACGCTCCGACTATAAAGTGCGGGCCTTCCGTGATCAGGTCTTGAGCCATGTTAACGGCCACTTTCCCTTAATTGATGTACGCAGCCCCGGCGAGTTTAAGGGTGAATTGACCCATATGCCGGATTATCCTCAAGAGGGGGCGCTGCGGGCCGGACACATCCCCGGCGCCAAAAGCATTCCTTGGAGCAAGGCTGTCCAGCCCGACGGCACATTTAAGCCATCGGATGATTTGAAAGTCCTCTATGAGCAGGACAACGGGTTCGCCCCTAGCCAAAATATCATCACCTATTGCCGTATTGGGGAGCGTTCGGCGCATACATGGTTTGTGCTGACCTACTTGCTCGGTTATCCTACTGTACGCAACTACGATGGCAGTTGGACAGAGTGGGGTAATTCTGTCGGCGTGCCGATCGAAAAATAACAAGGTGAGTTGAACTATGGCAGACATCAGCGAATATCCCGAAACCCTACGCGACGTAATGGAAATGTTCGAGGATATTGATGAACACGGACGGGCCGAAATCTTGCTGGATTACAGTAGCCGATTTCAAGAAGTTCCCAGTCACATCGCCCAGCGCCCCTTTCCTGAAGATCATCGCGTCCAGCGGTGCGAATCGGAAGCGTATGTTTTTACTGAGCCGAATGCCGACGGTGGCATCAATTTCTATTTCGCTGTCGAAAATCCACAGGGTGTTTCGGCTAAGGCCTTAGCTGCCATTTTGCAGGAATCTTTGATGGGCGAAAAAGCGGAAACCATCAAGACCGTCCCTCATGACATTGTATTTCGACTGTTTGGCAAACGCATTTCAATGGGCAAAGGCGAAGGTCTTTTGGGAATGGTCGCCCTATTGAAATATTTCGCTGGTCTGACGCAAAAGGAACATAAATCCGAATGACCCAACTAACACCCCCCATGACATGGGATATTGACGCTGTACGGGCCGATTTTCCGATTCTGGATCAAGAAGTTCACCCCGGCAAACCGCTAGTCTTTTTGGACAGCGCCGCCAGCAGCCAAAAACCTGTCCAAGTCATTGAGGCGATGAATCACTACTATCGCCACACCCATGCCAATGTCCATCGGGGGGTGCATGTTTTGAGTGAGGCCGCTACCGAACTCTATGAAGGATCGCGCGACAAAGTACAAAAATTCATTAATGCCGCCTCGCGCAAAGAGGTGATCTTCACCCGCAACACCACCGAAAGCATGAATCTGATTGTGCAGACATGGGGTCGCGCCAACCTCGGCCCGAACGACGTGATCGTTTTGAGTGTAATGGAACACCATGCCAATTTGACCTCATGGCACATTTTACAGCAGGAAAAGGGCTTCCGGATTCGCTACGTCCCCATCACGCCCGACTTGCTGCTAGACATGGACGCCTACCAGCAAATTCTGCGCGAAGAACCCGTCAAAGCCGTCAGTATTATGCACGTCAGCAACGTCATGGGGACAGTCAACCCGATGGCGGAGATTGCGCAGTTAGCCCATGCCACTGGCGCAATAGCGATTGGCGACGGGGCGCAAAGTGTCCCACATATGCCCGTAGATGTTCAAGCACTTGATGTAGATTTTTATGCGTTCAGCGGTCACAAAATGTGTGGCCCAACCGGGGTCGGCATCCTATATGGCAAAAGAGCCTTGCTTGAAGCCATGCCCCCTTGGATGGGCGGCGGGGATATGATCCGCCGCGTCACGCTGGAAGGCTCAACTTTTAACGACCTGCCCTACAAATTTGAAGCGGGGACACCTGCCATTGCCGAGGGGATAGGCATGGGTGCGGCGGTGGATTATCTGAGTGCGTTAGGTATGGATCGAGTTCATGCTTATGAACAAGAAATTGCGGATTATTTGCATGACCGCCTTGCCGAAGTGCCCGGTCTGCGGCTCTTTAACCCCAATGCCCCCTATCGTAGTTCGGTTGCTACCTTTACTCTAGATGATATCCACGCCCATGATATGGCCCAAATTTTGGACAGCGAAGGGGTTGCCGTTCGTGCCGGACATCACTGTGCCATGCCGCTGCATCAACATTTCAATGTCCCCGCCACCAACCGCGCCAGTTTTTACCTCTACAATTCTTTAGCAGAAGTGGATAAACTGGTAGAGGCGCTCTATATCGCCAAACGACGTCTCAGTCGGAAATAGGGGCGAGGGAAATATGGATTTTTATCAGGAAAACATCATAGATCACGGCCAACACCCGCATAACTGGGGTCTGCTGCCCGAATATCAACTGCACGCCGAGGACGAAAATCCTTTATGCGGAGATCAGCTTGAACTGACCCTCAAAGTGGATGAAAACAACATCGTCCAACGGGTCGGCTGGAATGGTCAAGGATGCCTCATTAGCCAAGCCACCGCCTCCATGTTAGGTGACGAGTTAGTTGGCAAGTCGCTCGATGAGATCAAACACATCACCAGCGATGATGTGCTGGAACTGCTCGGTATTCCAATCACCATGAGCCGCCGCAAATGCGCCCTACTCTCGCTCAAGGTCGCCAAAGCCGCCGTCTATAATGTAGAACGCTGGACGGGTGACGATGAGTAGCAGTTTTTTGGACGCCCTCACCCCCGATGCCGTGTACTCGTTAGAAATTGCCGTCAATTCGGCACGCGCCCGCCACAATCCCTATCTGGATAGTGAACATCTACTGCTCGGCATGTTAAGTAACGATCTCGCCCGCCAAGCCCTTCAGCTAGGTGGTCTCTCAGCTGACCAATTGACGGAGGCCGTGACCAACCAACTGAGTATCGTTCGTGACGAACCCCTCAAATCCACAAAAGGCCTAACCAGTGAAGCCCGGTTAAATTTTGCCCAAGCCGGACGCGAAGCCCATCAGATGGGGCACAACTTCTTGTGTAGTGGGCATATCCTCTTGGGAGTATTACAACGTCCAAGCGGCTTTTTGGAAGATATTTTTAAAGACTTACCAAAACTTGACCTTGTAAGAATCCGTGCCTACGTCCAAGCCAACGTGGATGAACCGTCTGGGATTTTCAGCAAAAAATGGCGACCCAGCACATGGGAATTTGCCGATGTTTTTGCTGGGCTTGGCATACCATCCAATGGCAATTCGCAAGCACGCAATATCATACCCATTCGTTCAGCCTCATCACCGCAAGCGAATCGAGCCACGACGACAGCGGCCCGTCCTGCCAAACCCGCACCATCCCGCATAACCGTCCAACCTCGTGGGGGCAGTCTTTCAACATGGCAGATGGGCTTAATCGGGGTGGCGGTGGTGTTGATGGTCGCCTATGGAGCAATCATCTATCCCGACGCGACAGTGCCGTTTGTGATTGTGTTTGGCGGCTGGATTATCTCACTGACCCTGCATGAATTTGCCCACGCGCTAGTGGCCTATTGGGGTGGCGACCACACCGTCGTCGAAAAAGGCTATCTCACCTTAAACCCCCTAAAATACACCCATCCCCTGCTCAGTATTGTCCTACCTCTTATCTTCTTGTTGGCGGGTGGTATCGGGTTACCCGGCGGCGCAGTCTATATCGAACGCCATCGCTTGCGCAGCAAATGGTGGAACAGTGCCGTTTCAGCAGCCGGCCCATTCGCTAATTTTATTTGCCTCATCGTTTTTTCAGCCCCCTTCTGGCTTGGATACGCAACTGCCGAACGAATTGGGGCGCGACCTAATCTGTGGTATTCGCTAGCCTTCTTGGTATTTTTGGAAGTCACGGCGATCCTATTTAATCTATTGCCGTTTCCGCCGCTGGACGGTTTTGGCATTATCGAGCCGTTCCTGCCACCCGATATGGCGACGAGCCTGCGCTCACTCGGTTTTGTCGGCCTGTTCCTAATCATCTTTTTGTTCCGTATCCCTACCAACACCACCGGCTCAACTCTCGGTGATGCCTTTTATGATCAGGCTGTTCGCATCACTGAAATTTTCGAGGTGCATGGCTGGCAAGTGGGTGAAGGCTATGATCGCTTCCGTTTCTGGGATGACAGCAATTAATTCTATACATCGTCATATATTGGAGGTTGAACTTGTCGGATTTTAGAACGATTGCTACAACAGACCAACTCCCTTCCGGTGAACGTCTTGTGATCGCAATAGATGAAGTCTATATCGCTGTTTTTAATGTGGGGGGTAACATCTACGCCATTGAAGACGCCTGCACCCACGACGACGGCCCTTTAGCAGAGGGCGTGTTGATTGAGGATGCGGATAATCCGAAAATCGAGTGTGATCGGCATGGCGCGACCTTTGAAATTAAAACGGGCAAGCCGACCTTTCCGGCAGTAGTGCCAATTAAACGTTATCCAGTTCGTGTTGAGGGTGGCAATATTCAGATAGACGTTCAATCCCCATACTAAACGGGCCTTGTGAAGACCCGTTTAACTTTTTTTACATTTTCGCGCTACTATCCATATATCAAAATTAGTATTTTCATAGAGGGTCTATGTTAAAACATTGGCGTATTTTACTGTTACTTGTGTTGCTTCTCGGCATCGTTTTGATTATCCGCAGTCAGTCGGGTGGCACGCCGACTGTATCAATGGCCCATCCCCCCAGCAGGCCTCCCACCTACTACCATGACATAGCCCCCATCATCGCGCAGCATTGTGTGATGTGCCACAGTGAAGGCGGCATTGGAACAGTCACACTCGATACGCCTGAATCAGCGGTAGAAAATGCTGCCGAAATCGCCCTGACCGCCGCCGTTGGCGACATGCCCCCTTGGATGCCGGGGCCGGAATCCCCCACCATGCTGCATGAACGCAAGCTGACCGAGGATGAAATTAATCTACTGGTAGATTGGGCCAGAGCCGACGCTCCATTAGGTGATCCCAGTGAAGCTACTGCGGTCGTTCCAACCGAGATTCCTTCCATCCGCCAAGATGTCGTCCTCACCATGCCGGAATACACCCCTGACGCAACCCTGCGCGACGACTATCGCTGTTTCCTGATTGACCCACAAATCGCCGAAGACCGTTATATCACCGCCTATACCGTGCAACCGGGTCAACCTAGCGTGGTACATCATGTGCTACTCTATCAAATCGAAGGTCGGGGACGTGCTCAAGCTGAACGCCGCGACGCGCAAGATGAAGGCTTAGGTTGGCAGTGTTTCGGCGGGCCAGATGTCGCCGGGGTAGAGGGTGGCCTCGAAAATTCCATCGGGTCATGGACACCCGGCACATTCCCGACTATGTTTCCTGAGGGGACAGGGATTCGTTTGATTAGTGGTGGTCTCATCGTCATGCAAGTGCATTACAATTTATCGGCAGGGGCGCTCCCAGACCAAACCAGCGGGATTTTGCAGCTTGCCCCTGTAGGTGAGGAAATTCAACCGTTGACTACCTACAGCCTCTATGCCCCGGTCGAAATCCCCTGCCCCGCCGATGCTACCAACCCGGAATGTGATCGAGCTACCGCCCTCCAAAAGGTATTTGAAGAAAAGGGGCGCTCGGTTAGCAATGGACTTTTGTCTTTGTGCCGACGCTCGATTGAGGACTATATTGAACAGGACGCGGCCAACGTCACCAGCACCTGTGAATATCCCATCCCCTACGATCTAGAAATAATTTCTGTCTTGGGTCATATGCACCTGCGCGGCAAAAGTATCCGTATCGAGAGCAACCCCGGTGAATCCGACGGGCAAGTGATACTAGACATCCCCGATTGGGATTTTCACTGGCAGGGCGGTTATATTCTGCAAGAACCAATGGTTCTTCAAGGTGGTGACACGATACGCATTACTTGTGTTTGGGATAATACATGGGGCGACAATTTGCGCTACATCTTTTGGGGTGAAGGCACCGAAGACGAAATGTGTTTGGGTGCAGTAATTACCCGCCGTCCCACAAAATAAACATATACGAGAGAGGCGGATTGATTGATCGCACTCGCCTCTTTTCTACCTAAAAGATCGCTGCTTGTGACTCAGCCGCTTTCGCTGAATCGTCTACCATACCCAATTCAGCAAATGTCAACATGGCCTGCTGCAACATCCGCGCCGCTGCCATCCGCCGTCCTAGTTTGGCAAGTGATTTGGCATGGGCGTGCATCGTGCGGGCGCGTTCACCTTGGGCATCAATTTCGGTAAAGGCTTCCAATGCTGCGCGGAAATAATCGCCGGGGTCAGCCGAAAAACCTTCATCGAGCAGTTCGGCGGGGATGACATCAAATGCTGCCATCACTTCACCCATCGTGCGATTAGCAAACCCGATACTTAATGGTTGTTGACCTGTCCGCGCATAATGCAGCGATTTTTGGGCCTGCTCCAACGCCTGTTCCATCCGTTTACCAGAAAGATAGACCACCGCCAGCGCGTGATGAACTTCACACAAAAAGCCAGATTGGTTGCTGGCAAATTCGGAAGGCCACTGCGCCGCAAGTATGATTGCATCTTTGAGGGTCGCCTCAGCATTATCTACCTGCTTCAGGCTCAGCAGCATCTGTCCCGCGTTGCCCAATGCCATTGCTTGCGTTTGAATATCCCCAAGTCGCCCTGCTGTTTCATAAACCTCTTGAAACAACTCACGGGCTTTAGCAAAATCACCTTTTTGGCGATACGTCTCCCCTAAGTTAAGGTCACATTTTACGACGCGGGCTTCATTGCCGACCTCAGCAAAAAGGTCGCGGGCTTTCTGAAAATGCTGAATACAGACATTGAGATTACCCCGATAGCCCTGCATGACCCCAAGTAGAATTTCCACCCGTCCAAGATTCGCCAGATGCTGGCCCGCTTTTTGAGCCATTTCATGCAATTGATGTGAGGCTTCTTGAAAAGGAAGCGTACCGGCCTCCCACTGTTGAAGAATACCTAAACAATGTTCATTAAATTCTGGCGTCGGCTCTTTATCATAAATTGGCCGTGTTGCTACCATACGGACTCCAATGCTGCTTCTTATAAAGTCATTTGATTACAGACAAATAGCTGATATTCACCAATAGGTGGAGGGTATTATCAACATCTCGCAGTTGCTAAACGCCCCCCAAATTGGATATGCTCAATAGGTTTACAGCGATTATAGACACCAAGTTTAAATTTTGACAAAGACTCTGACCAAAATTTAACAGAAAATTCACGCAGGTACGACCAGAATGCCCACACTAATTGTCAATGCAGATGATTTCGGATATACCCCCAGCATCAATTCAGCCATCATTGAAGCTCACCACAAGGGGATTGTAACCTCAACGACGGTGATGATTAACATGCCCTATGCCGAAGACGGCCTTCAACAAGCGATACATCAAGCACCTACGCTTGGCATCGGCTTACACATCAACCTCACACATGGTCATCCCATTCTGCCTGCCAGCGAGATTCCATCCCTTGTAGACGAAAATGGGCAATTCTTTTTGCCGGACAAATTGATAACCGCCTCCGCCAAATTTGATGGCGACGAGCTTTACCAAGAAATCGCCGCCCAAATCGAACGGTTTATCGCTATAACCGGGCGACCGCCGACCCATCTCGATTCGCACTATCACATGGCTTTCATTCACCCATTAGCCCTTGAAGCAACCCTCGCCCTCGCAGATGAATATCACCTGCCTCTGCGCGAAAGCAACCTGAATGTCTCGGATGAAGAACTGAGTGCAGGGCTGCAATTTTTCATGCCCTTCATGCCGACCGAATTTATCCTCAGTCTCAAGCAGCAGCTTCAAACCGCCTATGCTCACAGCCCTGCCCCGCGTTATCCGGCGACCTTTGAAAGCCGCTATGCCGCGCCGAACAATACCCTCGGCGATTTGCTCAACATTCTCACCGATACGGTTTTTTCCAAGCGCCCGATCGAGATTATGTGCCATCCGGGACGCCAAGCCGACCCCCTCATTACCAATGGTGAACAAAAACAGCGTGAGCTAAATGCCCTAACACACCCAGCAACCCGTGAAGTCATTGAGCGCCTCAACATCGAACTTATCTCGTTTGCCAAATTTGCCGAAAACTAAGAATTGGAGAGGCCATCATGCAAGACCATCCCGAAGATAACCTGATACGACCGGATGATGACCGACGCAAAACGGGCCAAGAAGATAGCCAACTTCCGCTAATCCAAAGTGATGAACCGCGCCCTCTATCCGCCGATCACGAGAGTAATGAGGTTTCAGACAGCCTGTCCGATAGCGACCAAGAAGCGGTCATAGATAGCAAAACCCAAGCCTTGCTCGACAGTCTAGATGATGAGCTTGAAGGGGAAGCCAAAGCCGTCAGCGCAGGAACAGCGGCCTTGTTGGATACGCTCGAAAAAACCATGCCGCAGACAGTCGCCAATGGTAATCCACCCACAGAAGGCGATGCCCATGACTCCAGCGAAGAATTTGCGTTACCGAAGCCAGATGGTAACCCGCGTGAAAGTCTCGACGGCGTGCCGGATTTACTTCAAGAAGGCGGGGTTACCGCTGCACCACTGGATGAAGTGGAACCCATCGAAGAAGCACCACCCGTGTATCGCTACCGTATCGCCGCCAGTCTCTCGCCCGAATTGGATACCATGATTACCGCCGCACTCAAAGCCGTTGATATGGGATTACCCGACAGTGGCCTGTTCCAATGGCAGGCACCCTTCCGCACCGACCAACCACACGCCATTGCCGGGGTTATGGATCAATGGGCCACCCAATTTTTGCCCATCAAAACAAACCTAGAGCGCGTTCATAGTGAGGTCATTGGCACACAGACCTATATCGTCGGCTGGCGGTTGGATAATTCCGAAGCCCTACACGTCGCCCAAAACGCCCTTACCACCCAACTCGCGCCCATTATTGAACCGGAACCCGATGCCCCAGCGACCTTCCGTGCTGTAATTCCAGTCAAAGGCACCATTCCACCGGATCGCCTGCCGCCATTGGTCGGATTTTTGCAGCGGAATTTTGAGGAACAAGCATGGACAATCGAGGCGATAGAACTGCTACGTGCCCCTGTACCGGACGAGGAAGAAATCGAGGAGCGCGAATCGGAGGAAACCCCCATTGATGAGTGGGAAGTCATTGCCTCGTTTAAACCCGGCGTGTAAATTTACAGTAGATTTAAAGCAGAACGGCCTATTGTTTCGGGCAGGAACGCGGTAGACTCGTAACACTATGTGCAACGAAATGCAATAAACTCAAGGAGCATTAGCCGTGAAATCCCCAATCCGTGTAACGGTAACAGGCGGGGCTGGTCAGATTGGCTACAGCCTGCTGTTCCGTCTTGCTAATGGTGAAACTTTTGGTCCAGACCAACCCGTAATTTTGCAGATATTGGAAGTCCCCCAAGCGATGGATGGCCTGCGTGGTGTAGTAATGGAATTGGAAGACTGCGCCTTCCCTCTATTGCACGACATCGTTCCAACCGACGACCCCAACGTCGCGTTTAAGGATACGAACTGGGCACTCTTGGTCGGCAGCAAACCGCGTACTGCGGGCATGGAACGTAAAGAACTATTGTCGGACAACGGCAAGATTTTTGTCGGACAGGGCCGCGCTCTAAATGACCACGCCGCCAGCGATGTGCGGATTTTGGTCGTCGGGAATCCCTGCAATACCAACGCCCTCGTCGGAATGAAGAACGCCCCGGATATTCCTCACAATCGTTGGTTTGCGATGACCCGCCTTGATGAAAATCGCGCCAAGAGCCAGATCGCCAAGAAAGCAGGCGTGCTGGTTGGTGATATAACCAATTTGGCAGTATGGGGCAATCACAGCGCCACCCAATTCCCCAATTTTGAACACGCGCTGGTCAAAGGCAAGCCCGCCCTTGAAGCCATTTCCGAACGGGCATGGTTTGAAGGCGACTTCATGAAGACCGTGCAGCAGCGTGGTAAGGCGATCATTGAAGCGCGTGGCAAGAGTTCCGCCGCCAGTGCCGCCAACGCCGCGATTGATACTGTGCGTAGTTTGCTGAATCCCACCCCGGCGGGTGACTGGACAAGCATTGCGATTCCTTCCGACGGCAATCCCTACGGTGTAGCCGACGGGTTAATTTTCTCATTCCCCTTGCGCGTCAAAGGCAATGGCAATTATGAGATTGTCGCGGGTCTGGAACTGAGCGCCTACGCCCATGAGAAAATCAAAGCGACTGAAAAAGAACTACTGGAAGAACGCGCCGACGTTGCATCCATGATGTAGCCGCCTTTGCGATTACCGTAAATTGAAGATTTTAAAAGGGCAGATGGTCAACACCTGCCTTTTTTGTTCCGCTAGGGTTTAGGAGAAATATGAACGAATCAAACGGAATTGACGCACTCATCCCATCTGATATTGCCAAACGTGCCGAACAGGTAGGCATCAAGAAAGCAGGGATGGACGCCCCATCGGTTTTTGCCCTTGCGGTGTTGGCAGGTGCATTTGTAGGCGTGGGGGCGGTATTTGCAACGACCACGGTTAGCGGGGCGGCTGGAATTTTGCCCTTTGGGGTTACACGCCTACTAGCAGGCTTTGTATTCTGCTTGGGCCTCATCTTGATTGTTGTCGCAGGGGGTGAGTTATTTACCGGTAACAACCTGATTGTCATGGCATGGGCCAGTCGCAAAGTCAGCACTAAAGCATTACTTTACAACTGGACATTGGTCTACATTGGAAATTTCGCAGGGGCACTCATGACTGCTGGTTTAATGCTCCTGACCAAACAATACTTAGCAGGCGGCGGCGCGGTGGGCAAAACTGCGCTGAATATCGCCAATGAGAAAGTTCATCTGGAATTTGTACAGGCCATCGCACTTGGCATGATGTGTAATGCCCTCGTGTGTGTCGCGGTTTGGCTGACGCTTGGGGCACGCACCACCACCGACAAAATCATGGCGATTATCTTCCCTATCACGGCCTTTGTCAGCGCCGGGTTTGAACACAGCATCGCCAATATGTATTACATTGCATTTGGTCTGCTCATCAAACAATTTGACGCCGATTTTGTACTGGCACAGAGTCTCGCAGTGGATGATCTCACGGTCAAATCATTTCTGATTGACAATCTGCTGCCCGTCACAATTGGTAATATCATTGGTGGCTCAGTCATGGTCGCCATCATCTATTGGTTTGTCTACCTACGACCTCAAAAATAAAAACAGGGGGTGGTTTGCCCCCTGCCTTTACTCTAGTCGGATGAAACTTCGCGCCCACCCTTTAATTGGCCTTTGTAATGTTCAAAACCACTTAGGTCGCCTTTGACCAGATAATCGGCTTGTTTGGGCCATGTATCGGGAACATTCGGCAACTTGGCAGCGCGGATAATCTCGCGTAGGTGTTCAACATCTGCTCCCACCAAATCGGCGAAAGTGATGATGCCGCTATCGCGCAGCAATTGTTGAAGTTTGGGGCCGATGCCTTCAATAATTGTCAGGTCATCAAAGACCTTACCCTCTTTGATGCGGCGCTTCATATTTTCAAGCTCATTTGCATCACCCGTAGCGGCTAATTTTGCCTGTCGGGGCCATGTCTTGGCGTCCCCCACCATATCAACGTGCTGATCTTTAATAGCGGCTTCCAATTCAGCGGGAGTTTTGGCGGCAACCTGTGCAAAACTGGTAATGCCTGCAATCTTAAGGGCCGCTGCAATCTTTTCGCCAATGCCTTCAATAATCGTCAAATCATCTGCCGACGCACCTTGGGGTTGCGGTTCAGGCGGGGCTGCTTTATGGGTATCATGGGACGTCTGTGCCGCGTGAGCCGCACCAATAGCAACCTCAGCCGGCGATGCCGTCGCCAGACCCACGCCGTGCCCTTCTTCATGATGTTCATCATGGTGATCGTGATGATGCCCGGTGAAATGGGGGGTCTTTAAATCATCAAATTCGAGCCACGGCTTGAGCAAAACCAGCCACAATGCCACCGCGCCAGCGATGACGACCAGCCCCGCATAAACCGCGATTCGCGCATTATCAGTCTGAACGTCCATTACCGACATCGCCGCCCCAACCATCGCCGCAGTCAAGCCTAAGCCACCAACCGCCGCGACTAAATATTCCTCAGGTTTAAATTGTCCATGTAAAGCCAAGGGTTTACCCTCCGGTAGTCAAAATCCCGTGTAATTTGCATATGGATAGCAGACTGCTCAATTTTGCCACAACACCCGTGAAGTTGCGAATATCCGTATGTTATACTTTGCTGGTCTTTTTGGCACTATTTCTTACGATAAGGGAGCATTATTGATGCAGTATCGGCGGCTAGGTAACTCAGGATTAAAGGTAAGCGCCCTCAGTTTGGGTGGATGGACAACTTTTGGCGAGCTAGTCAAAGACCAAAACATTACCACCAAAATCATCGAACGGGCCTACGAAGCGGGTATCAACTTTTTCGACATTGCCGACATCTATGCTATTGGCGAATCTGAACGCATGATGGGTAAGGTATTGGCACAGTTTCCGCGCCACACGTTGGTCATCTCCTCCAAAGTCTTTTGGCCGATGAGTGATGATGTTAATGACCGGGGATTGTCACGCAAGCATATCTTTGAAAGCGTGCATAAGTCCTTACAACGCATCGGCACCGATTATCTTGACCTCTACTTCTGCCATCGCTATGACGATGATACCCCGCTTGAAGAAACCATCCGCGCTATGGATGACCTCATTCATCAGGGCAAAATCCTCTATTGGGGCACAAGCGAATGGACAGGCGCACAAATCCAAGCAGCCTTTGACCTCTGCGAGAAATACAATCTTTATAAGCCGCAGGTCGAGCAGCCCCAATATAGCATCTTGGTGCGCGAAAAATTTGAGGATGATGTTTTGCCTGTTGCCAAGCAAAATGGCGCAGGTCTGGTGGTCTGGTCACCATTAGCCAGCGGCGTGTTAACCGGCAAATATGATAATGGTGTGCCTGCTGATAGTCGTTTGGGGCAATTGGAATGGCTGCGTAATCGCTGGTTGGACAGTGGTCGAGATGTAGTGACGCGGGTCAAGGAATTTAAGGCGGTTGCCGATAAAGTTGGGGTAAGCCGTTCGCAGCTTGCCATCGCATGGACACTGCGCGACCCCGCTGTTTCTAGTGCCATCACCGGGGCGACCCGTGTTGAACAGCTAGAGGAAACCCTCAAGGCAGTCGAAGTAAAACTAACTCCTGATGTCATCGCCAAAATGGAAGCCTTGTTTACAGAGTAACAAGCTAGGGGAGGATTTTGCATCCTCCCCATCATCTTCTATTCCAAAATTACCCCGTCAATATCCGCAACCCCATTCAAGAAATCCAATACCCCCATTGCCTTACGCCCTTCCAATTGCAGGCGTGATGGCGCATACCGTCCCTCACCCGTCCCAATCACCAGCGGCGCGTCTGGGTCGGAAATCGCAATCTGGCCCGCTTTTAGGTGATGGGGATTTCCAGTAAGGGGAACGCCCAAATGCAATTTCAAGGTCTGCCCATTCAGGGTAGTAAATGTGCCGGGCCATGGATTAAACGCCCGAACTCGACGATCAATCGCAACAGCGGAATCGGCCCAACTGATCTTGCCGTCCTCTTTATTGATGCGGGGTGCATAGGTGGATAGCGAATCATCTTGCTGCTGGGCCAGAATTACGTGACTCAAAAATCCATGCAGTGTATTGACCAGCAGCGGCCCACCCACTGCCGCCAATTTATTATGCAGTGTTTCGCCTGTATCATACGGCAAAATCTCGACCTGTTCTTGGCTCAACATCGCGCCAGTATCCAGCCCCGCGTCCATCTGCATAATTGTGATACCCGTCACCGCATCCCCTGCCAATATTGCGGCTTGGATGGGGGCTGCCCCACGCCATCGCGGAAGCAGTGAGGCATGAACATTGATGCAGCCAAATTCTGGTAAGTCCAAGACCGTCTGCTTCAGAATCTGCCCATACGCCGCGACCACCTGCAACTGCGGATACCATGAACGGAGCTTCGCCATAACCTCCGCCCCACGCAGTTTTTCCGGCTGAAACACCTCAATATCATATTGCAGCGCCAGTTGTTTGACTGGACTTTGTTGAAGCTGCTTACCACGTCCGGCGGGTCGGTCTGGCTGTGTCACAACGCCGACCACATTAAAATCAGCAGCATCAATCAGGGCTTGTAGCGACGGAACAGCGAACTCTGGTGTTCCCATGAAAACAACTCGTCGGGTCATTTAGCTGATTACCTCGTAAAGCTGTTATAATCAAAGTGATTCACACCAACTATGATTGCATGGAGCATAGGATTATGCCAGACCCGCTGCGCGATTTACGAAACTCTCAACGCAAAGTCCAAGACATTCAAAATATGCCGAGGCGTGAATTAGGTCAGGCCAAGAGCAAAGGACGCCAACTCATCAATACACCGGGTCGCGAAGCTCGACAGGCCAAAAACCAAGCCCTGAACCCGCTGTATAATGCCAACCGTCAGGCGAAATCCATTGGTGGACAAGTACGTGGACTGGGGATCGCTCCCATGCCGCGCCGCGAATATAAACGCCAAGCCGACCGCCGCACCACTACCGACTTTGCCGTCAGTGCCTTGTTCTATCCCGTTCCCCTTATCGCCTTTTTCGGCGGTATGGTGCAAGACTGGGATACATCGTTCACCCGGCATAATATGATGAATGCGCGGATGTTGTGGGTAGTCATGATTATCTTATTCCCGCTGTCCCCCCTAATTTGGCTCTATTCGTGGTTTCTTGGTTTCCAAGCCTATAGTGGCAAGCGCCCACGTATTCCAGTGCTGACCAATTTTGCCGAATCGAAAGGTTGGATCGAACCGCCCCAACCAGCCCAATAATTATTGTAAAATTTTGGAGTTATTCAGACCGCGCTAAAAAACAGAGGTATCAGTGAGTCACCAGCCAAAACGCTGGCAGTTTGCGCCCGCCGCCCCCGTCCATTTCGTCAACGCTCTAAGCGATCTAGGGCCAGTCTTAGCGCAGGTGCTCTATAATCGCGGCCTAACCACCCCACAAAGTGCCCGTAATTTCCTTATGGGTGATTTGCCCCTGCATGACCCCATGCAAATGTTGGGGATGGGCAAGGCCGTTGGTCGCATTCGCCAAGCCGTCAAACGCCATGAGAAAATCATCGTCTACGGTGACTTCGATGCCGATGGCGTTACCAGCACCGCCGTATTGGTTACCACCATTCGCGCTCTAGGGGGTGTCGTTGAGCATTACATCCCGAACCGGATTGATGAGGGTTACGGCCTCAATACGCCAGCCCTGCTCGAACTTGCCAAACGTGGCACGAAATTAGTCATTACGGTTGACTGTGGTATTCGCTCCGTCGAAGAAGTCCAAGCAGGTCGTGAAGCTGGACTCGATATTATCGTGACCGACCATCATTCCATCGGCGAAATTATCCCACCTGCCTATGCTGTCCTAAATCCTAAACAGACCAACTGCCCCTATCCCGAAGATATGTTGGCAGGGGTCGGTATCGCGTTTAAATTGGCATCGGCCTTACTCAAAGTTTTTTCCGAACAGGATCGCACCCAGCCGCCCATTTCGCAGCGTGATTTGTTGGATTTGGTGGCGGTTGGCACTGTCGCTGACCTTGCCCCGCTTGCCCGTGCCGAAAATCGCAAATTAGTTCAATTGGGCCTGCATGAACTTTCCAAAGCACGCCGCCCCGGTCTGTACAAATTATTAGAGGAAGCGGGTGTCTCGCCCGAAAACGTTACCACCACAACGATTGGGTTCATTATCGGCCCACGTCTAAACGCTGCTGGACGCCTGCAAAGCGCCTCAACCGCCTATAAGCTCTTGGTCACCAATGATTGGCAGGAAGCAACTGAACTGGCGAAAGAGCTTCAAAACCTCAATACTCGCCGCCAAGAATATACCCTTGCCGCCTATGAACTGGCCCGCGCCATGGCCCTAAGCGCGAATGATGGGAATGGCAGCGCCCCATCCCTGATTTTTGCCGCCCACCCCGAATTTTTACCGGGGATTGTAGGCTTGGTCGCAGGTCGTCTAACCGAGGAGTTCTATCGCCCGTCGGTGGTTGTCGAAATGGGCGAAACCGAGTCACATGGGTCGTGTCGCAGCATCCCCGAATTTAATATCACAGCCGCCCTTGATCGCTGTGCCGATCTATTATTACGACATGGGGGGCACGCCCAAGCGGCGGGTTTCACCGTCCAAAATGAGAATATCCCTGTATTGCAGCAGCGCCTCGCCGAAATCGCCGAGGTCGAGCTTGCCGAGCATGACTCACGGCCTACCCTCTTGGTTGACGCCGATGTCCCCATGTCCAGCCTTTCAATGGATTTAGTCAGCCAGCTACAGGCATTGGAACCAACTGGGACTGAGAATCCTGAACCTGTGTTTGTCACCCGTCGGCTGCGTGTGCGAGAAGCGCGGCTTGTCGGCAAGGAGAATAATCATCTAAAATTGCGAGTGGGTGATGGGCCATTCGGCATGGATGCGATTGCGTTTGGGCAGGGTCATTGGTTTAGCGATTTACCCCCCGTGATTGATGTCGCCTATCACCTGCAAGTCAATGAATGGAATGAGCGCCTCACCCTGCAAATGCAAGTGCTAGATATTCACCCTGCGGAGCGTGTCAAATGAAAAGAACTGTCTTTCTTTGCCTGCTGCTCGTTGTGGTTATAGGGTTAGGTAGCCCTTCGCTTGCCCAAGATTCTGAAGACCCTATCCGCATATTCGGTGTGGTAGATGGCTATTGGCGGCCTGATGATGCCGAGGAATTAGGCGTATCATGGGAGCGCATCACGTTTGACTGGTCAAAATTGCAGCCGCAGGGGCCGGGTAGTTTTGAGCCAAGTATCGTGCGCGAGGAGTGGATTACTAAGTCTGTAGCTTCAGGTCGAGAGGTGGTGGGGGTCATTGTTGGAACTCCCATCTGGGCCAGCACCAATGATCAAACAAATGGTGTTCCTTCCGGACTATACGAACCCATTGATAGCCCCAATAACCTCTGGGCCATATTCTTGCGCGAATTGATGGCCCAACGCACCACCACCAATATCCGCCGTTGGATCATTTGGGACAGGCCCGATATTCGTACCGATGACCCCGGTCAGCCTGCCACATTGGCGGGTTCGGCTCAAGATTACTATCGCTTGCTGAAAATCGCCCATCAAACCATCAAATCGGTGAACAGTAAGGCTAGTATCTATGTCGGCGGTCTGGTCTGGTGGAATGATATTGCTGCCGGACGCGAGTTATTTTTGCAGCAGTTTCTCAATATTGTGGCGGATGACCCCGCCTCTACTGACAATAACGATTTTTTTGACGGCGTGACGCTCACTATTGCAATTCCCCCTGCTCCTCTACCCGGCATCAACATCACATCCGACAGCGCAGGTGACATCACCAACAGCGTCCGCACCATTTTGAATCAGGCAGGGTTCGCCGATAAGACCATCTGGATTACCGAACTAAATGCCGTTCCCACTGCCGATCCCGATGGCGGTCTGCCAGACGCTCCCCTGAAAATTACATTGGAGCAGCAGGCCGATTTCATGATTCAGGGCACGGCATTGGCACTCGGCGCAGGTGCATCACGGATTGCCATTTATAAGCTGTTCGACTCTAATTTCACCGCTGGCACAACCCCACCCTACGGCCTGTTGCGGCCCGATAACAGCCGCCGCCCTGCCTTTGATTCCTACGCCTTTGCCATCGAACTATTCAATACCACCCTCACCGCCACCGCCAGCCGCAGTCAAAACGGGCGTTTAGTAGTTTTGCAGCAGGAGGGGCGCACCCTGTATATCGTGTGGTCTGCCCATACACAGGCAGTCAATTTCTGGGTGGAAGCCAAATTCCGCGACGACCCCACCGTTCTAGATACCTTCGGCAATGCCCAATCCACCCCGCGGATTGGCGTTGGGCCAGACGGCGTCAATGTGCATGTGATTGAAACCACGCCCGCCGTACCCGATGCCAATGGTACTGTGATCATTGGTGGCTCACCGCGTATTCTCATACTAGAAGGTGAACCGCGTCGTGTTTGGGCAGCTATCGGTAGTAATGCGCTCCAACTCAATTAGGCCCATCTTTACAAGAGATACTCAGCGTCCCTTGCGCTTCACTCCTCTTGCCATCGGCCTATTTTTCTTTTCGGCCTACATATTTTCGATCGGTACGCCCTTTAATAGCAGTGACGGGCAGGTAATGTACGAGACCGCCCGCGCCATCGCCTTGCAACATACCATTGCTATTCCACCAAGCG
Source organism: Anaerolineae bacterium (assembly GCA_041753455.1). Classification (GTDB taxonomy): domain Bacteria; phylum Chloroflexota; class Anaerolineae; order Aggregatilineales; family J027; genus CFX10. The sequence goes on along the minus strand of JBGSUK010000003.1, from coordinate 109,886 downwards.
ACCTCCCCCAAACCATTGTGGGATACGATGGACGCACCTATAGCAAATACGACCCCGGCCTGCCTTTCCTATCTGCCCCTATCGTCCTTGCCGCCGATGAATTGGGTGAGGCAACCCAATCTGACCGTTATGCCCTTGCAGCCATCGCCGTTCAGTTAATTCCCGCCGCCGCTATGAGTATTGCACTTGCCGGGGTATTCCATATTGCCAGCCACCTCTATACCGTCCGCCGTGCCCTTCTCGTGACTTTCATTGGTGGATTCGGTACATTAGCGTGGCCCTATGCCCGTCTGTATTTTGCCGAGGCGGTACTGGCGGCCTGCCTGACCCTTGCCATCGCCCCGTTGTATACCAAGATTTCGATTCGCGGCTTAATGTTTTCCTCCTGCACCATCAGTCTTGCCATCTTGACTCGTGCCAGCGCCGTCATTTATTTGCCTGTCTTTGCCTATTTGATCTGGCAAAATTCTGATGCAAATTCACGGCGCTTGAATTTGGGGTTGTTTGGATTCGGCCCACTGCTCGTCCTTCTCGGCCTTGCCCTGCATAATTATCTGCGATTCCATAACCTATTGACTACAGGATACGAGGGCGAATCCTTTCATCTGCTACCGTTTGATGGCATCATTGGCATGTTATTCAGCCCCGGCAAAAGCATTTTTCTCTACAGCCCTCCCCTAATCATGAGCGCGGTTCTGTGGCCCCGCCTCCACCGCAAAAATCCCCCATTGGCGTGGGCACTTGTAATTCTGGCAGGCACAGCCCTAGTGTTTTATGGGGCGTGGTGGGCGTGGCATGGCGGATGGGTCTGGGGGCCGCGCTTTTTAGTCCCATTGGTACCGCTGTGGTGTCTGCCATTAGGCACAATCCCCCTTCGCCGCAATTGGGCAAGCCTATTGCTTGTCGTGTGTGTATTAGGAATGATCGTGCAAGTTTTGGGCACATTCACCGATGTGACCCCGCATTATGCACGGGTGTTTGAGGGTGATAATCCCAATGACGAAACGCGCTATGCTATGGTACACTACTCGCCTGCCCATTCCCCCATAGGTGGGGCTGCCATTCATGGCAAATGGGAGACCCCCGCGATTTTCCGATTAGAAACCACTGGTTTACCGGGGGATTGGATGCGAATGATTCATATCAGCGTCATAACGATGTGGCTGTTTAGTAGTATTTGGATTTTCCGGGCAAGGATAGGATTGAAAAATGGCACCAACAAAACCGAAATTTAACTATGGTGGGCAGGCTGTGATGGAAGGCGTCATGATGCGCGGTGTCCATCTGGCGGCGATTGCGGTACGCGACCCCGAAGGCAATATCGTCGTGCGCGAGGAAAAACTCAACTCGACGCTCTATCGTGGCCCCATCAGCAAAATTCCCTTTCTGCGCGGCTTAATCGGCTTGTGGGATGCGCTTGGGCTTGGCACCAAAGCCCTGATTTGGAGTGCCAACGTTGCGATTGGTGAAGAGGAAGAAATCATCACCGGCAAAACAGCGACAGGCTTGGTCATTGTATCGCTAAGTCTCGGTATTGGTCTATTTTTTGTCCTGCCGACGGCGGCCACCACTGGCGCAAAAGAATTGTTTGGCATTCAGAATCACTTCGCCCTCGAAACCATTGAAGGCATCATCAAATTAGCACTGTTTCTAGGCTATTTAGGCGCGATTGGGTTCATGCCCGATGTCAAACGACTATTTGGCTATCACGGCGCAGAACACAAAACCATCAATGCCTACGAAGCCGGACGCGATTTAATCGCAAATGAAGTCCAAACCCAACCGATTGAACATCCCCGCTGTGGCACGGCCTTCTTGTTAACCGTCGTGGTACTCAGCATTTTCGTTGGCGGATTGGTCGGACGCCCCAGCAATTTCTTGGCGCTCTTGGCCTCTCGTGTATTGCTCATTCCAGCCATTGCGGGTCTGTCCTATGAAATTCTGCGTTTCACCGCCCGTCATGCCGAAAATCCGTTGATCAAACTTGTCATTACACCCAATCTCTGGTTGCAACATTTGACCACCCGCCAACCCGATGACTCGATGGTGGAAGTTGCCATTGCCGCCTTAGAACGGGTACTAGAATCCGAACAGCTTGCCAAACCATCTGTCAATCCTGCCGAAAATCCATCTATGCCACTGGCTTCGATGGACGGAAGTAGCGCCGCCGACTAATCAAGAAAGAGGTTCTGTCATGCTCGGCAATCAGTTATTGCAGGGAGAAAAAGTCTACCTCAATGCCATCACCCGCGACGATGTGCCCCAATTTGGGCGCTGGTTTGGCAATTTGGAACTTCTCGGCTATCTGTGGACAAATCCTATTTTTCCACAGACGCAGGAGGACGAAACTGAGTGGTTCGAAAGTATGCGGAAAAGTGACAATTTCACGTTTGCGATCCGCACTCTGCATCATAACCTGCTGATTGGTAGCACCTCCATCCAATCCCTCGATTGGAAAAATCGTTGTGCCATGTTTGGGATTGCTATCGGTGATCCCAATTATTGGGGGCAAGGCTATGGCACAGACGCCACCCGCGTCATCTTGCGGTATGCCTTCCTCGAGCTCAACCTCCATCGCATCGAGTTGAATGTCTATAGCATCAACACCCGCGCCATTAAATCCTATGAAAAAGTAGGCTTTACATTGGAGGGAACCAAACGACAGGCCGCGTTCCGCGATGGGCAATATTTCGACATTTACATCATGGGCATCCTGCGTGATGAATGGCGGGCCCTTAATCCATAACCAGTTAACCATATGTTTGATGTCATGAAAGAAAATCCGCGTCGCGCCGCACTGGTCTTGATACCAATTGCGTTGGTGGCGTTGATCTATCTGCTCTACACCGTCCAATTAACTCTCGACCAGAACAATGGTCATGTCGGGGCGTTGCTCGACGACACATGGATTCATGTTCGCTTCGCCGACCATCTTGCCAATGGCGAGGGTTTGTCATACAACGGAACAACATTAACCGCAGGCGCGACCAGTCCCATCTGGGTGCTGATGTTGGCAGCGATCTATGCTATCACTGACCCACCCCTTATGACCCAAGTTGACATCGCCATCGCGCTCAGTGCGATTTGGCATATCCTCTCGGTGGTAGCGATTACGGGCTTTGGGTGGTGGCTGACTCGGCGCAGTTGGGTGGGTATTGTTGCCGGGCTTTTCACCGCCGTGACCGGACGCTATTTATGGATGGGCCTGTCGGGAATGGAGACAACGGCGTTTACTACACTGTGCATTCTCGTGTTGTGGAGTCATATATCCGATATTCGGCTTGGTCGGGCCTTTAGCTTGACAACGGGCATTCTCGCCGGACTTGCCACCCTCGCACGCCCCGAAGCCTATCTCTTGGCTATTCTGATTGGCCTTGACGGGTTCTTTTATATTTCCCTGCTCGAAAAAGCCTCCCCGCGTGCTGCCCTCCAAAAATTCAAGTCGGCATGGCCGGGCATGGTCGCCTATATTCTGCTGGCGGGTTCATACCCACTCGCCTGCATGTTGATTGATGGACACCCCCTACCCAATACCTTCCGCGCCAAATCCTTTCTCGGCAAAGAATGGCCTAATCTTCCCCATGATTTTTTCTGGACACCCTTAAAAGATCAAGGTTGGTTGCTGGTTGGGTTGGCGATGGTTGGCACAATTTGGTTGTTCTGGCAGGCTCGCAGAGGTGAGGGATTTGGGCTGGCCTATCCCTTTTGGCCGATTGCCTTTGTTTTGGGTGTCCTATTCTTGGGATCACAGCGTTATTGGATTAATCACGGGCGCTACGTCTCACCCGCCATTCCATTCCACTCCCTTGCCGCCGCACTTGGCATTTGGGCTATCATCCAATTACTACAACATAAACGCCTCAAATCCCTGCGCCTACCGCAAAAATTTATACAAGTCGGTTTTCCTGCCCTCGTGTCAATCCTTGTAGTAGCCTTGGTTTTTGAACGCGGTTTCTATAATGCCGACCAAGTTGCCAACGATGTCGGGCAATTACGCACCATGCACGTCGCGGCGGGCTTCTGGTTTAGGGAACACACCACGCCCGACCAAATCATCGCGTTAAACGATGTCGGCGCGATTGCCCATATTTCAGATCGGCGTGTTCTCGATTTAGAGGGATTAGTGTCGCCAGAAGTGATTGATGCCACCCGCGAGATGGAGGACAAAACCTGCCCCCATGACCTGCAATTGGCCCGTTTGATGCTCAAAGAGCCACCGGCGTTTATTGGTGTGTTTCCATGGTTCTACCCCTGCTTAACTTCATGGCCCGGTGCGCTGCAACCTTTTACCGTATTTGCAATTACTGGCCCGACGGTGATTGCCGGGGGTGAAATGGTCATCTATTGGCCTATGTGGGAAAACTGGCCTATTTTGGTCGCCGCACCACATGATACCTTGCCCGTCCATGCCAATTTTCAGGATGGTGTGGAGTTGCTAAGTTATCGTGCCGAAAAAACCGCCGAGGGCCTAAAGGTCACACTGTGGTGGCAAGCCCATGAACAGCCCACTGACGACTATCACATTTTTGTACATCTAGTCGGGGCGGATGGCACACAGATTTCGCAGCACGACAGCCAACCCCAAAACGACCACTTTCATATGACATGGTGGCGTTCTGGCGACATCATCCGTGACGTTCATATTATCCCACTGACTGATACCAGCATCCTCAGCCAAAGTGACCTAAATCTGCGAGTCGGGGTATATCAATATCCCGAAGGCAAGCGACTACTCCGCACCGATGCCCAACCCGATCATCCGGATTTTACTCAAATCCCGCTGGTCTTAACCCATCAAATATTCGGCTAAGTTCTTCCCACCAGTCGAATTCCCGTTGGCTGAGTTTTGGTTGAGGGGATGCCGCTTTAGTCGGATTCGCCAGAACCGGAGTTGTCGCACTTGGAGAAGGCGTAGCGGTGCGGCGCGGGGTGGAAGTCGCAATCGGCTGAACACTCGGCGTCAGATAATAATAGTAGGTCGGGTTAGACGTCGGGTAGTAATAATTAAACGAGGAGCTTGACTGGAAAGCACCGAAAATCCCTACTACATAAAGGGCAATGCAGGCCGCAATGCCCAATCCAAAAATGCCGGAAACAATCAGACCAATAAACCCCTGCTGACGGGTGCGTTTAGTATCTACCGCGTCCTTCGCATTAGCCAGTGCTAGTGCCGATAGCAAAAATCCCACAAACGGCAAACAAAACCCACCCATACAACAAATACTTGGCACAGCGATTACGGAAATTAACAGCGCCAACAAGCCCATCACATCATTATTATTGGCCTGATACATCACCCGTTTGCCAGCAAGCGCTCCTTTGGCTTTCCGCACCCCTTCTTCAGACTTCTCCGCCGATTCGGAAGCGCGTGCTTGTGCCGGAATAATCCCTGCCGCATAGATCGCCGGTGAAATTACCTGAACCCCTTGGGCTTCAGCTTGTAGGGCGTGTTCTTTACATAGCCGCTGTCCATCTACAGTGTAATAGAGGCAGTAACCACACAAGGCTTTTCCGCAAACCTCACAGTGTTCAATCGCTGCCCGGTCAGGATGGTTCTCACAATATTCGGTATCATTCTCAAATGGAAAATCAAAATCGGTTGTCATCGTCCTCGCTTTACCTGTTTAGCTCTATATGGTTTCAAGTTCCGCCATCATCGCCGCTATCATGCGGGTCGCCTCGGCTGCCTCGGCCAATGTGATTTCCGCCAAACGCGCCCGACTTACCGACAGTTGATCTATGACCTTTATACGGATTTCGGGCGACTGTGTTTTAGCACGCGCCGCTTGAAGCTGATGTAGGCGGATCAGTGTTGCAACCACCTGACGCTGGGTAAATTGATCCTCGACCTTTTCCGCCGATTGCAATGCGCCGTGTAGCCATGCATTTCCCGCTGCGATGTCACCCGTTTTCAAAACCACCAACGTTCCCAGTGTAAATTCCGCTACCGCCTGATTTCGTAGATTACCCAACCGCTGCGATAGTTCATGACTAAGACGCAGATGGGCTTCGGCGACATCATAGTTTCGCTGCTGGGCCTCAATCCGCCCCAAATCATGATACACCACCGCCAAGTCCAGCGAGTTTTGCAGCGGCAGCATCTCTGCCAGTGACTGATTCAATAAGCGTTCCGCCTCATCCAAATAGGGTTGTGCCGACGCTTCATCGCTCAATTTTTCGGCCCGCAGGTGGTAAATATAGGCGATTTGACGGCGCAGATTCGCCCGTAATAGCCATAACCCCTGTTGCGTCGCGCTGTCTATGCCTTCCAATAGCAATTTTTCGGCCCGATCAACCTCCCCTACTTCAATCAAAGCCGATGCCATGTCATGGATAAGACGTACCCGCAAAGTTTTTTGTTCATCGCCGCGCAGTACCGTGTAGGCTTTTTCAAAATAGGGGATCGCCTCACCAAACTTACCCTGCCCGACCAATGCCCGACCCATCTCACTTTGCACGATGGCAGCTTCAATGGGATAATCTTTCAACAATTCATGCGCTCGCTGATACTCCAACATAGCGCCCTGTAAGCGACTTCGATTAATCAAGAAGCGCCCATACGCCACATGTGCTTGCCCATCCGCCAGCGGGGTAGGATGTGCCTCATACCAAGCTAAAGCCATCTGAAAGCGCTCCGCTGCCTCCTGTTGACGGCCATCAATGGCATCCAGCGTCACAGCGATTTCGACAGTTAACCGCGTATATAGGGGGTTTTCGGCATCCAGTTTATCAATGATCCGCTGAAGATAATCCAACAATTCGGTCGCTAGGCCATTTTCGCGCATCAAAACCGCGTTTTGCAAAATGAGTTCCGCCAACAGGGCCGGGTCGGTTTTGCTAGAAGGGCGTAATTGACGGCCCAATACACCGCGCAAATTATTGAGCGCCGCTTGTTGTTCCCGCGTCATTGCAGCGGATTGCGATGGATTGATAGTCGTTCCCATTTCTATTTTGCTCCCCCAGCTTGCAGCCAATGGCGTATCATCTGTTGATCAATCATGTCCTGCTCGGCTTCACTGAGCGGATAACGCTGCTGTAGAAAGACCCGCACCGTTGGTGGGATGGTATATAACCTATCTTCGCGGCGCAATAACTGCCGCTGTATCAATTGTCGCAGATGTTCGCGGGATTGTGAATCAATCGCCTGTACCAGTCGCCGATCAAATCCATCCGCTAGACCCTGCAATTGGCGCAAAAATGTCTGGGTCGGTGCCGCTAATTTTTGGTACTGCACCCCAACATATCGTTCAAATAGAAGCGCAGTATCGGAGGTCAGGGTTTCCAAATCTTCCAAAGCTGCATCTAGGCCATCCAAGCGGGTAAGTCGAACCCCTTCCTTAATCAGCCATGGCGTATAGGCGGTCTTTTCAATCATCTGCCGCAACGCTGACCCATCATCAAATTCAACGGCAAGATCATGGGCAACAATCAACTGCCGCAATAGTGCTTCCGCGTCAGCCGGTTGCATTTCTACCAGCGTCAATTCACGCGCCCCACTCAGGTTCGACAGACCCGCGATGGTCTCCCACGCCGTCACCATCACCCGTGTCCCACCCATCGGATCAAGCCGACTGACAAATTGCGCCAATTCAGATAGTTCTTGGGTATTGCTCCAATCATTGGCCTGATCAAGCACAATCAGCACACGGCGCTGGCGCAGGGTACTTTCTAGGTCGGTCAATGGGGTACTCAACGGCAGTTCCAACAACATCCGCAGTTGGTTAAAAATATCCACTGCATGGGTCTGCTCCGAAATCTGTATCCACACAATGCCATCGGAAAAACGCCAGCCATAACGCGAGACAAATTCACTCGCTAGCCAACTTTTGCCCATTCCACCCAAGCCATAGATCATGACTTGTCGCGTATCCCTCAATTTTTCGCCCAACTCCAAAAGCGGTTGCCCCTGCCCCACAAAATCGGGATTGATCGGCACATTACGCATCGGCGGCAGACCGGGGTCAATAATGGGATGCACCGCTCGTTTTTCAATGGGTGGATAGTCCAAAAGCACGGCGGCGTGTTTAGTGGCGAGATGAAAATCCTGTGTATCATCGGTGGCTAATCCGGTCAGCGCCGTTTGATAGGCTTCCTGCACAGTCTTGCCGATTGCCAGCGCCGCATAAAAATGTTCCTCGAATAGCTTCTTGCCTACCTCAGATTCACCGACTGCGATGACGGCTTTCAACGCCGTTTGGTCGAGCAATCTCTGAGTCGCCTGCGCCGATAATTGACCCTGTATCACGAGCACTTTCACGGGGCCGTTATGCAAAACGTCTAATTGCAGCGGTGTATCTCGTCCTTGCTCATCCTCGACGAAAAATAGGTCGTTTTCAATGCGGCAAATTAGATGCAGAATTTGAACCGAGGGGGTAGCGGCTACCATCGCAGCAAGCCGAGCCGTAGTTGGCGGATTTAGGCGTGTAAGGGCCAATGCCTGCCCTCCCGGGTTCATTTGGCTGGCGGTGCTGATACTTCCCGCCAACCGCCGCCACTCGTATTGCCCCTGATTACGATCCGCGATCAATGCCGCAATATGGAGATGATGACGCAGGGTAGCAGAATTCACTTTACGTGTATCATCAACCAAAACCAACTCATCGGCGGATGGAGCAGGCGTTGGGGATAACCCCGGTTCACGACGCAGTGCCGTAATCAGTTTTTGCAGATTAGTGGAATAGACGGCCTCGCTGCTTAAATCTACCCATTGTATCGCTTGCAAGGTGAGAAATAGTTGGGCGGGGCGATATAGAACAGGCAGAACAAACTGATCAGAATCCAGTGCAAAATGAACTTCCTTTCGCACATATTCAGAATCCATCGAGTCGGGCGACACAACGATCACTACCGCAATCGCCTCTCTCAAGCCCTGCTCAATTGCTTCCTCCCAATTGGCTCCCGGTTGAATGCTGATTTGGTCAAACCAAACAGCTAGGCCCGCTTGCTGCAAATCTTTCACCAACTGGGTCACAAAAGTAAGATTTTTGCGCGAATAGCTGACAAATATATGGGACACGAAGAATGTTAGCCCTTCTTCTGTGAAAAATTAGATGACTTTCAACACCCTATGGCGATTATGAGTCAAACTACACCGGGTGGCAAGTTCGGGCTATGCTTGATAATTATGCCGAATTTCACACTATGAGGATGTTTAAGAATCATGACCACGACCAATCCCGCCTGTTTACCCAGCATCACCGCTGTGTTGACAGCCCTCGTTTTATTTGCCGGACTTTTTTCAGGCTTTATGGCCTCCGATGATGCAGCCTCAACCCCTAACCTTGACCCCAATTTCGTCGCACGAGGGCAAAGCCTTGCCTATGATTACGGGTGCATCGGCTGTCACTATGTCGGCAGTCGAACCGCCGCCGCGTTTAACGGTCTATACAATTCCGAGCGCCTATTGACCAACGAAAATATCGTGATTGCCGATGAAGACTATCTGCGCGAGTCCATTCTTGAACCCCGCGCCAAAGTTCCGGATGGCTATGCACGCGGCATCCACCCCTCTGATTACCGCGTGCGGCTGAATGACCAGCAAGTTGACTATATCATCGCCTACATCGTTTCATTGGCGAACGAATAGCTCTCAGCGGCAAACCATACGTGGGCCAGCAGATTCAAGCTCAAAACCTGACCCACTTGGATACTCCACTTTGACATTTAACGGTCGGTTGAAGTGTTCATAGAACCCATACTCGCCCAAGATTTGCTGGCCTTTCACGCTTCGTACATAGGCTAGAAACGCTTCGGCGAGTTCAACCGACTCCTGATCCATGCCCTTTCCATTCAGCACATAAAAATATAATGGACGCACCAGCTTGTAGGGATAATTAGCAATATCGAAGTTTTCCGAGAGTGGGCTATCGGGAAAATCATCCCCGCGCAAGATAGGCACGACCCGCAAATATTCCTCTGGTTGGGTTCGCATCCATGCACTACTCACCCAATATAGCGAGCCGGGGGTACTGAGTGTCATATCCAAACACCCATCATTTGAATCACAGGCAAAATAGATTGTTTCCGCTGGGAAATCCGGCAAATTCACATATCGCAGTAGAACCACTTGAGTCGTGCCGCTGCCGGGTCGGGCCAATAAGTAAATGGGCACATCCGGACCGTTGGCGTCTTGCCAGTTAGTAATCTCGCCCCGTAGGATTTTGGCAAGATTATTTTCGTCAATCACAGGGGTTTGCGTTGTATTAGGGCGCTTGTTGTTGATGTCAGTCACAAATGCGATCACGTCATAACCGATTTCCGTCGCGCACTGCAATTCCATGTCCGCATCGGTCAGGGCTTGATATTGGCTATCCAGCATCGGTTCCGACATCGCTAGGATGTGGACGCACCCCCCCTCGACCGCCCGTTCAACCCCTTTGACTGATCCAATGCCCTCAATTCGGATTCTGACATCATGTTCTTTCTCAAATTCGGCCTCCCACTCACCAGACATCGCAATTCCATCGCCCAGAATGGTATTGCTTCCTACGATACACAACTCGGGATAGAACGCCTCACGAACACGCTGCACCGAATCCATCGCCTCACTAAAATCGGCTGTTGCACCCAACAATGAACCCAATAGGGTACCGAGGAAGATGAAAATGCCGATGACCCGAATTTGACTTCGTTCAATTTCGACCTCGTCATTGTCTTCTTCTTGACCATCTTCATAGGCATTGATATGGTATGGCTTGGATGCGGGTTCTGCGATAGGGAAATCAGTGACTGCGGGGGCAAGGGTTTCGGGCTTTTTTGGTTTGCCCACTAAATCTGTAATTTTTGTCAGCCAAAGTTGGGCGGTCGAATTATTGGGCATCTCCTCAAGAATAGCACGTGCCTCGTCATATTGGCGCGACACAATATGGTTTCTGGCTGTTTCCAGCCTTTCCTTATCAGTTAGCATAGTGTCCTCCCTAAAAAACACCTCTATACTGGTTTATACTATTTACCTAATCATCAGCTTATGTGGCTTTGTTTGAATCACCAACTCCCAAAATAGCGGGGGATGACCTACATCGTGGCTCGAATTTCACCACCATCCACTGGAATCAGCGCCCCATGAATAAAGCCCGCCGCTGGTGAGCATATGAATGTTGCCACATTGCCAAATTCCTCTGGTCGGCCCATGCGCCGAAGCGGGATGTTAGTCTGTCGCTTCACCCGTTCTTCGTCCATTGTCAAACCGCTCGACGAAGCGACCACCGATAAAATCTGCGTAACCCGTTCGGTTTCTGTCCATCCCGGCAAAATCGCATTAATACGAATCCCGCTTGGCCCCAATTCATTCGCCAGCGATTTCACCAGCCCCGCCAATCCTGCCCGCATCACATTCGACAAAATGAGATTGTCCCCAGCCTGTTTGGTCGTTAGTGAGGTAATCAGCAAAATCGCGGGATTTTCAGATTGGCGCAGCGCTGGCAGAGCCGCTTGAATCATTTGAATGGGGGCAGCCATCAACGAACGGTAGGCGCTTTCCCAGTCACTCATCTGAAATTTTTCGAAAGTACCGGGGGGTGGCCCACCCGCGTTAGTGACCAGAATATCGAGACCACCCAATTTCTGAATCGCTGCCTCAATCACCTGTTTGGCCCCCGCCTCATGATGAATATCGCCATCTACCGGCCAAACTGTGTGTCCCGATTCTCGCTCAATCACCTGCGCGGTTTCCGTCAGCGTCTCAAGTTGGCGACCATTAATGGCTACCAGCGCCCCTTCAAGGCTAAATCGGCGGGCGGTAGCGGCCCCTAGCCCACTGCGGCTTGCGGCAACAAAGACTTTTTTTCCATCCAGCCCGAGATCCATCATCATCACTCCCAAGTTTGCGTAAGTATCATTTTATTATAGCCCGCCCTCGTTTATCCCCCCAAACTAGGCTTTTCAGAATCGTAACTGGGTGTTTCGGACTTGTAACAGACCCGCCCTAGCATCGCAACACACTTGCGCTAAATTTAGAGCATGATACGACAGGGAGCATAGTTCACTTTACCTGTCATCAGATTTGACTACAATAACAGGTAACTCAAGTGTCTGTTTGGTGGGGCAGCACAATGAAACAGACAGAAGGATTCACAGTATGGACACAAAACCGAAAATCCTATTGGTAGATGACGAAGAAGCCATCCGATCAAATTTGGCTTCGTTTTTTGGGCGATCCGGGTTCACGGTTGAAATCGCCACCGACGGGCAAGAAGCCCTCGACAAAACCAGCCATTTTGAACCCAACCTGATTGTAATGGATGTCTTGATGCCGAATGTAGACGGACGTGAAGCCCTACGGCAGTTGCGACAATCCGGCAATTGGACACCGGTGATTTTGCTTACCCGCGTTGGCGAATCCACCGAACGCGCAATGGCATTGGAAGAAGGCGCAGATGATTATCTCAATAAGCCTTTTGACCCCCATGAACTGGTGGCGCGTATCCGTTCGGTTTTGCGTCGTGCCCGCCCCGGTCAGCCGCCCTTAAGCACCGCCTCCCGACTGAACAGCGGCCCGATTTCGCTTGACCGTTTGGCGCGTCGTTTATGGCTAAATGGCGAAGAACTGGCCCTAACCCCCAAAGCAATTGCGCTGCTGGCCTATTTGATGACCCATCCCGATGAACTCATCACCCGCGAACGCCTACTAGATGCGGTGTGGGGTTGGGATTATCCAGCAGGCACTCGTGCGGTGGATACTCGTATTGCGGAGCTACGCCGTGCGTTGGACGATGACCCCACCGACCCACAATATATTGAAACGGTCCCCGGACAAGGCTATCGCTTCATCGGTACGGTGGAGGCAGCGGTGTGACCGAAATTCCGCGCTCACGATGGGGCTTTGCACTTGGCTGGATTGCGTTTTCGGCCCTCATCATTGCCCTGCTGATAGATGCCCAAACCGATAACCCGATCGTTTATGTCCGCATTGATCTGGCGACTTTGACCCTCTGCACCGGAGTGGTGATTTTGGCAGCGGTAGTATTGATCTGGCGGTTCAAGCGCGGCAGTGAAAAACAGCTTCAAATCGAAGCCACGCGGATTCAAGCCCAAGCCTCCGATGAGCGCCGCCGTTTTCTTCGCCGCCTTGACCATGAACTAAAAAACCCCCTCACTGCCATCCATGCCGGGTTAGCTAATCTCGCCGATTCTGGTTCGCCCGAAACCCGCCTCGAAGCGCTCAATAGTGTCAAAGCGCAGACCGTTCGCATCAGCCATCTGACCGCCGACCTGCGTAAATTGGCCCAACTGGAAATTGGTGAGTTGGAGCGCGAGCCTGTTGACCTAAATGAAATTCTCGAAGAAGTGTTTATGGTGGCGGAGGAAGACGCCCGTGCGGCAGATCGGCGACTCAATCTCAGCATCCCCAAAGCCCCATGGCCTCTCCCCAAAATTAATGGCGACCGCGACTTACTATTTTTGGCAACATTTAATTTACTTGACAACGCCATCAAATATACTCGCCCCGGCGATACGATTGAACTTAGGGCGTTTGAAAGCGGCCTGATGGTGACGATTGAAATTGCAGATACCGGGCCGGGCATCACCGACGAGGATTTGCCCTATGTCTGGGATGAACTGTATCGCGGCCACACCACCCGCAGCGTCGAGGGTAGTGGCTTGGGTTTGACCCTTGTGCGGGCCATTATCGAACGGCATGGTGGACAAACGACCATTCGCAGCCGCGCTGGACAGGGTACAGTGGTTGCTGTGCGTGTACCTATCGGTTGAGCCACTTTTCGTCTACGGCCCTTGTCAGTTTGTCAGGCAGAGTGCATTATCTACCATAAAATGTCGCCAAGAGTGAGACACAAAACAGGCATGATCCGACCTGCCCCAACAAAAATCGGCCTTTCGCTGCTGCTATCAGTTGTTCTATTGCTACTGAATGCCTGCCGCAAAGTCGAAGTCGGTATCGAAGAGCATCCCCGACCCAATTATGCCGCCACCGAGACCATCACCGCGCTGCAAACCGAGGTAGACCGCCTACAAAACGAGCTAAACAGCCTCACCGAAGCCGAATTGATGAGCCGTTTAGGCAAGGTGGCCTATGTGCAAGGGGGCGATATATGGACAAAAATCCTGCCCGACGGTCAGCCCCAGCGCCTCACCAACGATGGTCGCAGCACCGCCCCCAAATGGTCTCCTTCTGGCAGTTGGCTGTCTTTCCAAAAAGGTGATCCTGCGCTGGGTCAGTTGAGAATCATGGCGGTGGATGGCAGTAATGAGCGACAAGTAACCGATACGGATACCGACCCCATTATCAAATATGATTGGTCGCCAATTGACGACATCATTGCCTATTCAACGCTTAGCGGTAGCCTGTGGGTGGTGAACGCTGATGGTTCCAATCCCATCCGATTGGTCGAACCCGAGACGGATGAAATCCAGCACACCAGCGGCCTTGTGCGAAATTTTGCTTGGAGTCCTGATGGTCAGTGGATCGCCTATGAATGGTTTGTTCAAGGGGCCAGTACCCTCCCCAATCACCAATCCCTTCGCAAAATAGCACTGGCATCAGGTGAACCCCTTGAACTCTATGAATTCACCGACGATGGCATTTTGCAGCTCGTCGGTTGGAGTCCACAGGGCAGAAGGCTCTTATTCTGGCAATACGACCTTTCCTCGAATACAACCCTATTCGACGGAGTATCGCTCTATGCCGTTTATGCCGATTCAGAGTCTATCGAAAGCCAAACCCCTGAGATTATTGGCACAGCCCCGACCCTGCCCTATGAGGATTTCATTGCACCCGCCCCACCCGATACCATTTGGGGCAATCAAGACGCGGTGGCCCTTGTTGTAGGTATGGGTACATCCACAACCCAATCCAAGCGGATCGAAGTGAATGGTCAACGGCTGTCTCCACCTGACTTTGCAGCGATTCTGCCCGCGTGGTCACCGGAAGGCACACGCTTGGCTTTCTCGGCGATGCGTGAACAATTTTCACCAAACAACGTCGCCAGTGGGCCGCAGGAATATGGTCGTAATGCCTTTCTGCTTGAACGCCGCATCTGGATAACCGACGCTTTTGGCAACACACTGCCCCAACAGCTCACCAATGACCCGCAGTTCCGCGATGAACGCCCTTTATGGTCAATGGACGGCAATTTTATTTTGTTTGCTCGAATAAATGTGGAGGGCCAAGCCTCGTTGTGGCTGGTGAGAGCAGCAGGCGGTATACCCCGTCAAGTGGTGCCGGAACTAACCCCCAGCCCTGACCTAAGTGATTATGATGGTGGATATGTCGAGGAATGGAATATTTTGTTTGATTGGTGGCTTGGTACGACCACGAATTTCAAAACCGAGTCTACTGCCATCGAGGAGGCACCGATGGTCCCACCCATGCCAGAATCAACTCCCTTACCTTTTCGATTTTCCGAAACGCCTACTTTGCGACCCATTTTCGGAAAGGAATGATTATGATCACAATCACTCAATCTCCAACCGCATACTTATGCGTCCGAAGCCAATCACATCCCCTGCCGAAAGTACCGTCGGTTCTTGAATCCGTACACCATTGAGCAGGGTACCATTACTGCTTTTCAAATCCTCCAGCCACCATTGCCCCCCGCGCCATGCCACCAGCGCATGTTCATTTGAGGCAAACGGTTCAGCGAGCACAATGGTATTGGTAGCGGCCCGCCCCAATTTGGTAACAGACTGCAACACCCAACTTTGGCCTGCTTCGATTCCCTCAACGTCACTTTCCGTCACGACCAGCCGACCACGCGAAAAAGCTGATTGCCGAACCGCGACTTTGGCTGTCTGTTGAAAATCCTGCCACAACATCCACCCAATCACCGCAACAAATCCTAATAACATGGCACTCGCTGCTAATCGGAGTATCAACAACACCACATCATTGTTCAAAGGGTGCCGTCTCCATCGTGCGGTTCTTCATCTGGTGACTCAAACGATTGGGTATCGCTGATTACATCCAGCGCAATTTCAGAGGTACTGCGATCTTCGGTATACACCATCTGATACCCCGCCAGTGAAATAACATCCCCCGCGTGCAAAATATGTTCTTTAATTTGCAGGCCGTTAACCTGCGTGCCACCTTTGCTTTCGAGGTCATAGATCACAAACCGCCCAAAACGTAAGCGAATTTGACAATGCTGGCGGCTCACTCGCTTATCATCCACCATCACATGATTATCGGTGCGGCGGCCAATGTTAATCACAGGCCGATCAAGCTGGATTTGCCGTCCCCCTGCCAAGACTAATGTCGCCTCGCGCTGTGGAATAGGCGCAGACGCCACAACTGCCGCCTCCATTTGTTGCGTTTTCTCAAAACTCGGCGGCGTGCGTTCGGCCTTGATATCTACCTCAAAGGGATCAAGCCTGATATCGCTGATTAATACCACACGCGGCGGCTGGTTCATGCCGAGATGCCAATCAACGGCAAGGGTCGCCAATTGTTCCGCCAGCCGTGAGGCTACATCGTTATAACGGGAAGTCAAATCCTCCATATCATCGGGATTTAGTACGACAGTATAGAAATCTGGGGCAGACAGACCATCAACTTCTTTACGCATACCTTCTTCCAAAGCGCGGGCCAATTTGCGGGCCAGTGTTTGGGGCTGTAACCGACCATCCAACAGGCGGGTCAGGTTATCTTCGATCAACGTTTGCAGACGGCCTTCAATTCGCTCTAGCGACAAGGTGCGTCCGCGCCGGGGGCGTGTGGAATGGGGATCATTTGAGTTACTCATGCTATTGATTATAACCACAACAGAATTCCATTAGAAACTGACGGCTATCTTCCGTTGTCCTTTCAGGAATGTTACACTAGAAAGGCTATGATTATCTTACCTGACTTCCGCATCCACCAACGAGATTATCTCCTCCAGATTTCGCGTGCTATTACGGCTCAACTCGATCTGAATGAGGTTTTACGCCTCGTCTTGGAAGCCTCGGTTTCGATGTTAAGCGGCACCATCGGTATGATTGCGCTGCGTGGTCCAGACAACACCCTGCGTGTGCAGGCCGTTTTGGGTATCACCGCCGAACAAATGGAATTATTCAAGCCATTGCTCGAAGTGGTCAATGGTGAAAATGAAGAATCTATTGACCAAGACGACCTAAAACTTCGTCTCCGTTTGGTCAGCCGACATCTTGAAGCCAATCTTCAGCAAATCGTCTATTTGCCGATGCGAATTTCCGGCGAAATGTTGGGCATTATCTATGTCTTCCGCCCCTATCCCGGCAATCCATCCCACGACGACCACATGATTTTGCAGAGTTTTGCCGACCAAGCTGCCATCGCTGTGCATAACGCCGGATTGTATCAGGCCATCATCGCCGAAAAACAACGGCTCGCCGCTATTTTGGATGGCAGCGGGGATGGTGTGATTATTCTGGACGCCGACCACCGTGTGATGCGCATCAACGCGACGCTCTCACGCATGACGGGTTGGATACCTGAATATACGCTGGGCCGATTGCATGAAGATGTCATCCGCTGGGCCAAACCCGAACCTGCCGTTACCCTTGAAAAAGCCATCAATGACGGATGGCCTTTTAATGCTTCCGTCGAAGAAACCACCCCACTCGACCACACCCCAACCACTCTATATGTCGAAGGGGATGTGGAACGTCTGGATGGGTTAACGCTCAGTGTCGGCATTGCCTATGCCCCACTGTTTTTCAAAGATGGCTCCCTGCGCAACATCATTGCCAACGTGCGCGACATCACCCGTTTTCGTGAAGCCGAGGAGATGAAAAGCACCTTCATCTCGGTCATTTCGCATGAACTCAAGACCCCTGTGGCCCTAATTAAAGGTTATGCCGGCACCCTGCGCCGCGAAGATGCTGATTGGGACATGGACACCATTCGGCGTGGACTGAACATCATCGAAGAAGAAGCCGACCGCCTAACCGAATTAATTGAAAATCTGCTGATGGCCTCCAAAATTCAGGTCGAGGGCATGGTGCGCTTGGAAATTGACGAAATCGCCCTTGATAAAATGATTCGGGCCTCGGTAGAACGCTTCCAAACGCAAACCAACAAGCACACCTTCAAAGTCGAGTTTCCGTCCGATTTTCCGGTCGTTCTCGGCGACCCCCGGCGGCTACGTCAGGTCATTGATAATCTCATTTCCAATGCCATCAAATATTCGCCTGTCGGTGGGGAAGTCAAAATCGTGGGTCATTACGATGAGGATTGGGCTGAAATCACGGTTTCAGATCAAGGCATTGGCATCCGACCCGACGAGGCCGAACGAATCTTTGAACGTTTTTATCGCTCCGATGATTCGCTTTCACGCAGCACTCCCGGCACTGGCTTGGGGCTGTATCTAGCACGTGCGATTATCGAGGCGCATGGCGGCACCATCACTGCGACCAGCTATCTCGACCGTAAAGGCACAACGTTTATCATTGCCCTGCCCCGGCAGATGCAACAACCCACATAACTTTCGACCCTACCCAGAGGAACCAAGCAAATGTCTCAAATGACGATTACCTGCCCAAATTGCCAAAATAATTTTGCCGCCCCGGTGGAGCAAATCCTAGATGTTGGGCGCGACCCATCTGCCAAAGTGCGTTTTCTGGCTGGGCAAGTAAACCGGGTGCGCTGCTCCAACTGTGGTTATCAAATGGCGGTTGGCACGCCGCTGGCCTATCACGACCCCGACAAGCAGTTGTTGTTGGTCAACATCCCCATGGAATTGAATCTGAAATTGGATGAGCAGGAACGCATTATCGGTACGATGACTCGCGCCATTACCGACAGCCTGCCCCCCGAAAAACGCAAGGGTTATCTGTTCAACCCCCGCCGCACCTTTACCCTCCAAGGGATGGCGGATACGATTTTAGAATTTGACGGCTTGACCAAAGAGATGATTAACGAGCGCCGCGAAAAACTGAAATTGGTCGAGGATATGTTGCGTACCTCGGAAGAAGAACTGCCCAAAATGGCGGCTCAGAATGATGCCCTTTTGGATGAAACTTTCTTTGAGATGATTAACGCCGCAATTGAGACCGCCGTTATGAATGGACGACGCGAAACCGCCGAGCAAATGCTATACCTGCGCCAGATTTTGCTAGAAAACACGTCCTATGGCAAAGAACTGCTTGAGGTAGCCGCCCGTCAAGAAGCTGCTATCGAGCGCGTGACCAAAGACCTAAATGAACTCGGCGATAAACTCACCCAAGCCAAGCTGATTGATCTCGCCATCGGTTATGGGGATGATGATGAAGCCCTGCAAGCCTTTGTTGGCCTGATTCGTCCGGCCCTCGATCCCACCTTCTTCGAAAAATTGACCGAACGCATCGAGGGGTCAGGCCGTGTCTCCAAACAACAGTCCCTCGAAAGCCTCCGCGCCCGTTTGACCGAACTAACTGAAGCGGTCGACAATCAACAACGGGCAATGGTTCAACAGTCGGCAATGCTGCTTCAACAGATTGTGAACAGCCCCAATCTTGAACAGGCTGTGCAAGAAGCCCTCCCGCTGATTGATGACCTCTTTATCAACGTGTTAGAGGCGACCCTGCAAGACGCGGCGCAGCGCAAAGATACCCAACTCGCCCTCAAATTGCAGCAGGTCTATCAGATCATCAGTCAGATTATGCAGCAGAGCGCTCCACCAGAAGTGCAGTTCATCAATGAACTCCTGCAAACCGACAACGAATTGGAAACTCGCCTGTTGTTGATCGAACATGCTAAAGAAATCGGCCCATCGCTGTTGGATTACATGGATAACCTGATCGAAACCCTGTCGGCACGTGGTGCGGATGATATGGTCGCCCGCATCAGCGCCCTCCGCGAACAGGCCGAACAAGTCATCAACGACGGGGAATAATTACCATGACCCTACACGACTTCATCAGGGCCATGCCAAAGGTTGAACTCCATGTGCATCTACAGGGGTCAACCCGCCCCGCAACCCTGCTGAAGTTAGCCCAGCGCAATCACGTATCACTCCCGTCCAATACCATCGAGGGTATCCGGGAGTGGTATACTTTCCGCGACTTCCCCCATTTCATTGATGTCTATGGCGTCATCTGCCAGTGTATCCAATCACCCGATGACATCGAATTGTTGGGGCGCGAATTCCTAGAGGGGCAGGCTACCCAAAATATTCGCTACACCGAACTGACCTATACCCCACCGCGTTACATTCCGTTTGATGAGCAACTTGACGCCCTCAACCGCGCCCGTGCATGGGGTGAATCTGAATTGGGTGTCACGATGAACTACATTGTAGATATTCCGCGTGAACATGGGGTCGAGGTTGGCAATCTGATCGCCGATTGGGCCATTAGCGGCATGGATAAGGGGGTAATTGCATTGGGACTAGGTGGCCCTGAAGTGGATAACCCGCCCGAAAAATATGCTGAAGCCTACGCCAAGATCAAAGCCGCTGGCCTTATCAGCATCCCCCACGCGGGTGAAACCGTTGGGCCAGCAAGCATGTGGAGCGCCATCGAATTTACCGATGCGGTGCGGCTTGGGCATGGGGTGCGCTGTCTGGAAGACCCGGCCCTTGTGGAAGAATTGCGTCAGCGCCAGATTCCACTAGAGGTTTGCCCCACCAGCAATGTCTGTCTAAAGGTCGTGGATAAACTGGAAAATCATCCTCTGCCACGCTTAGTGGATGCCGGGTTATACGTGACCATCAACTCCGATGACCCGCCGATGTTTAACACCACCTTGACCGAGGAATACATTCGTTGTGCCGAGACGTTTGGTTTTAATGCCGCCCGTATTGAGCAATTTGTAATGGATGCCTTGCGTGTCACCATTTTACGTGCTAACCAAAAAACCCAACTCATAAACGACTACCACGCCGAATTTGCCGATTTGCGAACCCGCTACTCGTAAATACTTGCCACCGTCGCCCGAAAAGCATCCCCCGCCACAACCGCCGCTTCACCGGGGGATTCAGCATTTTCAATCAGTACGACGACCACCACCGATGACCCGTCCGGTGCATCCATAAACCCCAAAAACCAACTATTCATCTGTCCATTGGCGTCATAAGTCATACCAATCTGCCCGTGCAATACATATCCCTGTGATGACAACCAGACATCATCGGCCAGCGCCACCAACAACGAACTTTCCGCTGAAAACCGCATCACCTCGCGCAGTTGGTCGGCAATTTCCTCGCGCATCAGGGCTTCTTCCAGTAGGGGACGATCAAGCGTCCACCATTCACGGGTAGATGCCATCCGGTATGCCTCGGCAATATACAGCGGCGGGGCACTGCCCTTACTCGCAATCGCGCCTGCCAATCGGGCTAATTGCAGCGGGGTTACACGAAGACGGCCTTGCCCTAAAGCCTCAAGGGTCATGTCGGATGCGTCATCCAACGGCGCGGGGGGTCTTCCTGCAATGGTGCGGAAATCATAGAGTTCAGGGGCATCTACTAACCCTAGTTGATGCAGCAATACGTCATAATTTTCGGCTGTGACGCTATCACCTAGCGCCTGCACAAAGGCCCGCGGACATCCCCACGCAAAGGCCTCTTTCAATAGCGGGGATTCTGTACCCGCAGCGGATTGCTCATCCACACAGGTAAACATATTGGCTGGAAAACCACCGCCCTCCATGGAAACAGGCATCGAACCATTTTCAACCACTCGCTCCAACGAATCACCGCTTGCCAACATCCCGACCAGCACCACCAAATCCATCATGCTACCGGGGCGATATAAACCCTCGGTCACATGATTGCGCAACAGACGTTGGCGCAGATTCCCATCGAATTCGTCCCAATTCAAATCGACCGTATTGGGGTCAAGTGTATAGTGGCTGACCATCGCCAGCACTGCCCCATCCGGCACATGCACTACCACTGCCGCCCCATTCCGATTGCCTATACTCTGGGTAATCGCCTGCTGGATACGTAAGTCGAGAGTGGTACGCAGATCACCCCCCATAGGCTGGTAATGGAGCAGGCCTTGCGTCAATTCGTCCCACGCACTAAATCGCTCCCACTCTCCCCGCAGCAAATCATCAAAGCTGGCTTCCAGTCCGCTTGCCCCATGTGTATAGCTGAAATAGCCCACCCCACCGATCATCTCAGGATAGGGGTAGATACGGCGCAGGCGGTCACCAAAATTGGTGGGACTACTGGTCGCCAGCACAACCCCATTCCGGTCTACAATCATGCCACGTTGTAAGGTTTGTTCGGCAATGACGCGGCGCGGGTTATCGGGACGACTGGTAAGCGATTTTGACTGCACCACGCTATAAAACACCGAGGCCAGCAGCACTACCGCAAACGCGAGGATAATACCCCGGGCCAGTTGGCGCAGTTCACGAGTCATGGTGGTGTTATTCATGTCTCGCTGTCCTCGCTCAAAATCAGCAACAACCCCCCAGCGACAAATGAAGTCAGCAGTGACGACCCTCCATAACTGACAAAAGGCAATGTCACGCCAGTCAATGGGACAAGCCGCAGGGAACCGCTAATAATCAATAGGCTCTGTGTGCCAATCATAATGCTTAGCCCTGCCGCCAAGAATGCCGCAAAAGGCCGATGCTGTGACTTCATCGCTACCCGCAAGCCGCGCAGCACAATCACCAGCACATTGAGTACCAAACCCACCACTCCGACCAGCCCCCATTCTTCAGCAATGGCGGCAAACACAAGGTCAGAATGCACCACCGGGATGAAGGTAGGCACACCCTGCCCAATACCTTCCCCAATAATACCTCCACTGCCAACAGCGATCAGGCTTTGCACCAGTTGAAAGGATTGGTTATCGGGTGCATTTCCACCAAATGGGTCAAGCCAAATATTGATACGCAGGGCCACCACCGCAAAGGTTTGATAGGCCACTGCCATCGCACCAATAAACAGAATAGCGGCACTCGCCAATACAACCCACTGCCCACTGGCAAGGTAAAGCATGAACATAAAAATAATAAAAAACAGAGTGGCGGCTCCCAGATCGCGCTGCCATACCAGAATCACCACACACACGCCCCACATCAGAAGCATCGGCGCAAGAAATCCCAACGATGGCAACCGCACTCGCCCAATTCGGAATACATCGTAGCGTAATGTCACCCAATGATCGGTGAGATAGCTAGCAAGGAACACCGTGAGCAGCAACTTAACCAACTCTGAGGGCTGATAAAACACTCCGGCTACCCCCAGCCATAATTTTGGCCCGCCTGCAAAGCCCGGATTGACCCCACCCAGAATGGTCGCCGCCAACAGCATCAGGCCCATCACCAGCCACGTATACCGATAGCGCCGCAGCCACAGCAAGTCATTGGGCAAGTACATCAAGCCGACTACCACGACCGTGCTGAATATCATCGAGTAGGCTTGGCGATCCGCGAAGGCTGGCAGCAATCGGTGGATTAAATTAAGGCCCCATCCCGCCAGTAGCAAAATCGTCGGCAGTAGCAATGGATCACGGTGCGGCAATTGCCGATTCGCCGCTCGATGCAAACCGATCGCACAACCCACCCACACCACGACAGGCCAAATGGCAGTAATCCTACGGCCCTGTACCATGATGAGGCCGATTTGATTCAGGGAAATGAACAGTCCTGCCATAATTAGCAGCACACGTTCGCGGTTTTGGGTTCGGCGGGTCTGATAGACTTTCATCAATGGAGTTCTCGTGGAAAAAATCCCCTCCTCCAGAAATCGCGGGAGGGGAAAATGGTGAGAACTTAATCCAGCAAATGAGTCAGCAGGGGCGACAAATAGTGCTGCCAATCATCGGGAATTCGGCTTGGGGCTGTGGCGCGTGCCCCCTTCAAAGCATGGTGCGCTTCTGCCGATTGAATAGCCGCCAGTTTCGGCATCAACTTGACTAATGCCTGCTGGGCCAACTCTAAATTGTGATGGAATGTTTCAAAGACCGAGGCCGCCGACACCGCTTCTTCACCTTCCCGCCATACATCATAATCGGTGACATGGGCCATAATCGCATAGGCCATTTCAGCTTCACGGGCCAAAAACGCTTCAGGGCAGGCCGTCATGCCAATAATTTCCAGTCCCCATTGACGAAAGAGGTTGCTTTCGCCGCGTGTGCTAAAGCGTGGGCCTTCAACCGTAATGAGTTTGCCACTGCGATGCACCGTGCCGCCTGCTTCGATCACCGCTTGGGCCAGTGGTTCACGCAGTTCCGGGCTAGTCGGGTCGGCCACACCAACATGCGCCACCACGCCTTTTTCAAAAAATGTGACCTCACGTTTGCCTTTGGTGAAATCTATAAGCTGATCGGGAATCACCACATGCCCCGGCGCGAATTTTTCCTGCAATGACCCCACCGCGCTCACCGACACCACATATTTGACCCCCATGAGTTTCAGGGCATAGATATTGGCTCGGTACGGCACTTCGCTCGGATTCAAAACATGCCCACGCCCATGCCGGGGGATAAACACTACCCGCTGTCCGCTTAGCGTCCCGGTAATCAAGTGATCGCTCGGTTTGCCAAAAGGGGTGTCTATTTCGATTTCCTGCACATCTTTCAGCGCTGCCATTTGATATAAACCGGAGCCGCCGATGATGCCAATGTTGAATTGCTCTGTCATGGTCTTGCCTTCAATATTTGACACGCGATTATAACCGCGCACAGTATAGCAAATTGGGAGTGGGTCGCAAACAAATCAGGGGGAACGCAACGATATCTACGCATCTAAACCCAAGAGTGCGGTCGCTCCATATAACAAGCAGTAGCCGATTATCAGGAACAACAAAACCTCAAGGATTTTGCTAGGATGAACTTTTGGCTTGAGGGCAAAATACAGCCATGAAAATCCGCCTATCACCAAACAAACTCCAATAGCAACGTGTGTCTCAATGAAACCGAAAGTTAAAGCCGTTGGAATTTGAAGTTACCCACCTAACAACCCGCATCATTTGTAATTACACCCAATTCAGTATAGCATTACCACAGATAGACGAAATACGGCCCTAGAATGAATCTAAGCTAAATTTTGCAACGGCATGTGATTGGGAGAAGGTTGGATGCCAGCAGCACAAATTACGCCCTTTGATGGCAAGGTGGCGTTTTGGCATTGGCGCGGCGCGGCAGTTGCTGAAAACACTATTGAAGACTTGGTACGCACAATCAAACAGTGGTCACCCTATGTTACACAGGTTTGGGTCAAGACCAGCGATGGTGATGACTGGATGTCTACCTTTGACACCAAGCCTGCCATGGCGATTTCCGGGCCAGCATCAATTGCCCGTTGGGTGCAGGTCTTAGAAGCCAACGGCATGGAGTTTCATGCGTGGTGTGTGCCCAAGGGCCTCAATATTGAAGCCGAGGCCGATCTTATCATTCAAGCCTGCCAAGTCCCCGGTGCGCGCAGTATGATTTTGGACATCGAACCCTATGCTGGATTCTGGCAAGGGGGTAGCGCCGCCATCCGCCCATTTATGACCCGTATCCGACGTGGCGTGGGTGGCAAATTCCATATCGGCATGAGCATGGATCCTCGTCGCCACCACTATAACAGCATCTTCCCCAATGAGTGGAAGCCCTTTATCAACAGCGTCCATCCACAGACCTATTGGGCTTCGTTTCAGCGCCCTGTCCAAGAAGTGATTGACGAGGTGTATCAGGTCTGGGGCAATTATGGCCTGCCCATTTTTCTGGCTCTACAGGGCAATGCCCCCGCCACTGAAATTCAGCAAGCCCGCAGCTATGCCATCCAGCAATACAAAGCCAGCGGCCTCAGTTGGTGGCGATTTGGGGTGGTCGGTTCAACGCAATTCGCCGCCATCAATCAGCCCATGAAACCCGGCCCGGTGACGCCGACTCCCCCATCTGCTCCCCCCCCCGGCAGCGGCACCTATGGGCAAGAAATCGTCGTTACGCCGGACAACGACCCCCGTTTCACCTTTGGCACGTATAATGGGTTGCCTCCTAGCCAAGTCTTCCAAACATTCCCCGGCACATGGGGCTGGCAGGTACGCTATAAAGCCACCGTTCCTACTCAGACCCAAGCATGGGCTCTATGGACACCCGGCATCACTCGCAGTGGCTGGTATGAGATTTCGGTGTTTGTCCCGGCCCGTCACGCCACCACCACCAGTGCCCGTTATCGTTTGTATGGGGCAGTCGGCCAGCCGAGTTTGCTGCAAATCAACATTAACCAATCGGCCTATCGCAATTTGTGGGTGCCGCTGGGTATCTATCAATTGAATGCGAATGATGGACGTTCGGGCGTAGTGTTCTTGAATGACCTCACGGGCGAATCCAACCTAGAAATCGCCTTTGATGCGGTGCGCTGGCGAGAAATTGTCGGCACCAATCCTTCTAGCCCCTATCTGGCAGATGGTTATGATGCGCCAATTGGCACCAGTACCGAACGCGCCGATACCCAAGTTTGGCCCGGCAATTGGTTCGATGCCACAGGTTTTGCAGTGCGCTATTTTTTGGGACAACCCGCCGAGGCCTATCACAGCGGATCGGATTTGAATTTGAATCAACCCTTTTGGGATGCCGATGCTCACAGTCCGGTCTATGCGGCAGCATCAGGCGTGGTCATTTTTGCCGGACGCCTGACTGGATGGGGCAACGTCGTGGTCATCCGTCACGACCCCCTTATCACCAACCGCAAGGTGATGTATGGACGTTATGCCCATATGGAACAAATTGTGGTGCGCGTGGGAGATCGAGTGCAGCGTGGACAGCAGATTGCCAATGTCGGCAATGCCGAAGGTTCGTTTCCCTATCATCTGCATTTTGACTTAAGCCAGACCAATATTCTGGAAACCGACCCGTTTGATTGGCCTCGGCTCGATTTGAACCGTCTCTTGGCAAATTACAGCGACCCGCAGGAGTTTGTACGGAACAATCGGCCCGTTCGCCGCTAAGCATTACCACGTTTCGTACATTTCGGCGTCCATCTGGCGCAACTGCTTTAATTGCGGCTCAAGCTGTTCGGGCATAGTGCTGTTAGTGTCCACAAGGGTACTTGCAGCACCCGCAACCATAATCACCAGAGCCAAAATGTAAAGCGACCTTCCCCAACTTTCAACAATTGGGTGCGGCCCGAAATCTCGCCGCCGCCGCCAAAACCACCAGAAAACGAAGCTCGGTAGAATCAGTACAATCAAACACAGTACCACCATCACCCCAAACAGCATGACTCTGGAAATGGGGTGTGTCATGTAGGAATTGATAATCGAGAGCGAAATCAACTGCGTGCCCAAAAATTCACCCGACCAGACGACGCAGTAAATCAGCACCAAATTGACTGCCCACCGATACATCCTGAACAGACCGACGGCTGTCATGAATAGCAGCATACTTGAAGCAAAACTAGCAACCCCGCCGAATATATTCGCGTCTGATAGCGCCGTACTAAAACGACAAGCCGACGACATCGAGAGAAAAAACAAGACTGCCGCCGCCGCTGCCACACAACCGGGGCGTGACGGAATCGCCGCTGGCATGGGCCGTACCTGATGCGGTGCTACCTGTGGCATAGGGGCAACCGGGCCGCTGGGAACGGTTAAGGGAAGAGCTAACGGGGCTGGCTTTTCGGACCCAACCACTTCGCGGGTGTCTACTTGGTCACTAGATTCGTATTGCATCTCAATTTCTCTACTCAAGTGCAAGGGCAGGCCCAAAATTAGACCTGCCCGTCAATTTTATCGGTGTTTTCCGAAGTGTGATTAGCGAATTTGACTGATTAGGCGCGTGATGGCACCAGCCCATGCACCGCTTCAGCCTCGCTAAGCGTTGTATCAAACAGATGCAGCGCCTCGTCCGCCGTCGCCTTATCCAAGTTCAATGGGGGCATGAACCGGATGGTGCTTTGACCGCACCCCAACAGCAGCAAGCCGTTATTGAAAGCGCGATTTAGCACTTCTAGCTTCAGGGCCTTGGCGGGTTCTTTGGTCTGATGATCCAAGATCAGTTCAACGCCAAACATCATACCGATCCCGCGTACCATACCCATGCTGGGATGACGGGGCATCATTTCTTCCAGCGCATCCTGCATATACTGACCAACTTCCGCCGCGTTTGCCATCAAGCTGGGTTCACCACCGCGCCCCTCAATCAGATCAAGCGTCGCCAATGATGCCGCACAGCTAAGGGGATTGCCGCCGAAAGTATTGCCATGTGAGCCGGGAACCCACTCACCCATAATACTTTCGCGTGCGATAATCGCACCGAGAGGCATCCCGCTGGCGATCCCTTTGGCGCTAGAAATGATGTCCGGTTCAATGCCAAAGTTCTCAATAGCCCACCACTTACCCGTGCGACCGACACCTGATTGCACCTCGTCAGCGATCAACAAGATACCATACTTGTCGCATAGGGCACGCAGCGCGGGGAAGAATCCGGGGGTCGGCACAACATAACCGCCCTCGCCTTGAATGGGTTCGACCAAAACTGCCGCCACTTCATCAGCGGGGATGATCGTGTTAAATAGGGTCTGTTCAATGTAATCTACAATGCGTTCACCATAATCACTGTACCCGTCCATTGCCAACATGGGGCGATAGGCATTGGGATAGGGCACATGCGTAACACCGGGGACAGTTGGGAAATAGCCGCGCCGTTGGATGGGCTTGCTGGAGGTCACGCTTAGCGCCCCCATCGTGCGACCATGAAAACTGCCCAAAAAGCCCAGAATCTGGCTGCGGCCCGTGTAATATTTCGCCAGTTTCAGCGCACCTTCGACGGCTTCGGTACCGCTATTGGCAAAAAACACGAGGGCATTTTCTTCGAAGGGGGCAATGGCAGCAAGTCGTTCAGCCAGTTCGACCTGCAAGGCATAGTAAAAGTCGGTTCCCGCCATATGCAGGAACTTATCGGCCTGATCTTTAATGGCCTGTACGACTTTCGGATGTGAATGGCCCGTTGCATTGACGGCGACACCCGTCGTCAAATCAAGATAACGCCGCCCATCCACGTCCCACGCTTCGGCCCCACGCCCATGTGACATCACAAAGGGATAATCGCGGGTATATGAAGGTGAGACGACTTTAGCATCACGCTCAAGATAGGCTTTGGCTTTTGGGCCAACGACATATTCAAAGTGACTGCTCATATTTTGAAAGAAACTCCTTGAAATTGGGGATACACGAAGATTATAGCGCAGCAGCAGCCCATTTTCGAGGTAGCGTTGGGGGCTGCTGTGCTGTGGAGCCTATTCCGAGGCAATAATGAATGCCTAATGCTGGTGCTCGAACCGATAACCAACACCCATCTCGTTTAAGATATAGGTCGGTTGTTGGGGGTCTACTTCAATCTTCTTGCGGAGATGCCAGATGTAAACTCGCAGATAGTCTATATCATTGATATATTCAAAGCCCCACACGTTTTCTAGCAGGGCGCGATAATCTACCACACGTGGCGAAAACCTGACCAACATCTCCAACAATTTAAATTCAATCGGGGTTAGCTTGGCGGGTGCACCATTCACCATTACCCGGCGCTCGTCTAGATTGATTGAAAGGTAGCGGTCATTGTATTGAATCCCACTGCGGGTTGGGGTATACGGTGTTGACGCCCGGCGCAAGTTAGCACGAATACGGGCCATCAAAACCTCTTTATTAAAAGGTTTTTCAATATAGTCATCCGCCCCAACATCAAAGCCACGCACAATAAAATCCGGCTCATTAAAAGCAGTGAGCATCACAACCGGGACTTTGCTGACCTCACGGATGCGTTGGCAAACCATATAGCCGTCCATATCGGGCAGGCCCAAATCCAAAACCACCAGATGTATTTTGTTCTGGTAAAGCATTCGTAAACCATCCCGCCCATTTGAAGCCACGACGACGTGATACCCCTCGCGATCACAGTTGGTTGTAATTAGTTTTTGGATGATTTCGTCATCATCAATCACCAAAATGGTCGTTTTGGCTCCCATATTACTGCTCCCATCCATTTTTTCACCCTACATCATTCATCTTCAATCAGTTTACTCCTCACAGGCTTCTCAATACTGCATCTTTTCCCCCTTGCCTGCTACAATTAACATTATAATGGATACTCACCTGCTTCCCAACTGAAAAAAGCCTAAAATTTTCATGATAAATCGCAAACAATCCGGCAACACACCTTCACGCCAGCAATACCTTGACATCAAAAAGAACTTTCCCCACGCCATTGTCTTTTTTCGCATGGGGGATTTTTATGAAACTTTTGATGCCGACGCCGAATTAGTCGCCCGTGAACTTGATCTCACACTCACCGGACGACCCTTTGGAAAATCCGAGCGCGTCCCGATGGCGGGGGTACCCTTTCATGCGGCTGAAAATTACATCGCCCGTCTGATCGAAAAGGGTTACCATGTCGCGGTGGTAGATCAACTAGGTTCAGAACCCGTTGATGGTTTGGTGCCCCGCGAGGTCACCCAAGTGGTTACCCCCGGCACAATTGTCGCCCCATCTATGCTGGCTGACCGCCAAAACAACTATCTCTTGGCGCTTGTACCAGAAATGGATTACAACGGCGGTTCGTGGTCATATGCCGGACTCGCTTATGTAGATATTACCACAGGTGAATTTGCGGCGACGGAATTTCAAGGCGAGAGCACTCCACTCGCCGTATTGGAAGAATTGGCACGCCTGACCCCGCGTGAAGTTTTGATGGCCCAAAGCTGGATGGAACGCAAGGTCACCATGCCCCCCGATACCAACCTGACCCCGCTACCCGATTATCGTTTTGAGGCAGGCGCGGCGCGGTCTATGCTGCTGCGGCATTTTGAGGTGCGGACGCTTGAAGGGTATGGGTTGGAGGAAAAGCCCCTGGCGATGCGGGCCGCCGGGGCGATTGTGCATTATCTTGCGGAGACACAGCCCTCGGCATTGGAGCATCTCAATTCGATTCGCACCTATTCGACATCCGGCTTCATGGCACTGGATGCCTCCACCCGCACCAATTTAGAAATCATCAAAACGCTGCGTTCGGGTCGAACACGCGGTTCGCTGTTGGATGTGCTAGATCATACTGTCACTTCAATGGGGGCACGCCTGCTGCGGAATTGGCTCGGTCAGCCATTGCTAGACACCAAGCGCATCAACGCCCGGTTGGACGCGGTACAGGTGTTTTATTCGCAAGGCACCCTCCGCGCTGAACTGATCGCCCTCCTCAAACAGGTATCCGACCTTGAACGGCTGACCAATCGCGTGGTGATGGGCAAAGCTGGCCCGCGTGATTTGCAATCGTTATCCAACACCCTCGCCCTTGTGCCAGAACTGCGCGATCTCGTGACAGGTCATCCCCAGATGAACGCTCTCACCGAACGGTTAGCACCGCTGCCCGACATCCGCGAGCAAATTGAAAACGCCCTCAACGATGAAGTGCCGGCGCTGATGAACCAGACCGGGGTGATTCGGGCAGGGTATTCAGATGAACTGGACGGCATTTATTTCGCGGTGCGGGAAGCCAAAGAGTATGTGGACAATTTGGAAAATGTCGAGCGCAACCGAACAGGGATAAAAAGCCTGAAGGTTGGCTTTAACAAGGTATTTGGCTACTACATCGAAGTCTCGCACGCCAATACGACGCTTGTGCCAGATGACTACCTCCGCAAACAAACATTGGTCAATGCTGAACGCTATATCACCCCGCAATTGAAAGAATATGAGTCGCTGATTCTCAACGCCGAGGAACGTGCCCTTGAGGTCGAAACCCGTCTGTT
The DNA here is from genome assembly GCA_041753455.1 of Anaerolineae bacterium. Lineage (GTDB taxonomy): Bacteria > Chloroflexota > Anaerolineae > Aggregatilineales > J027 > CFX10. Next base: position 78,310 of record JBGSUK010000003.1, on the reverse strand, counting down.
CCGCGAATTGTGCGATTTTATCGGCAGTCAGAGCAAGGCATTACTAGAAACGGCTCGTGCCATCGCCCATCTGGATGTATTTGCAGGGCTGGCCGAAGTCGCGGCGCGGAATGGGTATGTGCGCCCCTTCTTGACCGACGATGATGTATTGGAAATTCAGCAGGGTCGTCACCCCGTCGTGGAGCGCATGTTACAGGGGGAGCAGTTTGTCCCCAACGATGTCTACTTCGACCCCAACCAGCGTATTATCGTCATCACCGGGCCAAATATGGCGGGTAAAAGCGTCTATATGCGCCAAGTGGCCCTGATCGTGTTGATGGCCCAAATCGGCTCGTTCGTTCCAGCGGATTCGGCAACCATCCGCCCGGTAGATCGCGTTTTTGCCCGGGTTGGTGCACAGGATGAGATTCACGCGGGGCAGTCGACGTTTATGGTCGAGATGACTGAGACCGCCGCGATTCTGGCTCATGGCACACCTGCCAGTTTGGTCATTCTGGATGAAATCGGACGCGGCACAAGTACCTATGATGGCATGGCGATTGCGCGGGCGGTGGTCGAATATCTGCATAATAACCCCCGGCTCGGCTGCAAAACGCTGTTTGCCACGCACTACCATGAACTGACCGAACTCGAAAATATTTTGCCGCGTGTGCGAAATTATAATGTGGCGGTGGCGGAAGAAGGCGATCATGTAGTGTTTTTGCATCATGTTCAGCCGGGGGGGGCGGATCGTTCGTATGGGGTGCATGTGGCTAAATTGGCGGGCATTCCGAAAGCGGTCATTACGCGGGCCAATGAAATTTTGGGGCAGTTGGAGAGCCAAGCCAGCGATTTCCGCGTCAAGAAGCGCAAAAAGGATTCCGATTACCAAATCTCGCTTTTTGATGACAAGCGCCACCCGGTGATGGATGAACTGCGACGGCTGGAAATCAACGCGCTGTCGCCGATTGATGCGCTGACCAAACTGTATGAATTGCAGCGCATGGCGAAAGAGGAATAGGATATGCACAATCCTCTGCACCGCCACCCCGCCGAACCGGATGAGCCGTATCGCTTTTTTTGCGCCGTGCCGACGTTTAATCAAGCGCCCTTATTGGTGAAACCGAATCTTGCCGCCGCTGTGATAGCCCAACTCAAAGCGACCACTGCCGCCATCCACCCCAACCATCAATTGTGGGGGTATGTGGTGCTGCCAGAGAGTGTGCAGTTTGTGTTGGAGGTGGAGGCCGAACGCGACTATCACCTGTATGTGGAAACGTTTAAGGAATCCAGCACCCTCAGCTTGACCCACCAGATTTTGGAGCACAATGAGGACTTGATGGATAGCATCACCTTTTTTAATCCGGCATGGAACGCACCCGTCTATCAAATCTGGCAGGCGGGGTATCACACTCAACTACTGGAAAGCCCCTACGCTGTCTCCAATAAGGTAGCGGATTTGATTTTTAAGCCTGTCACGCTTGGGTTGGTCAGTCACCCCGCCGATTGGCCCTATAGCAGCTATCAGCCATAAACGTGTTTGAGGAAACCACTTTTAACTGAGGATTGGGCAAATATGATGCCAACTAACATCCGTCGACATAAATTCTTGCAGCCAAATGGGTGGCGGATAATGATCGAGTTCGATCTTGCCTTATCCCACCAAATCATATTTGATAGCAAGATTGGATTGGGCTTATGGATAAAGTTGATTGTGGATGGTCAGAAATTATTTAGCGATTATCTTGGATTTGGAACAGGCAAAACAAGCCATGAATTCGAGATTGAAGGCTACAAAGCAGTTTTTACTTATGAATTCCCGATGCTTAAGGCGAAAAAAGCCCGTATACAGGTTAGTGACAAAATTATCATGAATTGGCAATATGATCGAACCAATGCCTTCTCTGGGGGTCAGTTATTAGATTCAGAGGGCTAAATTAAATATAGGATATGCGTTCTATTATCAGGAGTTATATAAGTATTGTTTGAATTCGTAACGGTCGTTACGGATTTATGGATGTAGATTATACCAATTGACTCGAATTTGACCGTTACATAGAGTGGTTTTGTGGTAGGGCATAGATCAAAAACGATCTACACCCTTTGACATCAATGATCTATTGACCGAAGGGGGTCGGGGTAGCGGGGAACTGATATTCAAGGGTAGGAATAATCACCGGGTCAGCGTTTAGACCGATATAGATGCGCCACTGACGCTCTAAATCCATAAATCCAACACCCGTCACACGCTCTAGGGCTTCTGGCAAACCCACATTAGAGTCCATCAACTCGACAATTTGGCGGTGCATCTCATAGCCGCCATAGGTATTGACCAGCCAATTGATAAAAGAAGTCCCCATTTCATAACCCAGATGGGTGCAGCCATCGTCGGCGGGTGTGCCGACCATACCGCTTGGCCCCTGCCCCTGTAAGGTTGCCAAATCCACGCCCATCGTGGCTAATTGGCGCATCCGCTGGTCAAATGGGCCGGAATCGGTTTCAAAGAAAGTCGCCTGCCCTTCAATCCACCATGCGGGGCCACGTCCACCAAAAAATTCATATTGATAGAGATGGGCGACTTCATGGGTTGCTACTGAGGCAGCAAAACGCATCTGCCACCCCAAATCACGCGGCTCATTCCAGATGCAGTCTTGGCGAATTTCCTCAATTTCCAGCCCACGCACACGCAGCACCGCTGATTGGGTATCATTGCTGGCTTGTCCGGTAGTACGGGGATTGGCAATGCCGCCGGGTTCAAATTCGCCAATGGAATCGCCGGGAGGGAAGATCACGACGGTTGGCTTGAAGGGCAGCAATGCACCAAAGCCTTTTTCGTATTTGTCACGTACTTGGGCGAAGGCGGTCACGACCTCGACACCTAAGTCCTCTGGAAAATCAAACCAATAGGCAATGACATCTTGGCTTTCGATGCGATACCACTCACGGGTGGGGTCTATGTATAACACATCTACTGGGGCGGTTTCGATGGATGCCCCTGAATCATCGCTGACACGGAAGGAGACTTTAAATTTCTGCCAAGGAGGGAGGCCACCACGATCAAAGGGAACGGCCTGCCATTCGTTGGAGTTGGCGGTCAAATCAGCTTGGGCACGCCCCCTGCCCCCGCCTGCCGATTCATACATCACATTGACGGCCAAAATTTCACGGCCTTCGGGTGGGGTGATGGTGGCGGTAAACTGCATCCCCTGCGGATACTTTGTAACATAAGTCATACTGCCAAAGGTATAGCCATCAACGGTCTGATCGTCAAACACAATCGGGTCGGATGTTAGGGCGACGGTTTCTAGCATATAATCCAAATCTTCGACGGGTAAAAAGGTGGCGGTGGGCAAAAAGGGCTGCTGTTGACGGCCTGTCGCTAAAGCCGACCCGCCAAACACCCCAACAGCCATAACTGCCCCGATTAGTAATAAGCTGGCAAATCCTAAAAAGCCTTGTTTCATTCTGCTGCTCCGATTAATCTTTGCTTTGATTATTTACTCACTTGAGGGCCTGCCGGATTGAAATCACCCACCCACCCCCTAATCTTCTCGTGTCTAGTCGTGTTTATGGCAGCGGTTGGAGCGCCTCCATCCAACAGCCATGCCCAATCGGTTGGCCCGGCTGGTCAAACCATCACTTTCTGGCATCCGCATACGGGTGAACGCGAAACGGCGCTTAATCAATTGGTGGCCCAATTCAATGCGGAAAACGAGTGGAAGATTACCGTTGAACCGCGTAGCTTGCAAAATTCTGGTTTGCTATATGACCAAATTATCCTGCAATTGACCACCCCATCGGAAAATCGTACCCTACCGAATATTTTTATTGCCGCGCCCTATGAAAGCGCCCTATTCGCGTTGGGCGGGCCGATTTTGGATTTGAACCCATTTATCCACGATGAGGAATGGGGAATTGACGTTGAGGCCGATTTTGTCCCCGGTATCGCGGAATTGGGTCATGACCCATTTACCGACGCGCAATTCGGTTGGCCCGAACGGTTATTTGCAGAAACACTCTATGTCAACAAGACGGCACTGCAAGCACTAGGTTTTGAATCGTCACCGACCAACTTAGTTGAATTAAGCAATTTGGCCTGCGAATATTATGCCCAGACGAATACCCCGGCGTTTCAATTGGAGACACGCGCTTCGATATGGGCAGGACTGACAGCGAATGAAAGTCCGATTTTCGATACCACCTCACTGACCTATACCCTCAATACAGAGGGCATGACCGAATCGCTAAAGATGATGATTCGTTTGCTGGCAGATGGGTGCGTTGTCCGTCAAACGGTCTCATTCGCGGCCCAAGATGAATTTTTGGCAGGGCGCTCGCTGTTTTATTTGGGCAGCACCTCGGCACTGCCCATTATCCACGAGGGTATCGGTCAAAATCCGTTTGAGTGGCAAACCGTACCATTTTCCGAGACGCTCTACATCTCCGGCCCGACAATCAGTATTCTTGGTCATTCACGCGAAGCTGACCTTGCGGCGTGGTTATTTTTGCGCTGGTGGGTGTCACCCGAAATCAATGCTGAATGGAATCGAGCGACGGGGAGTTTGCCGATTCGCCAGTCATCAGGGGAGATGATGGCGGAGGACTTATTTCCACAGTGGCAGGCAGCATGGATAATGGTCAATCAGGGGGGAGATTTTGAGCCAAACATCGCGGCACAGGACGTGGTGCGGCTGCAAATTGAATTTGCAATTGGGCGGATTTTGGATGACCCGGCGCGTTTGGAAAGCGAGTTGGAGGCACTCGATAGTCTCGCCAATGAGATTTTGAGCGAATACACCCCAACAAATCGGATAACAAAACAGGCGAATCCATAGACCCGCCTGTGATGAGTCATTCAATTAGAGTTGACTGGGCCATTATTACACGGGGCTAAAGCCACCGTGCTGAATTTAGGCTAAAAACGGGTCAACAACGCTGAAATTCGCTAGGCAAACTATTGGGCCGGGGTAGCGGTAAACCATGCCTGAATGTCCACGACCCAGCCCATCGCGCCGCTGGCATCTTGTACCTGCCACCAGACAAAATATTCGGACTGATACGGGCCAGCCACAACGGTCAATGTTTCGCCAGTCGTTAATTTGCGGACGCGGGTCGCACCAACGGTAGGATTTTCACGTAGGTTCGCGCCATTCCCATCGGCGGCAACGGTAATGGCTACACCAACACCAATGCCGGGGGTGGTGAATACAGCGTCGCTGATGACCAAGCGCTTGGTGTTCAGGTCATCAAGGCTGGCAGTGATCCAACCCGTAATGCCCTCAGCCAAATCAACTTGGCGCCAACGCACACCTGCCGGGTCAGTTTGTTCAACGCCGCGATACAGCACGCGATCACCCCACAACAGAGTATCGAGTTTTTGAGAAGTGGCATCCGGCAGGGCATAGACGACGACAGGGTTATCGCGGGTTACGCCGGACGAAATTTCGATAATTTGATTACTAAAACCATCGCGGTTGGGTTCGGCTTGGGCAGACCGAAATTGATTATTGACCAGCGTGCCAGCCAGAAATGCAGCCACAATCACCACTGCAAAAACGGCACGTTTCCCCCAAAAAGATTGAGACTTCAACATCTTCCAAAGCTCCTTCAACTGCCCCCCGTTTATGGAGCAGCATGTTGTTTATGTTCTTGCATTTTAAGCCAAAAGCGCGGGAGAGTGTAGACTATCCCCAACCGAGACGCAAGCCCCCCGTTGGGGAATAAACCACTAATCGTCCGATTTGACCATTAGGCTCAGGGTAGCAAACTGCTCCACAGGAGTTCGGGCGTGACATATTCCAGATTCGAGCCATCGGGTTGAATGCGATAGGTGCCCGTCTGTAAGGGGCTGGGTGTGCCATCCTGCTGCGAAATATGGAAATAGATGCCTTCGGGATTCCAAACAAGAATACCGGGGCGTGTCACGAGGTTTTCACCGGACGGGCCGTCGAATTGCAGCAGCACCCTCTGTTCGTCGGCAGCGGGAATATAGATCACCAACCGGAGGGGATGAACCGGGCCAAACGAACCTTCGGTCGCAGCCCAATAGACAAGTGCCGTGTCGTCGGGGGCATAGGCAGAAAACCACGCAATTGTGCCGGATGGAGCAAGTGGGAAACTGTTACCTTCATCGGCGACATCGGTCAGCCACAGACCCCGGAAGAAACTTTCCAACGGCTGTGAGGAGCGCCATGCCACAAACCGGCGTCCGGTCTGCTCTAGGGTCAAATCTTTGGCAGGATAGGCGGCATCTAGCGCACCGACCCGCGAAAATACTTGCTGGGAAAGCGCCCCCTGCAGACCCATGTCGAAGGTCACAACCGAGTCGGAAACCCAGCCCTGTGCGATATAGATGAAATTGGCAGCCGGGGAGATTCCACCCATATCCACCTCACCCGCCGGACGAGGCCGGAAAATGGTGTTTTGGGCATCTTGGCGGATGGCGAGGGCCGAATTGCCCTGTTCGTCGAAGGTAGTAAACAAAATGCGGGTGCTATCCGGTGACCAGAAGGTGGCGGCACAGGCGCTGTCGGTGTCAAAACGGTCTACTTCCAAGCCTGTCAGTAAATCAATGATGGCACAGGTCGAGGTGGTTTCGTTTTCCAGTTCCTTGACGATGCCATATTGACCATTGTTGCTCACTGGGTAAACGCCGTCGCGGTTGCTGATGTTATAGGCATACAAACGGCTGTCGAGCGTCAGATTGAGAATACGATAGCCGTCGGAAAAATCTTGGATGTTAAAAAACAGGGTGCCGGGAATTAGTGGTTCCGGGAGAGGCGGCGTCGGCATGGCGGTAACAGGGGGCAATATGGGATTATTGGTGGGCATTTGACCGGGGTTGAGGGGGGCGGGCCATTGATAGCCGCCTTGCCCCTGGGCCGGAAAAGCCTGTCCAGCAGCACCAATCAGCATGATAAGCAGCGCAAAGAGGGACACGCGCATTCGTTTCACTAGAAGACTCCTTAGCCGTTTACACTCTTCAAAAAGCACAACGCGCTCTAGGATACTACAAATTGCCACCCCCAACAATTTATAAGGAATTCATAGCAGCAAAAAGACATGTCTCTGACTAGAGATTGTGAAACGGTATGCGTTTGTCAAGTGGTGTCATTTGATATGGTTTTGCAACATAATTGACCGATAGATTTTGGAAAATGTGGTAGGGCTAGGCGGGTCGCAAAAAAACCAACCTCACCCCCCGACCCCCTCTCCGAATCGGCGAGGGGGAGCAGAAAACGCCAAATTGAAGCCCTACAGTTATACGATAGGGAGGATTTAGGAATGAGGCAAACGCGCTGATTGTTGGGCAGGTCTTAGCCCTGCCCCTACGAGGCACATTTGACCCTCATAGCGAAAATTAATCTTTTGAGAGGGAGTCATCAGCTTTAGGAGGTGTGGGGAGCGATTGGACTAGGAATGGGGGCGGGGTGATAGATGGGGCATAAATCAGGAAGTCCACCTGCGTTAGCGGCACGAGGTCGTCGGTTTTTTGATAGGCCAGCACCCGCAAATCCGCGCCAAAATCGAGTTCACGCAGATAGGCTTGGGCTTTTTCACCATCGGAACGCAGGCCATAGAACTCGGCACGCGGGTACAGTTGATAGTTGCCGACGCCAAAATTCCAGCCCGTCCAGCCAACCAATACCGCGCCGCGTTCCGAAACAAACATGCTTGGCACAACAGATAAGTGACTCATGCCCAAGTAAGGAATGGCATAGCGCACGACCAAGTCACCCTCAGCCAATAATGTGGCAGATGGGGTCAAATCTTCAGGCAGAGGTTCATCACCCATGATAACTATGATACCTGCATCAGTTTTCCAGAGTTGGCCCTGAATTTGGTCTTGCACAAGGTCTTTGAAATAGTCCATTGGTCGGGTATCCGGTTACATCCCCTCCCCACCGAGTGGAGAGGGGAAAAGGGCAAAGGAAAACAGGCACTAGGCTTTAGGTTCAGCGGCTATGATGGCGTCACTGGCACGGTCGGCAAATTTCTCGAAGTTCTTGCGGAACATGGCGGCTAATTCTCGCGCTTTGGCATCATAGGCGGCGGGATCGGCCCATGTCTCACGCGGATTTAGCACCTTGGAGGGCACGCCTTGAATCGCTTTGGGGATGTGGAGGCCAAAAAACGGCTCCTCCACAAATTCGGCCTTATCGAGTTCACCTTCGAGCGCGGCGTGAATCATACGACGGGTATAGGGCAGGTCAATGCGCGAACCGACTCCATATGGCCCACCTGACCAGCCGGTGTTAATCAACCAGACGTTGCTGCCATGCTCACGGATTTTTTCCGCCAGCAGTTCGGCGTAGGCTGTAGGATGCAGGGGCATAAAAGGCGCACCAAAACAGGCGCTAAAGGTCGCGGAGGGTTCGGTTACGCCGCGTTCTGTGCCAGCGACCTTCGCAGTATAGCCGCTGATGAAATGGTACATGGCTTGTTCGGGAGTTAACTTCGACACCGGAGGCAAAACACCAAAGGCATCGGCAGTCAGGAAAATGATGTTTTCAGGATGACCACCCAAGCCAGTTTCGCTGGCGTTCGGGATGAAGTCAATCGGATAGGAACAGCGCGTGTTTTCGGTCAGGGACTCATCGTTGAAATCAGGTCGGCGGTCACGCGGGTCAAGCGGCACATTTTCCAGAATCGTGCCAAAACGCTGGGTGGTGGCATAGATTTCGGGTTCTTTGGCGGCGCTCAAGTTGATGGTCTTGGCATAACAGCCACCCTCAAAATTGAAAATGCCGTCGTCGCTCCAACCGTGTTCATCGTCGCCAATTAGGGTGCGGGATGAGTCGGCAGAGAGGGTGGTTTTGCCCGTACCGCTTAGGCCAAAAAAAACGGCTGTATCGCCGGCTGGCCCGATATTGGCGGAACAGTGCATGGGCATGATGCCGAGGTTGGGCATCAGGTAATTCATGACGGTGAAAATGCCCTTTTTGACTTCCCCGGAATAGAGGGTTCCGAGGATGATAATCATGCGGCGGGCAAAGCTGATGCCAACAAAGGTTGGGGTACGTGTGCCATCTTCTTCGGGTTTCGCGCCGAGATTGGGGGCGGCAAGGACGGTAAAGGCTGGTTCATGGACAGCGAGTTCCTCACGGGTGGGACGGACAAACATATTCCACGAAAACAGGCCGTGATAGGCGGCTTCGCTGATGATCCGGATGGGCAGGCGGCATTTGACATCGGTACCTGCAAAAGCATCTACGACATAGAGTTCTTTTTCTAACAGATAGTGGCGCAGACGCTCATATAGGCGGTCAAAAACGGCAGGCGTGACGGCTTGGTTGTTGCCCCACCAAATGTCCTCATGCACTTCGGGCTCATCAACCACATATTTGTCTTTAGGCGAACGCCCGGTGAACTGCCCGGTCAAGACACGCAGCGCACCCGCATCCGTCAAAATCCCTTCACCATTACGAAGGGCATGTTCATAAAATTCGGCAGGGTTTAAGTTCCAATAGACCCGCCGCTTCTCTTCAAATCCATGTTCTTCGAGGCCGATATGGCTTCGCACATGAACGTGCTCACCTGAAGCAATGTCACTCATAAATTCTCCTTGTGTGGACAACCAAATGCAGACCATCAACGGGTTATTTGGCGAATCTTTGACCCATTGATTCACTTTTTTTCTAAGTCTAGTATATTTTGACTGCGTGTGAACCTCTTTGTCGGGGCGACGTGTCCCCCTTTCTGTGGAACCCGACTATTTTAGTTCGGGATTCACAACGCGAGTGGGTAGAATCATTTCGGTTAGCTCTAGGTGGGGGATCAAGCCTGCTGTTTCTAACCGCCACTCATTCTTGTCTGCGTCGAAGATGATGTCTGTCAATGAGGTGTTGGGAATTTGACGTTTATCGGCGGGCACTTCCATGCGCAGTACGCCACGAATAATCGCGTGAATCGTACCGCCGTGCGTCACCAATACAAGATGCTCCCCACGATGATTTTTAACATATTCTAAAATCGCAGGCGTGACACGGGTGCTGTGGTCATTAAAGCTTTCGCCGCCCGGACGCCGCACATTAAAGGGATTTGCCATCACTTGGGCAAACCGCTCGGCATCCCACGCCCGCACTTCTTCTTCGGTCAGCCCCTGCCATTCGCCCACATCAATTTCGCGCAGACGGGCATCTATGACAAACTCCATGCCAAGCGCTTCGGTGATATATTGGGCTGTTTGGATACAGCGGCTCAGATCACTACTATAAATGCGATTAATATTCCATGTCTTTAGATGTTGGGCAAGGGCCTGCGCCTGCATATGCCCGGTGTCATCTAGGGGAACAGCCGCATGACCCTGCCATTTTCCGGTGGCATTCCATTCGGTCTGTCCATGCCGAATCAATGTTAAACGTGTCCGCATATTGACTTTTGCGCCTCCCAAACGCAAAGAATCGTGAACTCATAACGATTTCCAAGCACATTGACCCACTAGGACACGGGACTATAGCCGCCGTGCTGAGTCTAGGGTCACTACACACAAGAACCACTGTAAGTTAGTTTACCCGCGCTCGAACGAATGTCAAAGGCAAGTCATTATGGTTATCGCCAAATAACAACAAAACCCCGCGTATTCAGCTTCGGCGGGGTTTGGTAGAGTCCGAGTTGAGAGGGTGGCGCAAAATCCCACCTCACCCCCTACCCCCTCTCCAAGTTGGCGAGGGGGAGTGCAGAATAACCTATTGAAGGCGATTGGGGGGCGGATTGCTAAATTTCACCCATTAACTAGCCGAATAGCTCCGCAAGGGCCTTGCCCAAGGTCGCTTTGGAGGGGCGAAGTTGTTCTTCGGGCAAGTTCACCAGCGGGGTATCGGTCATGCGCGCATTTTCGACGACGGTTGAGCGCTCTTGGTCAATATAGATGAGGCCAGTGATGATAACCTGTTCCTTACGGGCCTGTTCCAGAACACGGAAAGCGCTGGTTCGGTCGGTTGGATCATGGGCATCATCGAGTTTCTTGAGACGCACCCAACTACCATCGTGGAGTTGGACATCTTGGGAGTTGCCTTCTTCGTAATCCACCGCGATGTCATCTTGGCCGCGCACAAAACCGAGTTCGTTTAAGATTTCGCGGTGTTCCTTGCCCCAGTGATAGCTCTTGGTGGAGTCCACTGAGTCGTTAAAGGTTACGCAGGGGCTGATAATGTCAATCACGGCGGTTCCGCGATGGCTAAAGGCCGCCCGGAGCAATGACCGGATTTGCTTGGCGTCCCCAGAGAAGGAACGCGCCACAAACGAGCAATCCGCCAAGAGCGCTTCGGCACAGAGATCAATCGAGGGCAATTCATTTTTGCCCGCGTATTTGGTCTTTTGACCATAGTCGGCGGTGGCGGAGAATTGGCCCTTGGTTAGACCATAGACGCCATTGTTTTCGATGATATAGACCATCGGCACATTGCGGCGTACCAGATGCTTAAATTGACCAAAGCCGATATTCCCTGTGTCACCATCACCGGAAACACCGATGGCTTTCAGATGGTGATTGGCTAATACAACGCCGGTTGTCACCGAAGGCATACGCCCGTGAATGGTGTTAAAGGCGTGCGAACGACCCATAAAATAGGCGGGGGTCTTGGATGAACAGCCAATGCCACTCATCTTGACGACAAAATGCTGGTCTAGGCTGAATTCAAACGCCGCCTGCTGGATTTGATTTGAGATTGAGTTATGGCCGCAACCGGGGCAAAGGGTAGACGGTCTACCACTATAATCCGCCGCTAGCAGGCCAAGTTCATTTGTTTTGGTACGACCCATGACTTATTTACCTTCCATTTCCAGCAGTTGAGCCATAATCCATTCCGCGTCTAAGGGCATCCCATTGCAGCGGGCAATACTGCGAAGATCAGGCGCTTTTTGTGGGAAATCAATCCGCATAATCTGGGCCATCTGACCTTCTTCATTGTTTTCGACGACATATACGCGGTCATAGCCGTTGATAAATTCACCGACTTTGGGCGAAAGGGGCAGGGCCAAAATACGCAGATAATCTACGCTGACGGCATGTTTCGCTTTGAGATAGTCCATCGCCTCTTTGATGGCATAGTCGTTGCTGCCATAGGAGACAATGGCAATCTTCGCGCCCTTGTTCTGTTGAATCACAGGTTGGGGCAGAATTTCACGGGCGGTATTCATCTTGTGGGCCAAACGTTTTAGGTTGTTGTGCCAGTCTTCGACTTTTTCGCTGTAACCAGCCGTCTCATTGTGACCTGTACCGCGCGTAAAGTAGGCGGCATTGGGGTGATCGGTGCCGGGGAGGGTACGATAGGTGATCCCATCACCATCTACATCGCGATAACGTGCCCATTGACCACCGAGTTTTTGCAAATCTTCGGCGCTTAAGACCTTGCCACGATCCATTGGGCGTTCAGGATATTCAAATTTGGTGCTGACGTGGAGGTTCATGCCCAATTCGAGGTCACTCAGCACGAATACGGGTGTTTGCAGGCGTTCGGCAAAATCAAATGACTCCCAGCCAAAACGGAAACATTCTTCCATATTGGAGGGCAGCAAGACGACCTGACGGGTATCGCCGTGACCGAGGAAGTGGGTAAATAGAATGTCACCCTGTGAGGTACGGGTGGGTAGACCGGTGCTTGGCCCCATGCGCTGGATGTCCCAGATGACGGCGGGGACTTCGGCGAAATAGGCTAAGCCGGTAAATTCGGCCATTAAGGAGATGCCCGGCCCGCTGGTGGCGGTCATGGAACGCGCCCCGGCCCAGCCTGCGCCAACAATCATGCCAATGGCGGCAAGTTCGTCTTCGGCTTGGACAATGGCATAGGTGGCGCGACCTTCTTCATCGTGGCGATAGTCGGCCAGATAGCTTTGCAGGTTTTCGGCGACACTGCTGCTGGGGGTAATGGGATACCATGCGATAAACTGCACCCCACCGAATACTGCACCCAGCGCGGCGGCGGCATTGCCTTCAATCATCATCATATCTTTGGTGAAGTTGGCGTCGGGCATGGATTCACACCAATAGGGGTCAATCTTTTGGAGATTGTCCTTAGCCCAATCATAGGCCAGCTTGACCAAGCCAAAGTTCATGGCAATCGGTTTGGCCTTGCCACCAAAGTGATAACTTAGCGCGTGTTCGATCTGGCTCATATCAATATTAAAGAGATAGGCCAGTGCGCCAACGTAGACCATGTTGGCAATATATTCCTTCAGGGCCTGATCGGGGTTCATGGTGGCGGTCAGTTCATCCACCGGAATACGATAATAATAAATGTCGTCGCGGCTGGGGGTCACGACATTCCATTTTTTCTTACCGCTGGGGGCATCCATCGGATAGATGCAAACACCACCGGGGGGCAGGGCCGCAATGTCTTCCGCAAAAGTGTCAAAATTATAAGTCACCAGCACTTCCGCTTGATCGCGGTGGGCGCGGTAATTATCTTTATTGACTCGAATATAGAACCATGTGGGCAGGCCGTAAATATTGGAAGGAAATAGATTCTTCCCAGTGGCGGGAACACCCATTTTGAACAAGGCCCGCAACAGGGTATTGTTCGAGGTTTGGCTCCCCGTCCCATTTGTCGTCGCGACTACGAACGAAAAATCGTTCACAATGCGCTGACCACTATGGAGTTGGGTCGCTGGTGCTTGTTGTAGATCCACAACAGTCATGAAATTAAAACTCCTACTCTCCAATGGGGCTTTGAAATCATAGATAAATATTGGGCCAGCTGGCCCAATTGTTCACCACATGCACTTCGACTACTCAATCACTTCACTGCGCCGTTACCACGATGTTCGTTATGGTACGATGGTAGTAATTTGGTGTGCTCCTCAAATGCTCGTAGGCTACTGTCCACATCTCCCCGAATAATATCTTCGGTGATGCGCTCGTGATATGACCACACCTCACTGAGATAGGCTAAGTCGGCATATTTATTCAGTTCAACCGCTTCATATGCTTCCCAATAGGCTTCTAGGAGGCCGCGCACAAAGACGTTGTCGAGACGGGAAAAAATGGTCAGATGAAATTCACGATGTTCCGCATGGGGAATTCGGACGGGCGAACCGCGCAGTTTTTCCCATGCTTGTGCCACCAACTGACGCAGGCGGTGTTTATCCTCATCGGTCAGGCGGGCGACGGCCTCATACCAAAACGACATCTCAATATGCTTCCGTAGATTGCTGTACTCGTCAAAGACGGTTATGTCGCTGGCTAGTGCGAAGAAGAGACTTAGACGTACCGCCGACATGAAATTGTAGTCTTGTCGGTGAATGCCTGTGCGGGGGCGGACGGATACCAGACCCATGACCCGGGCTACTTCTAATTGTTCGCGCAGTTTACTGACACTGACGTGCAGTTCACCGCTCAATTGGCCCAATGCGGGGATGCGCGTATCGGCTTCTGGCTGGCAGCTTGCCTCGGCCAAATAATCCAATAGCTCAGACTCCAAATTGAGTTGTCTGGCTGGAAGGGGTCGTTGGGGTGGAAGGTTATGAATCATCTGATCAATCTGATTGATAGCATTATTCAGAGTATATATATCGTAACACAACCGGATTCATTTGTCTAGTTCGTACAAATGAACACAAGGCAATTCATGGAATTTTCATTTTCGGGCGAAGATCGGCCTGAATGCGTTATTGGTGCTAACTGGCTTCCGGGGTGGCGACGGTATCCTGCATGGCGTCTGCGCCCAAAATCTGGAACGTGACTTGCGAGACGGATTGATTATTTGCCAGCAGTTCAACGGTATAGGTGCCGGCGGCCCAATCGGGGATGTTGGCGTTGTCTAGCGCATAATAAATACAGGTGTCGGGATAGACCGCATCGCTTGTCCAGAAGGCGGTATCTTGGTTGATAACACTACCATTCGAGGAGACCCGGATCGAAAACTCGACATTCGCCAGAACATTGCGAGACACGGTCACAAAATAGATGACGGGTGCGTCGGCAGCAAAGGTCGTTACTGAATCCGCCGCACAAAAATCAGCGGTCAAGGTTGAGGCAGTGGTGGCTGTGACATAAGTACCAGTGCTGTTGTTGGTTGAACTGCCCGATTGAGTAGTTGGGACAGGGCCAGCCGGAACACCACCATCAAGGGCCGGTGGGGTTGAACCAAAAGGCGCAACAGGCAACCCCGCGACGGGATTATTGGCAATCGCGTTGACGGTCGCTCGCAGTTGATCGCGTTCGACACTGACCTGTGTAGCAGATTGGGCCAAAATTGAGGCGTTATCGGCGGTGGCGATTAGGGCAACAATCGTCTCATTCTGGTTTTGGGCCACCCCAACCGTTGCCCACAGGGCCGTGCTTTCGGCATTTTGTGTTGCTTTTCTGCTGGGGTCTTCAAACGCAGCACAGGCGCTTAAAAATCCCATTAACACCAACAAACTGCTCCAAACGGCCACATGTCGTACCTTCATTCACATCCTCCAAAAAACCAAATAGCGCGTTCTATCAACGGCTGTGCGGAAAAACTCTACCATCGAATGCGTCGGTTTTCTATGGCGTTTTTCCTGCTATTCCATGACTAAATGGTGTATCGGGTAAGAAATCTGGTTTGACCCACCGACTGAAGTCGGCGGCTATCGTCGCAAAGTCCAATGAATTGGACTGGGAAGGGTTATGGATGCGGTTGACGCTTCCACAGTGCGCCCGGATTGGTGAAAGGCGGGATGGCACAGGGCCATCCCCTACGAAAATTCTCGTAATTGATGCGAAAAAGTGCATCATCGGACTGGGGAGGGTATGGATGCGGTTGACGCTTCCACAGTGCGCCCGGATTGGTGAAAGGCGGGATGGCACAGGGCCATCCCCTACGAAAATACTTGTATTGATGCGGAAAATTGCATCAGCAATCTTTGGCAAACCTTGCTGGAGGGCATATCTAGGGCACAAACACGCCTCCATCGAAAAACCTACCCTTGAGAACCCCTACATGGGAAACAAGGCGTGGCCTGCCAGAAGAAGCGCAAAACTTCTAGTGATAAGAATATAGGCAAATTATCCAACGGCTAAACCATGCGATTGTGATATAATGAACACATTATTTTTTCACTACAACAGTCTTATTATTTTCGATCTGCTGGGAGTACATGGGTTATGCGAAACTACCAAGTTTTAGATAAAGCTGTTCTGGAACCTGACAATGTATTGCGCCTGACCACCGTGCAGGAAAACCCCGATCAGCCAATTTTAGCTATGAGTCGTGAAGGCTCATTTGTCAGCATCTCGGCCAGCTTTGGGCCGCTTGAATTGGCATTGCGGTTACAATATAGCGAACTTGTGCGCCGTCTCAAAAATCTTTATCCGGTTCCGGGTCTAGCTACCACTCGTCAGGTCGGTACGGGCAATTCGTACATGGCGCTTGGTCTTACCAAGGATAACCGCCTTGTCATGCGCCCCTCGATTGTAGCCGATGCCAGTGGACATATCACGTTTAACTTGGTGGCCTCGACGGAAGTCTATCAGACTCTACGCAAGTGGTTGGATGTAGACGCCGAATAGTGGACTATCACCTTTCTAAAAAATCTAACGGCACGTTATTTGCAATCCCTAGTTGAATAACGTGCCTATTCACATGCAACTTGGCTAAAAATTGCATGTGAATTGAAACTCGCCTCTCCCCCACTCTAGCGTTATACTTCTACTACAAGATTCAAGATTCAATGAAAAATCATCCTATTTTGCGGTTGAAAGGACTTGTCTTCTCATGGCTAATTGGAAAACGCCAGAAGATTTGAAGTACGCCAAAAGTGACGAATGGTTCCGTGTCGAAGGGGATGTGGTCACGATTGGCATTAGCGATTATGCCCAAGACCAACTCTCCGATATTGTTTATGTCGAAATGCCGGATGTCGGGTCAACCCTTAGCGCGGGTGGATCAATTGGCGTCGTTGAAAGCGTTAAGGCGGCCTCGGATGTGTACACGGCAGTCGGGGGTGAAGTCATCGAAGTCAACAGCCAACTCGAAAAAGAACCTGAACTGGTCAACAGTGACCCATTTGGCAAGGGTTGGTTTATCAAGCTGCGCGTCAAAGACCTAAGCCCATTGGATGGCCTGATGAACGCCGCCGCCTACGTTGAATTTTGTAGTTCCCGCTAGGTTTCTCATCACGGATTTTCAATAGGGATGGGTGATCGGCCCATCCTTCAGACTAGAGGTAGGATTCACAACACAACATGAGCTACATTCCACATACGGATGCTGACCGCGAGGCTATGCTAAAGGCCATTGGCGTAGACTCGATTGAAGCGTTATTTGATGCCGTCCCGGAGAAGCACCGCTTCCCCAAACTTGATTTGCCCGACCCCATGACGGAAATGGAAATTGCGGCGGAGATGGAAACTCTCAGCAGTTTTAATGTCTCTGCCAATAACTATGCCATTTTCCTCGGCGCGGGGTCGTATCATCACTATATCCCGGCGCTGGTTAATCATATGCTGCTGCGCGGGGAATTTTATACTGCCTATACGCCGTATCAGCCGGAAGTTAGCCAAGGCACCTTGCAGGCGATTTTTGAATTTCAGACGATGATCTCACGCCTGACGGGAATGGATGCCGCCAACGCCAGCCATTATGACGGCGCGACAGCCCTTGCCGAAGCGGTAACCGTTGCGATGGCAACCCACCGCGATAAACGTCAGAAGGTGATTTTTTCGCCGACCATCCACCCGCATTACCGCGAAGTCGCCCGCACCTATCACCAGAATCGTCCGGTGAAGTTTTCGGGTGATCGCAGCGGAACGGCGACGATGGTGGACTTGGCAGATATGATTGATGACAACACGGCTATGATCGCCGTGCAGTATCCCAATTTCTTTGGGCAGATTGAGGATTACACCGAAATAATCAAAGCCGCCCGCGCTCACGGTACGTTGGTGTGCATCGTGACTGATCCGGTGGCCTGTGCGTTGCTCAAATCCCCCGGCGAACTTGGGGCGGATATTGTAGTCGGTGAGGGTCAAGGCTTGGGTATCCCGATGAGTTTTGGCGGGCCATATCTGGGTTTCTTTGCGGTGAAAAATGAGCATGTGCGCCGCATTGCAGGCCGCATTGTTGGCGAAACAGTTGATGGCGACGGTCGCCGCGCCTATGTAATGACCCTACGCCCGCGTGAACAAGATATCCGCCGCGAAAAGGCGTTAAGCAACATCTGCACTAATCAAGGGTTGATGGCGCTGGCGGCTTGCATCCATATGACCGCAATGGGCAAACAAGGGATGCGCAGCGTGGCTGAATTGTGCTGGCACAAAGCGCACTATGCCGCCCAAGAGATTAACAAATTGAAGGGTTTCAGTGTAGACATGACACGCCCCTTCTTCAAGGAATTCGTCGTCACCTGTCCGAGGCCCGTCAGTGAAATCAATGACGAGATGCTGTATCACTTTGGCATCATCGGCGGTTACGATCTGGCTAAAGATTTCCCCACCCGCGAAAACCAAATGCTGCTGTGCGTGACCGAAATGAACAGCAAAGACGAGATTGATATGTTGGTGGCGGGCCTGCGGGCCGTTGCGGCGGGTGATCTTCACGACGGCGATCACCACCACCATCATTGATAAAAGGGATATAAGTTACGTAAATGGAAAACACAACACCTCAAGCACTCGAAAAAACGAGTTATGAACTTAGCCAACCCGGACGGCAGGGCATCCGAATGCCTGCGCCGGATGTGCCGTTGACCGATATCCCGGCTGATTTGTGCCGTGCCGATCTCGATTTCCCCGAAATGGGCGAACTGGATGTGGTACGCCATTTCATTAAACTCAGTGGGTTCAACTATTCGATTGACAAGGGCTTCTATCCGCTGGGGTCGTGTACGATGAAGTACAACCCGAAGATCAATGAAGATGTGGCCCGCCTGCCCGGTTTTGCCCATGTACATCCGCTGCAAAGTCAGGGTACGACACAAGGCGCTTTGGCCTTGATGTACCGATTACAGGAATGGCTGTGCGAAATCAGCGGGTTTGATGCGGTTAGTATTCAACCGGCTGCTGGCGCACATGGTGAATTTGCTGGCATCTTGATGATCCGCAAATATCACATTGATCGCGGCGACCTCAAACGCACCAAAATCCTTGTGCCCGACAGCGCACATGGAACCAACCCCGCGACGACTTCGATGGCAGGTTTGCAGGCGATTGAACTGCCGTCGGACAAAGACGGGGATGTGGACTTAGATGTGCTGCGGAAAGCCTGTGAACAACACAAAGATGAACTGGCAGGCATGATGATTACCGTGCCTAGCACCCTCGGCGTGTTTGAAGAACACATCGTCGAGATCGTCAAGATTGTGCATGAGGCAGGTGGCCTGATGTATATGGACGGGGCCAACATGAATGCCCTGTTGGGGGTCGCCAAACCGGGTGAACTCGGCTTCGATGTCATGCACTACAATCTGCACAAAACGTTTTCTACACCGCATGGTGGCGGCGGCCCCGGCAGTGGCCCAGTCGTGTGCAATGAAAAACTAGCGCCCTTCCGTCCCGGCCCGGTGGTCGAGATTGTTGAAGAAGCGCAAGACGAAGATGATGCCCCACTGTATGGCTGGGTGATGCCGGACAAATCCATTGGTCGCCTGAAAGCGTTTCATGGGAATTTTGGGATGCACGTCCGCGCCTATGCCTACATTTCGGCGTATGGCAGCGACCTGCCCAAAGTGACCCATTACGCGGTGCTGAATGCTAATTACATCCGCGCCCGCCTAAAGGGGACGTATCTGATGCCCTTTGACCGGATGTGCGGTCACGAATTGGTGGTGAATGGACACTGGCCTGAGAAAGCGCCGGGGGTTCATGCGCTGGATATTTCTAAGCGGTTGATGGATTACAATTTCCACCCACCGACCAACTACTTCCCGTTGATTGTGCCAGAAGCGCTATTGATTGAGCCGACTGAAACCGAAAGCAAAGAGATGCTGGATAGCTTTGTTGAAGCCATGCTGAAGATTGCTGAGGAGGCCCAAACCAATCCTGACCTGCTCCACGAAGCGCCCCACATCACACCGGTGAAACGGGTAGACGAGGTTAAGGCGGCAAAGGATTTGGTGCTGTGCTGCCGACCGGCTGAAATCGAATCGGCTGAACCAGTCGCTAAATAATCGAATTTTCACGAAGGCGAGACACCAACTCGCCTTCATTGTTTCACCGCTGCTCTTGCATGGGGAGCAAGATGCTAAACGCGCTACCACTGCCCAATTCACTTTCGGCCCATATCAGCCCGTGATGGCGCTCGACGATTTCCTTCGCAATGGTCAGACCCAAACCTGTCCCACTCACTTTACCCTCACTGGCCCGGAAGAAGGGGTCAAAGACATGCTCCAATTGTTCGGGGGCAATGCCCGGCCCAGTGTCATGCACCTGAATCAAAACATTGGTCTCCTGTAGGGTCATCATCACAGTGATGGTGCCGTGTTCGGGCGTATAGCTGATGGCGTTCACGATAACGTTGGTAATCACCTGATGAATCCGTTTGGGGTCGAGGTACAAATTCAGCGGCGCGTCGGGTAAGATTCGCACGATCTGGATTGACTTGCGATTGGCCTCTATCTGCTGGTCGTCGAGTACCTCTTTAATCAGGCGAGCCAAATCGGTTAGGGCAGGTTCAAAGGGGATAATGCCGCGTTCGAATCGGGAGACATTCAGCAAATCTTCTACCAAGCTAATCATGCGCTCGGTGGTGCGTTCAATTACGTCCACATGGGCATCGAGTTTTTCGGGTTGGCGGCGCAGCAGATATAGACGGGTCTTGAGATTCGCCAGAGGGGTACGGAGTTCATGCGAGGCATTGGCAACAAAACGGCTCTTTTGGGCTTCGAGGGCTTTCTCTTGGCTGACATCACGCACCAACATTAACTGCCAGTGCATGGAGGTGTCGGGTTTGCCCGATGAGGTACTGGTAAGGGCGACATCAAGTTCACTGCCATCTTGACGTAGAAGCGTCAACTGCACGCGCTGGATTTTGCGATCGGATACTTTGGGTTCAGCATAACCCCCATTAAAACGGCTGTAGGCACTTAACAAAAATTGCTCTTCGCCTTCCTCGCCAAACAATTTACCAATTAAATCCCCAATTGGGCGGGCGACTAATTCGGTAATGGAGTAGCCCGTCAGCTGACAGAAGGCGTTGTTTACAAATTGCACCTGCGACCGTTGACTGCCACGTTGATACTCACTGTAGATAACCCCCTCGCCCATCGCATCCCAAATTGCTTCTAGCTGCGCACGTTCACGCTGCAATTCAACGGTGCGTTCTATGACCCGTTCCTCTAATATGGCGGCCTCGTGTTCGACCCCCTCCAACAGACGAGCATTTTCCATGACTATCGAGATTTGGTTGGCGAGCGCTTCCAAAATCGGCTTGTGATGTGGCCCATAAAAATCCGGTTGGGTATGGTCAAGTGAAAAATAGCCAATCACCTCACCCATGCTGACAATCGGGGCAACGACCCACGAATGAATCCATGCAAACGCCTCGACTCGCAAGTCCTGACCTTCATAGGGGAGGCGGGGAACAATAATCACCTGCGGACTCTGCCTGAGAAGGCGGATAATGTCGCTGTTGTCCTCGGTAAAAACTAAGCTATAGGCTTCCGGTTCTACCCCGTAGCGGTCATAGCCGACACCGACAGAAAGCCGCCATTCGTTGTCGTGTTTCATCCACACACTTGCGGCATCGTAGGGAACAACCCGCGCTACCTGCTCCAAAATCTTAGGCAACACTTCTTGCTGGTGCAGCGAACCGGTTAGGACAATGCCAATATCACGCAGGGTTTCGGATAGCACCCGCTGTTGACGTTCTGATTCATATAACTGGGCATTGTGAATGGCAATGCCCACCTGATCGGCAAAAGCCACTAATCGGTCGGCATCTTTCTGCTTGAAAAAACCCACCATGCGGCTGTCGAGATTCAAGAAACCAATCATGTTGCCTTCACGTTGGATCGGGGTACTTACGTATGACCGAATCCAAGTCAGATAGGGCACATGAAACCAACTCTCTAGCAAGGTAACATCTGACACAATCGTCGGAAGCCCGGTTTCAAACATGCGGCGCAAGTGTGCCACTTCAATTAGGTGCATTCGGCTGTTCTGCACATATTCAAGCTCAACAGGGCTATAGCCATTGGCTCGTACCACCGTTACATTGACACCATCGGGATGGATTAACATGATATTGGCGGCATCGTGCGGCACAACGCGGGCGATATAATGCAAAATCTGGCCGAGGACTTCGCTTAGATCAAGTGTCCGGCCTATGGCAGCATTGGCATCACGAAGGGCTTCGGCAAATATGCGTTGATCCCGTTCCAATTCAAATAGGCGAGCGTTTTCGAGGGCGACACCAATCTGATTGGCAAAGGCTTGTAATCGTTGGGCATCGGTTTCGTTGAAAGACCCGGCCTGACTGCTATCGAGATGAATAAATCCGATTACTTCCTGCTCACGTAAAATGGGGGCCGCTACGGTTGATTCAATCCAAGACGCCTCCGGGATAGGCACCCAATCCGCATATTCTTTGATCTTTGGAATGACAAGGGGTTGATGGGTCGAAATCATCTGCTGCAAGTTGGGGGTTTTGGCAACGTCTAACACAAGACTGTCAATAAAACGCCGGCGCATTGGTTCATTGTAGCCGCTGAATTTAGCCACAGAAGCTAGGGCCTTCGCTTCGTCCAGCAACATGATATTGGCAGAATCGTAACGAACCATGCGGTCAACATTCGCCAAGACCTCATCCAAAACTTCATCAAAAGTAAGGGCACTGTTGATGGCAGCGGCGGTATCGCGCAGGGTTTCAGCAAAGAGCCGTTGATCCCGTTCCAGTTCCAATAGGCGGGCATTTTCTAGGGTTACCCCCAACTGACTTGCAAACGCCACCAACCGATCCCGATGAGCTTCGTTAAAAAAGCCGACAGAGGCGCTGTCGAGATTGATAAAGCCGATAACCGTATCGGCTCGCATAATAGGCGCTCCAACCCACGAGCGCACCCATTGTTCGTTTTCGTGCACGACCCAGCGAGGTTCTTTTTGAACATCCGGCAATACTTTGGGGCGACGGGTTTCCACCATTTCGCGCAGAATAGGCATCCCAAGAACATTTAGCCCGATGACTCTGGAAAACTCGGCAAAACCCAAATCACTTCCATAGCCGTGACTGCCTGCCACATGACCAAAACCTGTGTCTGGGTCAAACAGGAGAATATTGGCCCCGTCGTGCGGCACAACACGGCCTAAATATTCCAATATCTGACTCAGGGCCTCATGCTGATCAGTCGCGCTGCTAATGGCATTGGCGGAATCGCGCAGGGCCTCTGCAAAAATGCGTTGATTGCGTTCACTTTGCAGGGATGCCACGAGTTGTTCTTCAGCCAGTTTGCGTTCGGTAATGTCTTCCAACACCCCGGCGACCCGATAGAAATCTCCGCTGGCGTCATAGACTGGAAACGTTCTTGACCATATCCAGCGGATTTCACCATCGGAAGGGCGTCGGATTTGGACTTCAATATCGGTAGATTTACCATGACGTGTGCGAACGAAGGCGCGGCGCATTGAGGAGCGAAATTCGGGCAAAACATCCTTTAGATGAGCGCTGGCAGCGAAGTACACCTCTTCACGCGAACGCCCCCATGTGGCTTCAAAGGCAGGGCTGACGTACAGCACTTGATCAAAATCGGCTGAGGTCATCCAAAAGACTTCGCGGATGTTCTCGGTCAGTTGGCGAAATCGTTCTTCGCTGGCTCGAAGTTCTTCAAGGGCTTGGCGGCGTTCGGTAATATCGCGACTGGTAGTGATTACGGCATGAACAGCAGGGTTATCCAATAAGTTAGTGGTTGTTGCTTCTAAAATACGCCACGCCCCATCTTTGTGGAGGCTGCGATATACCACAGATGGTGATTCGGTCATAAGGGGTGATGCAGTGGATTTCGAAATGGCGCTAGACAACACGGCGGTATCTGCCGAATAGACATAGTCTAGGATGCTGTAACCGATACGGTCGTCTATGCCGTAGCCAAGAATACGTTCTACTGAGGGGCTTTCGTATCGAATTGTGCCGTTCTCATCAACCAGCGTGATGATGTCGGACGTATTTTCGATTAAAGCCCGGAAATAGGCTTCGCTGTTTCGCAAAGTGACCTCGGCCCGCACCCGTTCGGTCAATTCTTGCTGCAAGGCGGAATATAGGTAGGCATTGTCAAGGGCAATCGCGGCTAGTTCAGCAAAACGAGCCAAAAGCTCAATCTCACTCGCAGAAAATTGGCGGGTCGGGTCTTGATACCCCAAATTCAAGACGCCCGATACGATTGAACCAACCTTTAAGGGAACGCCTACGACAGCGTGCAAATAACCGGGTGGGAAATTAGCATGGCGATCCTCCCACTGGTCGTAATCGGCAAGACAGATGATCTGGCCTTTTTCCCAGACCTGCCCCGCCAGCCCAACACCGATTTTTGCCTCCTCATCAGGATAGACGTCTTTTAGGACACCAATGGCCGCACCGACAAGCATTCGTCCGTTATTGGGGTTTAGCACCTGCATCGAGCCATGATCGGCCTGAACGAGGCGGGCGGAACGTTCTAAGATGTCTTGCAGTAGGTCTTTTAGTTTGAGGCGACTGGTCAGGGCGATCGCGGTTTCGTGCAGGGCTGATAAATAGTCGTTTTGTTGTTTCAGGCGGGCTTCATTATGCTGGCGTTCGGCTAGTTCTATCTGCAACGCTGAATGGAGTTGGGTGGTATCGAGGGCAATTGAGGCTAACTGACCAAACCGTGCCAAGAGGTCTGATTGATCGGGGCTGAATGTTCGGTCTGGTTCGGTGTAGGATAGCGAAAGTGCCCCCAATACACGCCCTTCAGAAATCAAGGGTACACCGATGGAGGCATGGACCAAATTCTTGTCAAAATCGGGTAGGCGTCCTGACCAAGTATCGTAATCGTCTAAGACTAACGGCTCGCCACTTTCCCAAATCTTGCCGACAAACCCTTCGCCACGTCGCACCGCCCCCCCTGATGTTTTTGCGTAGACACCCAAGACTACACGGGGTTCAATTAAAGTTCCATCCGCCGAAACAAGATAGATGTTGCCGTGTTTGGTGTCGGCTAGTTGGGCAGCACGCTCTAAAATCACCTGCAATAAGTCGTCGAGTTTTTGACGGCTCATTAACGCCAATGAGGTCTCGTGCAGGGCTTCTAAATAGGTATTTTGCTGGCTAAGGGCTTTCTGGTTGGTGAGGCTAGAGGTTTTCCATTCATCCATAAGCTGATGACGCACAAAGGATGTAAATATCACAAACATGGCGACAATGACGACAAATTGGACGGCAAAAAAAATATCGGCCCAGCTAGCATCCGGGACGATGTAGTAACTCAGGAACATGACAAGGACACAAAATAGGGAAAAAACGATGGTCGTTCGGGTCGGATATAAAAAGCTGCACATGAAAATTGGGATGACAAAATAGATTAGGCCGTCCGGAACATCTTCAGAGTCAAAGTCGAGGCTTACCACAAGCAGCAAGGCTATTGGAATGGACGCCAGCACAATTATCGTTGCGGCATGAAAATAACCCCGGTGATTTAGCCCAAAAGCCACCAACAGGATAAAGGTTAGGCCAAGACCCGCCTGCACGACAATTTCAGATAAGGGGTGTTCTGGCTGAAAAAAAAGCACCATTGAAATCGTCAGGCCGATCGATAATCCTATCAAAATAAGCAGGATCATCGAAAGCAACCACCGCCGCTGCTGGTAGTTGAATTCTGCTAAGGCGGAAATTCGCATAGCAGGGCCGCTCAAAACTTTGCGCCAATGAGCAAGGCGAGCTTGGGTTCGCTTGTTAACAGACATTACCGTTGTCCTATTGCAAGGATTATTTTACTCGCGGCACTCTTGCCAAAATGGTGCTGACTAGTTCATAGTTGATCGTATCCAGACGACTGGCGGCTTCTTCAGCGGTAATTCGCGCTTTGCCCTGTCGCCCAATCAGGACTACTTCATCGCCGATTTTCACATCCTCAATGTGGCTGACATTAATGGTCGTTTGATCCATGCTAATGCGACCGACAAGTGGGGCTTCCTGTCCATGTACCAGCACATGCCCCCAATGTTTGGGCGCACGCCGGAAACCATCGGCATAACCGACCGGAATCACCGCGATTTTTTCTGGGCCGGTGGTGCGATAGCCCTTGCCATAGCCAATATACGCCCCGGCAGAATAGCGTTTTACCTGCGCAATGGTTGTTTTCCATGTCAGGGCCGCAATGAAGTCGTCGGGTAATTGGCAGAGGCTGCTGGGGTGCAAGCCGTGCATGGCGATGCCAGCCCGTACCATATTGAAGTGTGCAGTGGGAAATTGTAACAGGCCAGCTGAATTGGCGGCATGAATGTAGCGAAAAGTGTAGCCCGCTGCCAAAAGTGGCCCAATCGCGCCTTCAAAACGCTCAATTTGATAGTCGGTGTAGTCTTGATCGTCATCGGCGGCGGCAAAGTGGGTAAAAATACCCTCAATTTCAAGGTGCTGCATTTTGGTCAGGATGCGGAAAAACTGCGGCACTTCCTCTGGCAACAGGCCCAAGCGCCCCATGCCAGTATCCACTTTGACATGCACACGCACTTTGGAGTTCATTTCGGTTGCTACACGTTCAAAGGCCCGCGCCAATTCAATATCATATAGGGTGACCGTCACGTCGTAGCGAATCGCTAGACCAGCGGCCCATGCGGGGGTATAACCCAAGACCAAAATCGGCGAGGTGATGCCAGCGTCGCGCAGTTCAATCGCTTCGTTGATGCTGGCGACACCGAGATAGGTTGCGCCATTGAGCAGGGCCGTTGTACTAACCGCCACCGCGCCATGTCCATAGGCATTGGCCTTGACGACCGCCATCATTTCGACCTCTGGGCCGACGATTTCTTTGATGCGGCGGACGTTGTGGGCCACCGCGTCCATATCAATATGCAGCCATGTTGGGCGGGCGGGACGATCCATCCACACCGAATCGAAGGCACTTTCTTGCCGGGCCAATAACGCCGCGTCGTCGGGATCGGCTAATAATTCTCGCACGACCCGTTCCATGCGGGCGGCCTGACTGCCCTTCACCAGCACAATATCTTCCGGGCCGAGTTTGTCTTTGATGGATTGGGAGGCGTCCTGAGCCGAATAGGTCATGTGAATTTGGCTAAGGGGGAGGCCGCTGTCCTGTGCGCTACGGGCGATTTCGGTGGCAAGCTCACCTTTGGTCACCAATTCTTGGGTCACTTGGGCGACACGCTCGCCTACTTGGCGATGACCACGCAAACTGGATGCGCCGAGGCCGGTCATGTCACCCATCACAAAATAGACACGGCCACCTTGTATAGCCGCATCGTCGAGTTTGCCCCGGCGGGGTCGTTGAATTTCATCCAGCCAATCAAGTGCTGAAAAAGTGTTTTCCAAATTGGCGGAATAGGTGTCATCCACAATCTGAGCACCATTGTGCCCACGCAGGGGTCGCATCCGCCCCGGCAGCGGTGCTAATTCGGTCAAGACGTGTAGGCTTTCGTCCATCGGCACATCAAAACACAGACCCATCGCAGTTGCTATCATCACGCTATACAATTGATGCACCCCCAACAGCGGCGTCCATTTGCCGATATAACGCTGGGTGCCATAACGCAAATCGAAGCCGGTTTTATAACGCCCCACCAACACATTGTAGGCGGTCAAATCCGCGCCAAACGCACTGCCCGTTAGGTCAACACTGACCGTCATCACCGAGGCTTTGGTGGCGGTTTGCATCTTGCGGACAATGGGGTCGTCATAATTGAGGATGGCAATCCCATCGTCGGGGAGGGCTTCTAGCAAGACTCGTTTTTCCGCCGCGATACTTTCGATTGTGCCAAAACGATCCAGATGGGAATGACCAATATTCGTGATAACCCCCACCATCGGCTTGGTAGCCTTGACCATCTCCGCCATTTCGCCAAATTGATCTACGCCAAATTCCAGCACGGCCAATTGGTAATCGGCGGTCAATTTACCGAGAGCCATCGGCAAACCAAAACGCCCATTAAAACTGCCGGGGCTTTTGTAGACTTTATATTTTGTACCGAGTACCGCCGCAATTGCTTCTTTTGTGGTAGACTTGCCGCTACTGCCTGTCACCGCGATGACGCTTACGCCATATTTGGTAATGACACGCTCTGTCCACCGAATCAAGGCTTTTTCGACATCGCGCATGACAATGACTGTCAGGCCATCGGTGTCAAAACTGGGCGGATGCGTACACATGATGCCAGTTACCCCTTTGGCGACGGCATCTTCCATATAGTCGTGTCCATCGCCCTGATTGGTTTTGATGGCGACGAAAATCTGACCCGGCTCAGCGCGGCGCGAGTCGAAACAGAAGTCGGTAAAGATTTGGCTGTTCGGCTCACCAAATAACTGACCGTCGGCAGCTTCTAGGATGTCATACAGATTAATCATGAGTTTGTCTCGAAATGAAGATTGACCACACTATCCATTATTTTCAGTTTACCTGACTTTCGCTTGCAGTGACAGTAAAGGAGCAATTTACATGGCCCAAATTAGGAGCAATATCTTTCGGAAATATGACATTCGGGGAACGGTCGCGGGCAATGACCCAGAATTGACGCCCCTTGTTGCCGAATTGGTTGGGAAAGCCTATGGCACCTATATCCAACGATCTTTTGGCATGAAACAGATTTTTGTGGGTGGTGATAATCGTCTGAGTACCCCCCCCCTGAAAGATGCCATCATCAAAGGATTGGCAAGCACCGGAGTACGGGTGGTAGACATTGGTTTGGTGATAACCCCCACCGTGTATTTTGCCGCCGCGTCCAATGCTAATTCTGCCGGGATTATGATTACGGGCAGCCATTTGAATACTCAGTATAACGGCATCAAGATGGCCTATGGCAAATTGGCGATGGCGGATGCACAGATTCAAGACCTGCTGCATATGATTCAAAAAGATGATTTTAACGCCGTGTCGGGTGAAGTCATTCAAGATTTTGACATGATTCACCGCCACATGCAGACCATTCAAGGGATGGTCAAGATGGGCAGCCGCAAACTTAAGGTTGTGGTGGATTCCGGTAATGGCCTCAGCGGTACATACGTCCCCAAAGTGATGGAAGCACTCGGCATTGAGGTGGTATGTTTGTTCTGCGAGTCGGACGGCACCTTCCCCAACCATTTGCCTAATCCTGAAGACCCCGAATTGACCAAAGACCTTGAAGCTAAAGTGGTTGAGGTCGGCGCGGATTTTGGCATCGGGTTTGATGGCGACGCGGATCGCTGCGGCCTGATTGACGATCATGGACATCATGTGTCGGCGGATCGTCTGATCGCCTTGCTTGCCCAAGATATGCTGACCCGTCACCCCGGCGCGAAGATTGTTTATGATGTCAAAGCCAGTCAAATGCTGGATGATGTCATTCGGGCGGCTGGTGGCGAACCGATTATGTGGAAAAGCGGTCACAGCCTGATGAAACTCAAGATGAAAGAAGTTGGGGCACTGCTGGGTGGTGAGGTCAGCGGTCACATTTTCATTGGGGAAGATTATCACGGGTTTGATGACGCCCCACTGGTCGCGCTGAAAACCCTCGAAATCCTCTCCAAGCAGGACGACTCGCTGAGCGAAATTTTGGGACGGATGCCAGCGCTGTTGGCAACGCCTGAAATCATCCTTAGCACGCCGGATAATGTCAAATTTGAGATTATCAATGAACTGAAAGCCAAGCTGTCGGCGGATTTTCCGGTGATTGATGTGGACGGGGCACGGGTGCAGTTTGGCAAAGGCTGGGGTCTGGTGCGGGCCAGCAATACACAACCCGCCATCACGCTGCGTTTTGAAGCCGCCACCGCGCCCGACTTGGTGACCTATATGCAGCGGTTTAGTGATTTGTTGGGCAAGTATGGCGAGATTGATCAGACCAAGTTAAGAGCACAAATTAGCGCGTTTTCGAAATAACTCTAACCTCAGCCCTCAACCCCCTCTCCGACGCAGAGAGGGGGAACTGCACTTATAGCGATTTCTAAGACCCACTAGAACACAGGGCTAAAAGGCTTGTCCGGTAAATCAACCAGCCCTGTGTTTATGAAACAGCCTGAACAAGGGGCCGACGTAGAGACGCAACATGTTGCGTCTCTACCCAAAGCAGGGTAATTTCGCTTTCAAATCACGGTACCCATGCCTTTTCTCGAATTACCGGACAAGCCTTTTAGCCACCGTGCTGAATCTAGCTTGAAATGCGGTAAGCCACGATCCACCTATTTTCCAATCCTGAATTGAAACCAAATTCACAAATATTGTATCATTTATGATGCACAACCTTTTTGTTGCTCCTCACAGAGGAAGGGTATTTCATGTCTTTAGAAACCCTTTTGGAAGAACTGAAAAGTTCTAATGACCGAATTCGCTTGCGTGCCATGTTTCAATTGGGCATTTTGGGTGACCCCGCCGCATTACCCGCCCTTGAAAACGTCCACAACAATGACCCGGTAGCACAACTTCGCAGTGTGGCACGGGCGGCGGCCCAACATATCCAAGATACGAAAGCCGCTGACCGTGTTCGAGACGCCGAACTGGATGTAGTTTGGACACAACACTTTCTGAAATATGTCGAGGGCACGGGCATCTTCATGACCTTCGATGTCAGCGATTTGACTGAGGGGGTCGCGGCACAGGCACAGGACATTTTGCGTCAGGCCGGAAAATCTGTCCCACCAACACCATCGGTTGCACCCGCCGTCCCACATACCCCCCCATCGGCTAACAGCCTTGCCGGGGCAATGCAAAATTTGGGGGGACAACCTTCATTGAATCCGATGCAAGACCTCAACAAAAAATTCCAAGCGGCAACAGGCATGGAACGCACACGCAAGGGAACGGGTGGCACACGGGTCGAGACAACGGGCGTGTATGAAATGCTGTGGGATTGCGAATTTTGCGATACGAAAAAACTATTGGGGGTGACACATCGTTTTTGCCCGAACTGCGGTGCGCCACAAGATGCAGATAGGCGCTATTTCCCCAAACCGGGTGAAGAAATCGCGCTGGAGAATCATGTTTATCATGGCGTGGACTGGATATGCCCTTCATGCAGTCAGGCCAATAGTGCCAGCGCCAATTTCTGTGGTTCGTGTGGATCGGACAGGACGGGGTCAAAAAATGCCAGTCTGCGCGATGACCCCGGTAAAACAATGGCGGGCGGCGTGGCAAGTGGAATAGTAGATGGCTTCCAAGCGCGTGATGTTGCCCAAGAACGATTCGACGCGGATATACAGCGTATTGCCAAAGAAGAGAAACTGGCGGCGCGAAACCGTCCGATATTTTTGGGACTGCGCCGCAAAGAATTAAGCATCATCGGGGTGGTCACGTTCCTAGTGAGCAGCATCGTGGCGGGGATTTTTGCGTTTACCTATCAGAAAACTGAGGATTTGGTCGTAGCGGGCCACCAATGGGAACGCATTATCCACCTTGATGAATTTAAGCAGGTAAGCGAAACCCAAGACTGTGTCTATATCCCCACCGATGCCTATGATATTCGCCGCTACACCGAAACCCGCACGCGCAAAGTGCCGGATGGTCAAACCTGCCGTGAAGAATGTGATACCCGTCGGGTAGATCAAGGCGATGGGTCGTTCCGTACCGAACGCACATGCCGCGACGTTTGTACCACCAAATATCGAGACGAACGGTACACGGTCGAGGTATGTGATTATCACGTTGACCGCTGGAAAGATGGACGGGATGTAAAAGCGGACGAAGGCGATAGTTCGACCCCCTTCTGGCCTGAATATACGCTTGCGGCGGGGTCGGGGTCACGGCACTTAGGTCAGGAACGGCTAGATACTCGCGAAGAAAACTACGTCCTGCTGTTCGAACGCAAGGATGGGGATGAAGCCAAATGCGAATATACCGATATGGCAGCGTGGAATCAGTTTTCTGATAATCAGGCCGTGCGAATGGCCTTCAATATTCTCGGCAACCCAATCTGCGATACTTTACAAGCAAAATAGGCCCCAATAACCACTAAAGGCTGATTCTTGCCGACTTAAAAGAATAGAGCGAGTGGTTATCTTAATTTTGTTGAGCAAAAACGAAAAGTGATCCATGCAAATTTTTATCACGTATGCTCCCGAAGACGAAAACATTGCGGCCTATCTGGCGCGTGATTTACGGCGGTTGGGTGCGAGTGTTTGGATTGATTGGGACAGCGCACCCACCGACAATCCAGCGGCTTGGGCAGCGGGGATTGAGCAGGCACTCAATAATTCGGAAATGCTACTGGTCATCGCCAGCCCGGCTGCGCTGCGCGAAAGTTATATCGCCAGTGATTTTCGGCGGTTTGTTACGGCGGGTCGTCCGGTGATGGTCGCAACGGCTGTGGCCTGCCCTAATATGCCCGAATTACTCCGTCGGCGCAGTCCGGTTGATTTTTCGCGCAATTACACCGCCGCTTTTCATCGCCTGACCACGATGATGATTGATCGGGCTACACGGGCCATTTCGCGCAGTCCTCTGCAATCGGCCATTACGGATGACTTGGCCTATCGGTATCAACGGTTTTATGATTCGGGCATTTGACTAAGTTCTCGCTATAATTAGACACCGTGTAGCTACCATTGAAAGGGCCGCCACCGTGTCGAATGCTTTATTGCCTTTAAGCGAAAATGAAATCAATGCCATTGTCACCCGCGTGATGCGCGATATTGGCACCACCTATCAGCCGATGGGTCGGACTCCACTGGAAGCCCTGCCCACTATGGCGGATGCAATTCCCCCGGCACACCCACGCGAATTAGGGGTTGAACTGGGTTACGGGATTCACCCAACGCTGGAAGATGCGATTACCGCCGCAAATCAGGCTTTCCGCGATTTGCATGATCTGCCCCTCAGTATTCGCAACAAGATGGTTGCCGCCATCCGCCAGACCGCCACTGAAAATGCAGTGCTATTGGCGCAATTGGCCCACGCTGAAACCGGGATGGGTCGCGCCGAGGATAAGATCACCAAAAATTGGATGAACGCCAACTTGACCCCCGGCCCGGAATATTTGACGACGGAAGCCTTTAGCGGGGACGGCGGACTTACGATTACGGAATATGCCCCGTTTGGCGTGATTGGGAGCATCATCCCTAGCACCAATCCGACCAGCACGGTGATTAATAACACGATTAGCATGGTCAGCGCGGGGAATGCGGTGGTGTTTAATGCCCACCCCTCCGCCAAACGCGCCAGCAATTACACCATTCAGTTGTTGAATCAAGCTATTTTGAGCGCAGGCGGCCCCGCGAATCTGCTTTCGGCGTGTATTGACCCGACCATCGAAACAGCTACTCAACTCATGCACCATCCGCGTGTACGGGTGCTGGTTGTCACAGGCGGGGCGGGGGTAGTCAGCGCGGCGATGAAATCCGGCAAACGGGCCATTTGTGCCGGGCCGGGTAATCCGCCAGCGGTGGTGGATGAAACCGCCGATTTGGAGCAAGCCGGACGCGATATTGTGCGCGGGGGTTCGTTTGATAACAACATCATCTGCACGACCGAAAAAGGCACATTCGTCGTTGACCGCGTTGCCAGCGATTTGGTGGAGGCGATGGCAGCACATGGGGGGTACGTTTTGACCTCGTGGCAGGTGCGGCGCTTGTGGGGCATTGTCTGTCGGGAAGATCATGGGCCGGGGCAAGCGGCGTATATGCACAAGGAATTTATCGGGCAAAACGCCAGTGTGCTGCTGCGGGAACTTGGCATCAAGGTTGGGCCGGAAGTGCGGCAAATTATCGCCGAGGTTGAACCGGATCATCCGCTGGTGTGGACAGAACAAATGATGCCGTTGATGCCAGTGGTGCGGATGCCGGATGTGTACAGCGCGATTGATCTGGCGTGGCGCAGTGAACATGGCTATCGGCACACGGCGTGCATTCACAGCAAAAATGTGGATCATATGACGCATATGGCCCGCTTGATGGATTGCTCGATTTTTGTGAAGAATGGGCCGAATTTTGCCGGGTTGGGGGTCGAGGGCGAAGGGTATTGTTCGTATACCATCGCCAGCCCAACGGGTGAGGGCTTAACAACGTGTCGGAGCTTCTCGCGGTTGCGGCGGTGTGCGCTGAAGGATGGGTTTAGAATCGTCTAATTCATCCAAAAGACGGATTTTTTTCATATCCTCTACCAAAAACTATTAATCTCTGCTAGAATACACTTAACGCTCGTTAAGTTAACCCTAGCAGTTTTTCTAATCCGACCGTTTTAAGTAAATTTTACGCGAGTTTTTCGCAACATCGTAACTTATTGCCACGTACAGAATTATAGTCATTAAAGAAACACCGATGCTTTTATAGATTATCTAATCGGAATTTATTATCGTATGGGGGGGCAATATGCTCTACACCCTCTGGCTAAAACTCAGGGAGCTATTGACCGGGACGACAAGTCTGCAATTTCAGACTGAGGTCATGAGTGCCAGTCCAAGTTATGAGCAAGTTCGCAATCTATTCCGCGAACGGGTCTGGTATCGAGATTGGTTTGGTAATTCACTGCGCGAAAGATGGCCCGTGCTGCTTTTCCTGCTGGCCTTCCAATCGCTCTACTTCCCGATTAATCAGGCGGTGAGCGGTGGCGTTCATCTTTATATTTCAGAAATTGACGGGAATATTCCACGCCTCGCGATTTTTGTGATCCCCTATGTGATGGGGTTCATGTTGATGCCTATTTTCCCGCTATTGGCCGCATGGAAATTCCCGCGCCAGATGTTCCAAGAATACACCATCGCGTTTTTCAGTGTCATGGCGATTGGTTTCATCATTTGGCTGGTGATGCCCGCTTATATCATTAAGCACTCATTCGAGCCGAAAGGTTTCTTTGATCAACTGCTCTATCAACTACATGACGGCGATTCATCGTATGGGACGCATAATTCGTTCCCCAGCAGCCATGTCTATTATGTGACCGTCGCGATGGTGTACTTCTGGCGGAAATGGCCCAAACAGTGGATTTCATGGGCTACCTTTACGGTCGCTAACGCTGCCAGTACACTGTTTACCCATCAGCATTATTTCGCGGATGTCGTGGCGGGTTTCGCACTGACATGGTTCGCGGTTTGGCTGACCCGTCGCCACCTGCTGCCCTTCATTCGACGCCGCGAAGTGCAATTTGGGGTCGCGGATGTACACGGCACCAGTGTGCGCCGCCATAAGAACCTCCAATCGAGATGATTTTTGAGGGCAGGCTTCCATACACCTGCCCTTTTTTGTCTACACGCCCCCTCGCTATTCCGCTATAATCGAATTCATTCCCATTCAATCCGCCCATTTGAAAACAGACAACCAGTCAACAGACCCTAGATAATCGTTAACGGTTAACAGGCAACAGATAACGAACAACAGATAACAGATAACATAGACTATGCAACCATCATCACGCATCCAATATCGCTACTATGATCTCGTCATGGCAACCTTTGTGACGGTGCTGCTTTTGAGCAACCTCCTCAGCAGCGCCAAAATAATTGACATCGGCCTCGGCAGTGTTGGCTCATTGAGTTTCATTTTCGACGCTGGCACGATGGTCTTTCCGATTTCGTATATTTTTGGGGACATCCTCACCGAAGTGTATGGCTATAAACGTTCACGACGGGTCATCTGGATGGGCTTTGGCGCATCCATTATGATGGCGCTGTGCGTGTGGGTGGTGGGATTGCTCCCCGGTGAATCCTATTGGGTCGGAAGCACAGGCCAGAGCGCCTATGATGCCATTCTCGGCGGCATCCCCAGTTTGATTGTTGCCAGCCTTGCCGCTTATCTGGCAGGCGAATTTTTGAACAGCTTTGTGCTGGCAAAATTGAAGGTGGCTACTGAAGGACGGCATTTGTGGATGCGGACGATTGGCAGCACACTCATTGGTGAAGGCGCGGACTCGATTATCTTTATCGGGATTGCCACGCTGCTTGGCACACCCGGTTTTGTGGCGGAAATTATGCTGTCGTTGATCGCCACCAATTACATTTTGAAGGTGAGCATCGAAGCCGCCATGACTCCGGTGACATATAAAGTGGTCAATACCCTTAAGCGTGTCGAAAACGAAGATTACTATGACCGGGATACGAACTTCAACCCATTCAAACTAGGCGTATAAAGTCTAGAGAAGCTAGAGAAGGAATTTCTAATGACTGATGACGGCAACGTCAATAATGGCGACAATACCGACGAGAATCTCGACCGTAATCTTGGGAATCTCGACGAAAACTTGCTCAATTCTGAGCACTTAGCTGATGAAGAAGCGCCCCTACCGGAAGATCATCGCAGCGGCTATGTTGCGGTTATTGGGCGGCCCAATGTTGGCAAAAGCACCCTAATGAACGCCATCCTTGGGGAAAAAATCGCTATTGTCAGCCCCAAACCCCAAACGACCCGCCTACGCCAATTGGGGATTTTGACCCGTCCGGATGTGCAAATCGTGTTTATTGATACCCCCGGCATTCACCAACCGCGCAATGCCCTCGGTGAATTTATGGTTGAGGTAGCGGTGGCGGCCCTGCAAGAAGCGGATGTCGTGCTGTTTGTGACCGACGCTAGTGAACCCGCCACTGAAGAAGATAAAAACGTGATCGAGATTTTGAATCAGGCGAATGACGGCAACCATCTCAAAGTGATCCACGTCGTCAATAAGGTGGATCGTGCCCGCGACCCGGAAAAATTTCAACGCAATTTCGAGAGTCAACGCGCCCTCGTGCCGGATGCGGTGTGGACAACTACGATTGCCACTGACAACGAGGGCATTGATGGATTGGTCGCGCTGATTATCGAACGATTACCACAAGGGCCACGCTTTTATCCCGAAGATCAGATTTCTGACCTGCGTACCCGCGATATTGTCGGCGAGATGGTGCGTGAGGCCGTTTTGCTGCATACTGAACAAGAAGTGCCCCACGCCGTCGCGGTGGAGGTTGAAGAATTTACGGAACGCGAAAACGGGGTAGTCTATATCAATGTGACCATCTATGTTGAGCGCGACAGTCAAAAAGGGATTATCATCGGGCAAAAGGGGCAGATGCTTAAAAAGATATCCACCCATGCCCGACGTGAGATTGAACGTTTTTTGGAGACGCGGATATATCTGGAACCGCACGTTAAGGTACTCAAAAATTGGCGGAAGGACGAAAACGCCCTTCGTCGGCTCGGCTATCGAATTCAGCGGTAAATACTCACCCCATCCCAAACCCTTCCCCAAACATAGGGAAGGGCTTAAGAAGGGGGTTTTCTCCCCTTAGTATGCTTGGGTTGGGCGTGGAGTTAAAAAGGCGTCAATCACTCAAATTCCGTATTCGCTATCAAAGGCCATAGGAACACATGCAGCCATCATTTCAACCCTATCAACAACCCCCGATGTATACCATACAGCCGGTCAAAAAAAAGCGCGGTTGTATTAGCCCAGCCTGTGGGTGCTGTCTTGGGCTTGGATTGTTAGCCGCCTGTGTTTTGGGGGTGCCCATCGCGTGTGTGATGGTCATTTTGTCGGGCAACCCCGACCCGCTGTATGCAGATTATCGGGCCGACCCCACCGCCGCCGCCCAATATGATGTGTTGTTTGATAACGCGATTGATGATGCGCGGACTGATGGACAATTTGAGGTCAGCATTGCCGATCGTGATTTTGAGTCGTGGCTGAATGTAGAATATCGCAACAGTCTGACCGAAAATAGCGACACCAATACTGAAGATCTGCCCGGTTGGGTTGAGGATATGAAGTTCCAAACGAAATTCGATGATAACAAAGTTACGCTGTTTGGAACCACCGACATTTCCGGCCTTACCTTTAATATCCTTGTGACGTCGGAAGTCAGTATCAATACCGACCCGATCACCAGCCCCACACGGCCTCTCGAAGTGGAAGTAACCGAATTTCAGGTCGGCAGTCTGGATATGCCGGAGAGTTTCCGCACCGAAATTGCCACCAGCATCGCAGATGGGCTAAGCGAGGAACTGACCCAAGTCAATCAACGCTATGAATTGACTTCA
Organism: Anaerolineae bacterium; assembly: GCA_041753455.1. Lineage (GTDB taxonomy): Bacteria > Chloroflexota > Anaerolineae > Aggregatilineales > J027 > CFX10. The sequence goes on along the minus strand of JBGSUK010000003.1, from coordinate 40,337 downwards.
CTGTCCATTGAAAACGGTGTGATGCGGTTTAGCGGGCGCGTGGTTCGATAATTTTCGCCAGAATCACCCGACCTTCTTCAACGTCCTGCCGAATACGGGCAATGAGGTCATCAATGCTCGTAAATTTGGCCTCGCCGCGCAGCCATGCCACAAAATCGAGGTCAAGACGTTGTCCATAAATATCACGGTCAAAATCCAACAGATAGGGTTCAACCGTGATATTATGCCCATTGAAGGTGGGACGTACCCCGACGTTGGTCATCGCCATAAAAGTTTCGGGGCCAAGATGAGCTAGGCAAGCATAAATGCCGTTTTTGGGCAGGGCTTGTTGTTCCCAATAGGCCATATTCGCGGTCGGAAAGCCGATTTGACGACCACGCTTTTCTCCATCCACCACAATGCCACTGACACGATAATAACGGCCCAAATCCGAGGCGACCTTTTGGACATCGCCCTCGGCTAATGCGGCGCGAATACGTCCGCTGGAAATGCGTTCGCCGTTGCCATCGGTAAACAACAAATCAATCGTCTCGACGGTGAAGCCTTTTTGCTGACCCTGTTCGGTCAGATAGGCTATGTTACCTTCGCGTTTATAGCCCAGTGCAAAATCGGCGGTGGCCCATAATGAAGCCATTTTCAGGCGCTGGGTCAGCAAATCTACAAAATCGGCGGCGCGAATCTGGCGGGTCTGATCATTAAAGGGATGGGTAATCACCACATCCACGCCCAATTCGCCTAACAGGGCGGCCCGTTCATCGGGGGGGGTGAGATAATATGGCCCCTCGATGCCCCGAATGACAACATCGGGATGGGGGAAAAAGGTCAGAACAACGGCTAGACGATTGGAGGCGTGGGCGGCTTGTACCAACCGCGCAATCAAATGTTGATGTCCGCGATGTACGCCATCAAACACCCCGACTGTGACAATACTGGGGCGGTCAAGTTGGGCATTTTCTAGCGATTGAATGTGTTGCATGAAAGATCAAGTCCAGTGAAATAGCTCAGCGATTAAAAACTTTCAGCGGTTTCCAGCGACCCGGCTGCTCGGCAATCGGCTCAAGAATCGCCAGAAATTTACCCCCGTCATCGTAGGCCCGCAACAACTCTGCAGAATTCAGCAAATATTCACCTAGATTCAGCCAGACGCCATTTTGGACAGCCCGACTCTGTGGCTCATCTAATTCCACACGGGGAAATTCTTGCAGGGCTATTTCGGGCGATAACAAATGCTCCTGCCATGTCGCCTGTCGGATAGCCTCGCGCAGAACTTCGAGATCAACGGCGTTAGCGGTGGTAAATGGCCCACTGGCTACCCGGCGCAGGCCAGCAAGATGCGCCCCGACGCCTAACACCCGCCCCAGATCAAACGCCAAACTGCGGATGTATGTACCCGGTGAGCAATGCACGCGAAGGAGCAGGGTCGGGAAGTCCCACGTTATGATTTGCAGATCATGGATGGTTACAGGGCGGGGGGTCAATTCGACGGTATCGCCCTGCCCCTTTCGGGCAATCTCATAGAGTTTTTTGCCACCCTGTTTTATGGCGCTATAGAGAGGGGGGACTTGCAAAATATCACCGCGAAATTGGGTCAGCACCGCTTCGACCTGCTCACGCGCAATAACCGTATCGTGGGTGGCGACAATTTCCCCTTCGGCGTCGTAGGTGGTGGTTTCAATCCCTAGCCGCACCAGCGCCTCATAAATTTTAGGGTGGCCCATGACATATTCGCTTAGGCGGGTGGCCTGCCCCAAACACAGCATTAAAACGCCTGTCGCTAGGGGATCGAGTGTTCCGGCGTGGCCGATTTTTTTGATGCGGGTTTCGCGGCGCACAATCGCCACCACATCATGGCTTGTCCAACCAAGCGGCTTGTCTATGTTCAGTAGGCCAAATTCAGGGGAGTGGTTCATAGGCTTTATCATTCAAACCCCTCCCGACAACACCATCGAGAGGGGTGCTTGTGTTATCGGCTGTAGATGGGTTTGCCGCGTGCCAGTTCCGTTTTTAACATCGGCAGCACCCGCGTTAGGGCCTGATCAAGGGTCACACCACGCAGGGTCGCGCCGCCTGCTGCCACATGCCCACCCCCGCCAAGCGCAAGTGAGATCTCGGCGACATTATAGCCGGGGATGGCACGGAAACTGCATTCAACATCCGGCCCGATGATGGTAAAGGAAGCGGAAACTTTGGCATCATCGGCTTGAATCAGATAACCAGAGAGGCCCGTATAATCGCCGACCCGCATTCCGCAGGCAAGGATGTCGGACTCGTCAATGGCGGCCCACACAAGGCCATCGTCAATTTGCATCCGCGAGACGGCCAATGCTTGCAAACGCATCAAACCCGTCGGGATGCGGGCCAATGCTAACTGCACTACCTGTGTCAGATTAGCCCCGGCAGCAATGAGACGTTGGCCGGTTTGCAGGGTGTTCGCTGAAACATTGGAGGTACGAAAACACAAGGTATCCGTCACCAAGCCCGTCAGGAGGGCCTGTGCAATCTCGGCGGTCAAGGGAATTTTTAGTTGGTCGAGCCAATCTAAGACCCCTTCGGAGGCAGCGGCAGTGCGAGCATCCACCAAGTTTGCATCGCCAAACATCAGATTCGTCTGGTGATGGTCGAGTTGAATCAGAGGCTGGCCTAATGCCAACAGCGCCGCGCCGATTTCACCGAGGCGTTCGGTATCACTGGAATCGGTGCTGATGACCAAATCCGGCAGGGGTGATTGCAAAGTCGAATGAATATCGGTGCTGGATGGAACAAAAGCAAAACGTTCCGGTAGACCGCCTTCAACATAGGGGGTGACGTGTTTGCCCAGACTGCGGAGCGCCAACGTCAGGCCCATCATAGAACCAATCGCATCTCCATCGGGTTGCAAATGGGTGACGACCGCGATTTTTTGTGCCGTCGCCACCAATTCGGCTGCTTTGTCCCATTCCAATTGCACGAGGGGTGTTTGATGATTATTGCTCGTCGTCATTCACCTCATCCAGTGTAGCGGCTGTCTGTTCACGTTCAGCCAGCGCATCCAATACTTCTTCAATGTGATTGGCTTGTTGCAACACCACATCCCATTTGAAATGCAGTTGGGGCATCCGGCGCAGACGCAACCGAGATGCTAGTTCCTTCCGCAAAAAGCCCTGAGCCTGCCGCAGCCCTTCCATGACATCATCACGGCGGCTTTCATCCCCAAGGGCATTGACAAAAATGTCGGCGTGTTCGATTTCACGATCCAGTCGCACTTCCATAATCGTCACCCCATGCAGGCGGGGATCACGCACTTCGGTGAGCATCATTTGGCTGAGATGGGACAATATTAAATCCGCCACTCGCTCCGATTTGATGGTCATCGCGTTTCTCCTTCTCTGAATGCGCTTAGTTCACGCGCTCTTTGACCAAAAATTCGATTTGGTCGCCTTCCTGAAAATCATTAAACTTATCGAAGGAAACACCACATTCGAAGCCCTGACGTACTTCTTGTACATCATCTTTCACGTGCTTCAAACTGCCAATCGTCAGGTTATCGGCGACAATCTTGCCACGCCGTACCACCCGCGCTTTGGATTTGCGCCGAATAATGCCGCTTCGGACATAACACCCGGCGATTTGACCAACCCGCGAGATATTGAAAATCTGGCGCACCTCGGCCATGCCAATGACCTTGTCTTCATACACCGGGTCGAGCATCCCTTTGAGCGCTTTTTCGACATCTTCGACCATCTTATAGATAATCTCATAGGTGCGAATGTCTACCCCGGTAGAGGAGGCTGCGCGCTCGGCGGCATTATCGGCACTGGTATTGAATCCGATAATGACCGCATGGGAAGCCCCAGCCAGATTCACGTCATTTTCGGTAATGTCACCAACATCGGCGTGCAGAATGCGTACTTTGACTTCATCGGAAGACAGCTCGTCCAGCGAGTTCACCACTGGTTCAAGACTGCCATGCACATCGGTTTTAACAATCAGCAAGAGTTCTTTATTTTCGCCCTGATTAAAGCGATTGAAGAAATCTTCCAGTGTCATTGCTGGGACGACTTGTTCATTGGCCTCGCGCTGAGCCGCCTGCCGACGTTGATCGGCGATGTTGGCAGCCACTTTGATATTCGGAACGACCTCAAAACGATCGCCGACCTGTGGCGCAATATCCAAACCCATAACCGATACGGGAAATGAGGGCGGGGCATCCGCGACCTTGCGACCACGTTCGTCAAACAAGGATTTCACGCGACCATAGGATAGCCCGACAACGACCACATCACCGGTATGGAGTGTGCCATTTTGCACCAGCAGGGTTGCCAATGGGCCGCGACCTTTTTCGGTACGGCTTTCCAAGACGACCCCACCGCCCTTGCTACCCGGATTCGCCACAATATCGGCTTCTTCGGCGACCAGCAAAATCGCTTCAAGCAGGTTGTCCAAGCCGATTTTGTTACGGGCCGACACGGGAACGACCAGCGTATCACCGCCCCATTCATCAGGGGTTAGGCCAACTTCGGATAGTTCTTGTTTGACCAACTCCGGATTGGCGTTGGGTTTATCCACTTTGTTGAGGGCCACCACAATGGGCACACCAGCGGCTTTGGCATGGTTGAGGGCTTCGCGGGTGGTTGGCATTACGCCGTCGTCGGCAGCGACCACCAAAACCGCGACGTCCGCGCCCTGTGCCCCACGTGCCCGCATGGCAGTAAAGGCTTCATGGCCGGGGGTGTCAATAAAGGTAATTTTCTGACCCTTATATTCGGTCTGATAGGCACCGATGGCCTGCGTAATACCCCCCGCCTCACCGTCGGCCACATTCGTTTTGCGGATGGCATCTAGCAAAGAGGTCTTACCATGATCAACATGCCCCAGAATGGTGACCACCGGGGGCCGGCGTTGTAGTTGGGCGACTTCTTCCGTGCCATACAACTCCCGCCGCCATTGGGGTTTTTGCGCTTCCATCTCAGCGCGTTTGGCTTCTTCCTGCACTTCACGCAGGGGACGCGGCAGGAAGTTCATTTCTTCAATGATGATGGCTGCCGTATCATAATCTAGCTGCTGATTGATGGAAGCCATAATGCCGTTGGCGATCAATTTTTTCATGACCTCAATCGGACTGACCTGCATTAATTCAGCCAATTCACGTACCGTTACAAAATCCGGTACATTTAAAATCTGTCGCTCTTGTTGCGTCATATATCCTCCTGATCATAAACAACAACACACGTCGCAGGTTAAAAACTGCTCCGAGAAGAAACTTCGCTGCGCGAGACTTGCGATGGCGACTCCCCGGAGACCCTGCGACGTGTGCTGGGTACTTCCTCAGAATTTGGCACCCCCCGCTTGATGAAGGAGGTGGTCAATGGGTCGCCCTTAACTCTGGTCGTCGTGCATCGGGAACATCGCTGCTCTTATCCGGTCTCGGTCTTCAGGTGTCAAGGTCGTTTTGAGTGCTTTCTCCAACGCATTTAAGGCCATTTGGAAGGCTCTCGCCGGGTTGTCTATATGTAGATGGTCTTGCCAACAAGTGACATCATTGCACATATAGGCCCCGCGCCCGTTTTTCTTGCCCGTAGGGTCAACCTGTACCCCATCTTCCGGCGTCCGAACAAGGCGTACCAGCGCCCGCTTGTGGTCTACCTTGCGGCAAACGATACAGGTGCGCTGCGGCATTTTTTTGCGTGGAGGCTGCTGCTTGCTCATCCTTCCCTACTTAATTAAAACTCGTCGGTCGTATCGAATTCGTCAAATTCGCCCCGGTCACGATTCCCTTTCCGGCGGCGCTTGGCAACTACTTCGCCCATGTCCTCGTCAAAGACCAATTGGACACGGCTTTGTTTGGCCTTCTTGACCTTCGTCTTTTTCTTGCGACCAGACCGCTTATCGCTCAAGCGCTCGTCGCCCTCTTCTTCGTCACCCTCTTCCCATTCGACGGGAACAACCGGAATTTCTGCGACATCGGGCACCGTAATCTTATCGGTCTGGCGCTTTTCATGGCGCGGCGACTCGGCAACAACGGGCGAATCCGGGAAGGCGGGGCGAATTACATCGTCTTCGTCTTCTTCGATAACGGGTTGGGCACCCTCGGCCTGAACTTCTAACACGGGTGCAGATTCTTCGATTACCGGGGCAGGCGTTGTAGCTTCTTCTTCCGCCGGGGCTTCTTGGGCCTGTAGGATTTCGGGGATTACCAAGTCGTCGAGGGCGTATTGAATGGCTTCCATCGCGTCGTCGCCAGCCTTGTTGGCTATCAACATCCGCGCCAAGCCTTCTTCATCGGCCAATACCCGGACCATCAGTTCGCCAACGGTCTCGATCTTGCCGAGGGCCTTCACAATATCGTCGGCCAATTCCAACACCGCGATTGACATATTGAATGCTTCGACAGGAACAAGCGGACGGACGGAATCTAGCAGCGATTGGCGTTCGCGTTTTACCAAATCCCGCTGATCCAAAATCAGCCGCTGGGCGATATTCACAAAATTGGTCAGGGTGGTATATTCTTCGGGGTTTACCGGACGGTTGGTGCGTTTCTTTTCGAGAATACGCTCCACATCGGCAATGATTTCACGGTTCTTGACCTTCATCACGCTTAGGGGTGCGGTGTTAACCGCCGCCACATTTTCAATCGCGGCTTCTGTTACGCTCTTGATGTCAATCCGCCAGCCCGTTAACTTGGCTGCCAAGCGTGCATTTTGACCCTCACGCCCAATCGCCAAAGATAAGTTGTCTTCGGGTACTACGACAAGGGCCGTCCGCACTTGATCAATATCTTCGTGCAGATAGACGCCGCTTACCCGCGCAGGCGACAGGGCCTTTGAGATAAAACGGGCGGGATCGGGATCCCATTCAATGACGTCAATCTTCTCGTCGTGGAGTTCCTTGATAATGTTCTGGATACGCATCCCGCGCATCCCGACACATGCGCCAACGGGGTCAATACCCTCTTGTAACGCCGCCACCGCAACCTTGCTGCGATAACCAGCCTCACGGGCAATGTTCTTGATTTCGACCTGCCCATTATAGATTTCGGGCACTTCATATTCCAACAAGCGCCGCAGCATATCTTTGTGGGCGCGGGAGACGATAATTTGTGGGCCGCGTGTGCTCTTGTTCACTTCGGCTACAAAGGCACGAATTTTATCATGGGCCTTATAGCGTTCGTTCGGCATCTGGTGTTGTTTGGGCATAATCGCTTCGGCGCGGCCCAAGCTGAGTGTGACCACCCCATGCGCTGTGCTTTGCACCGTGCCCGTCACAAGATCGCCCTGACGGTCAATAAATTCATTGTAGAGGGAATCCCGTTCCGCTTCACGAATCCGCTGCAAAATAACCTGCTTGGCGGTTTGGGCGGCGATACGACCAAAACTAGCACTCGTAGGGGTGACCGGAGCCATCACCATATCCCCGACCTTGCAATCGGGGTCGTGTTTGAGGGCCTCCTCGATCAGCACTTCGGTACGGTTATCTACGATGCTGGTGACAACTTCTTTTTCGACAAAAATCTGTGGGCGGCCAGTGGGATCAATATGCGCTTGAATCCGCTGCTGGTTCGATCCGATATTGGCATCTCGCCGATAAGCCGAAACAAGTGCCTGTTCCAAAGCCTCTAGGACGACTTCTTTGGACAGCGAACGTGTTTCTAAAATTTCATTGAATGCCAGCGTAAAATCGCTCTTCATGGCACTTTCTTTGCTCCAACAACTTGACTAGCACTGAATAATGGGTGATTTTCTGGCAGCTTTCCGGCGATATATTTTTCCTGTGCGACCACTCGATTTTTGACCTTAAACAACTAGAAGTGGGGGCTGCCCACTTCTAGGAAACGTTCGATATGAGAATTGAGCTTAGCTCATCTAGGATTTTAGCATGAGATTCTAGTCGAATCAAGCGTGATTCAGGCATCTAATAGAATTCTATTTACCTGTTTGGAAAACCTGCTACCAACCGATCCGCCGCCGCCAATCCCGACAGCACCGCCCCCTCGATTCTTGCACCTCCAAAGGCATCACCTGCAAAGACAATCGGTGATTGGCCGGGAATCATGAGACACCGTTCGGCATAAGTCTCAATCGGTTGGCTATAGCGCCAACGATGCACCTGAAATGTTTTAATATGCGCCCGGAGGACTTCTTGAGCCGCCTGAATGAGCAAGCCCCCTGCCAGTGCATCATCATTCGTTGAATGCAAATGGGTAAAACGTGGCCCCGCGTGAATAGTCACGGCATATTGCGGTGAAATCCCCTTTTGATAATTGTCTCCCATCCAAGCAATCGGTTCGCCATTGCCCCAATAGCCACCCGGCGCAGGGATACCACTTGGCCCGTCCAACAAAGCCATGACTGTCAGACACGATGCATACTGAATTAGGCCCAGTTGTTGATGGATGTCGGGAGGAAGTTCCACCTTACCCGCCGCCAATAAAGCCAATGATTGGGGTACAGGTGGCGTAAGCAAGAGAGCATCGGCAAGATAGGAGTTGCCTGCTTTGGTTTCTAATAACGAGAAAGTGGCATGATGCTCGATTTTGACAATTTGTTCATTCAGGAGGATAGGCAACCCCTGCGCCAAATATTTGGCAATTGCGGTCATACCGGTTGTGCCATAATAGCGCGGCTCACCACTTTTGAATTCACCTGTCACAGTGGTAAAACCCCGCCCCCACGTGCTCACGATACCAGCGGCCTGCATTTCTTCGACTATTGCTGCGAAGCGCGGCTCGCGGACTGTGAAATACTGTGCACCGTGATCGAACACAGCATCTTCAATACGACGTGTCGCTAATCTGCCACCCACCCCACGTCCTTTATCCACTATTTGGACTTCAAAACCATGTTTCTGTAGTTCGCGGCCTGCTATTAACCCTGCGATACCCGCCCCAACAACCATGATTTTCGTCATACACTTGTCCCATCAATCTGGATTCGGTAGGGCGAGTAGAATCTCACCCTACTCATGATTTTAACCCTATGCCATTTCAACAGGCTCATGACTCATCATTTGCTCAGTATGCGTGTCATTGGTAATCAAACGGGCCGAACGATTGCGCGTGAAGTAATTGAATACCCACTGCACAAAAATGATGATGCGGTTTTCAAATTCGACCATCTTCATCAGGTGGACAAAGACCCAGAACAGCCAACCGCCAATGCCCCACAGTCGAATTTTGAAGGGCAAATCCGCTACCGCCGATGACCAGCCAATCGTCGCTAAGTTGCCAAAATTGGTATAGCGGAAGGGTTTATCGAAGGTCGCACCTCGCAGTCGCTTTTGGATGACCTTTGCCGCATAGGCCCCACCCTGAATCGCCACTTGGGCCACCCCCGGCAGCAATTTGCCGTCTATTTCCAGATGGGCAAGGTCACCAATCACAAAAATCTCGGGATGGCTCGGTAGAGTCAAATCTGGTTGTACCATCACCCGCCCAAAACGATCAAGGGTCGCCCCAGCTTTTTCTGCCAGCAATTGGCCTAAGGGAGAGGCTAATACTCCCGCCGCCCACAAGACGGTTGCGGTTGCGATGGTTTCAAGCTGATCGCCCTGTTTCAATGTCACGCGGTCGGGTTGAATATCGGTGACAAAGGTGTTTGTCCGTACTTCGATGTGATGGCTTTGGAGGGTATTAAGGGCCTTGCCGGACAACGCTGCGGGATAGGATGGCAGAACATGTTCCATGCCTTCAATCAGCAAGATGCGGGTGTCGGCGGGGTTGATGTTGCGGAAATTATCCCGGAGTGTCAGATGGGCAATCTCGCTAATCGCCCCGGCCATTTCGACCCCAGTTGGGCCACCCCCGACGACGACAAAGGTCAGTAGGGCTTGGCGTTTCTGGGGGTCATGTTCTATCTCGGCCCGTTCAAACGCTGAAAGGATGCGGCTACGAATTTTAGTGGCATCTTCAATCGTTTTTAGACCGGGGGCATAGGCTTCCCACTGGTCGTTGCCAAAATATTGATGGCGCACCCCGGCAGCAATAATCAGCGAATCATAACCTACCCGCCTATCGCCCATTGTTACCTCACGGGCCTGCGGGTCAATGTCGGTGACCTCGGCCATTATGACCTGCACATTTTTCGCTTTTTTCAGAATCCCGCGCAGGGGTGACGAAATATCGGCAGGCGAGAGCGCCCCGGTGGCAACTTGGTAAAGCAGAGGTTGGAAGAGGTGAAAGTTGCGGCGGTCAATGAGGGTAACGGTCGCAGGGGCTTTTTTCAGCTTTTTGGCTGCGCTTAACCCACCAAAACCACCACCGATGATGACCACACGATGTTGCATCTGCATACTCATGACAATATCCCCCTTTGGATAGCCATAGACTATTCTCAGTATAGGCGGAGTTGCCACAGGAACAAAGTTATATGCTTGTATATTGTGACAAATTTCACATAGTAAGTTTTGACGGGGACACACCCTCGTCACCCAATTTGACTAATTTGCATTTTGTATTAGCAGAAATCGAGGCATAGGAAATGGCGAACCCACCCTGCGCGGCAAAAATTGGTTATACTTGGCGGAAACGATTACTACTGACACACACTACCCCATCCATCCTCGCCTAAGTCTCAGCAGTATCGTTCCATAAAAAATGTTGGGATTTGTTTAAGGGGAATAGATCATGTTAAACCACATTTTAGTTCCACTGGATGGATCAAAGTTATCTGAAACGGCCCTTGATCACGCCAAGAATCTAGTGGCGGCTGGTGGAAAAATTACACTCTTGCGGGTCGTCGAAGCGGGGGTTCTGGTCGCCAGACTCCAACAACGAACCGATGATCCTGAAAAACTGGATAAACATGCCCGCCGAGCCGCCAAAGAATATTTATTGGGATTTGCGTCGGAGCTATCGAAAGACGGCAAACAGGCCGAAGTCGAGGTGCGCGAAGGCAAACCGGCGGATGCCATTGTGAAAGCCGCCGAAGAACTTTCCGCCGATGCGATTGTCATCTCGACACATGGGCGCACCGGAATCACCCGCCTCGTGGTTGGCAGCGTAACGCAAGACGTGATCAATACAGCCAACTGTCTGATCATCGTCGTGCCGAACACCACTAGTTAAGCAACGGCAGACAAAATACTATTGAGCCGAAGATAGACCACTTCTGAACATCAGGAGTGGTCATATTTGGTTTTAGGGAGTGGTCAAAATCGGGCAGGCGTCAATCGTATGCTCAAATATCGCGTCTTGATCGGGGATGGTGATGGTGGTGTGCCCCTCGTCGTCCATGCAATCCGTTGAGAGCAGTGCATTTTCCGGTGCGGCGGGAGTCACCCCATAAAACTGATAGCGGATTTCAGTCCCCGGCATGAATCGCCCTTGGAGACTGTATGCGCCATCCACCAATGGCAGTATCATCGGACGCTTGCCCAAACCCGTGAAATCACCCCAGAAGAAAATCTTATCCGGCAGGGTTTCGTCGGCAAAAGTAAAACGCAAGGTAACTTCGACCGGATATTCATAGGGGTATTGGAGAAATTCGATACCCGCCAAGACCGCATTGTCATTTTGGAAATCGAAGAAGGTGGCGTTTTCCCAATGTGACCCCTGCCCCCACAGCGTGCGGCACGACGTCGACACCCACGCGGGTTCCCAATAGATAATGCCGAGGCCGCCATTGGCAAAAACCGTTTGGGCAAGATCGGTTAGGAACTGCCGTTGGCCTTCGGGGGTGGCAGGATAATCTGGCACAAGAAAGTCTCTACCGAGGATGTTAGAGGCGTCGGGCATGGCATCGAGTGTCCAAGGATAGGCCGTCTCGACAATCATGACCTCTTTGCCAAATTTATAGCGCAGTTGGTTGATGACATTGCCAACGGTGGTGACGGTGTGGGTTGACCAGCCGGGATAATAGGAAATGCCGATAATGTCGAAATCGGTCACACCGGCTTTGGTCGCCGCCAAAAACCACCCTTCAACGGATTCTGGTTTGGCGATGTGCAGCATTACACGCGGGGCTTCGGAGGATTGGGCATCGGCATCACGCACGGCTTGAATACCCTTGTTTAGCAGGAAGGCGTTACGATCCCAATCAATCGGATAACCAGCGGCATCTTCGGCGCGTAAAATCTCGGTGTTGATTTCGTTGCCGACTTGCACCATTTCGGGCATCAGGCCGAGGGCATCTAATTGCATCAAGGTATCATAGGTGTATTGATAGAGCACCTGCCCCAATTCATCCAGCTCCGTGATGTTGGCCCATGCCGCCGGGATAATTTGTTTACTGGGGTCGGCCCACGTGTCGGAATAGTGGAAATCGAGCAGGACATCCATGCCGAGTGCATTGGCCCGTTGCAGCGAGCGCACCACGTCATCAAAATTGCTGTAATCCGTCCATGTGGGGGTGTGCCACAGCCGAATCCGCACCAAATTAGCGCCGTAATCATAGAATATTTGATAGGGGTCGCGGGGGTCGCCTGCCACTTGATAGGTCGCGCCGCAATCCTCCAATTCGTTGAGATAGGATAAATCCACGCCGAGATAATAGGTCGGCGGATTGGTGACCGCCAAGCCTTGTCGCGGTGTCCAATTCGCCAACAAGAGGGCCATTAGAATAAGGCCAAGTCGTAGTTTTTTCATACTGTCTGCCCTACAATCACCACATCATATGGCGGAATGGTCATTAAAGATGCCGATTGTAGACCCGTCACCGCATCTTGCCAGCCATCGCCAATTTCGACTGGGATGGTGTGGTCGGTGAAATTCATCAAAAAGGCGAATCGTTGGGATTCATCCGAGCGCACTTGCAGCGAAAGACCAGCCGGAAGCGCGATATTCAGCGGGTTACGGATACCTTTGCACTCTGCGAGGCGGATGTAAAAGTCGGTCAGGAAGCGATTTTCGGTACGGGCCGCAATATAGTAGGCTTGACCGCTGCCATAGGTATTGGCGGTTAACACGGGATAACCCGCATAGAACTCTGAATGGTAGGCCGCCAAAACTTGGGCCGTTTCGGGATGGACTAACTCGGCATAGTGATGAAATTCATAACCCCCACTCAGATTTAGTGCGTTGTTCGGGGAGACGGTGAACTGCCCTAACTGCTGATCGGCAAGGGTATCCAATTCTTCGGAGTACAGCCCCAAGGTGCGGCGCAGGGCGGGTGGGTAGCCGTTAAGAAAAACCAGATCGGATTCGTTGACCATACCCGATAAATAGGTAGTCACGAATGTCCCCCCCGCCGCGACATAACTTTCAATGCGCTCCGCCAAACCGGGGGTAACCAGGTAGAGCATTGGAGCGATCACTAACTGATAGCCGCTGATATCCGCCGCTGAATTGATGATGTCCACCGCGATACCCTGCTGCCAGAATGGGCGATAGTGCTGCTGGCAGGTGTCACGATAATTTTTGGCGAGGCTGCGCGGAAGTTGAGCATGGTTTAAGGCCCATTCGTTTTCAAAGTCATAAATAAGCGCGACCGAGGCATGGACTGTCGTTGCGGTGAGGGGGGTCAATTTTTCCAGAATACTACCGACGGTCTGCACATCCTGAAAAACGCGCGTAGTGGTTGAGGCGAGATGGCTGACCACCGCGCCGTGAAATTTTTCCTCCCCACCCCGACTCTGCCGCCATTGGAAATATTGGACGCTGTTCGACCCATGTGCGACGGCGTGCAGGGAGGACAATTTGTGCATCCCCGGTTTTTTCAGCCGACTAATGCCCTGCCAATTGGTGACACTCGGCGTGGATTCCATCAACAAAAAGGGCTGACCCTGTTTATAGGCGCGATGCAGGTCATGAAAAAAGGCGGTCTGCATGGCGGTTTGTAGATCATCGGTTTGATGCCAGCGCGGATAGCTGTCCCAACACGCCACATCCACATACTTGGCAAAGTCCCAATAATTGAGGCCAACATCCGGCTGCATAAAATTGGTCGTCACCGGAATGGTCGGCGTAATTTGCCGCAGGGGGGCGGATTCGGTTAGGTAAAAATCAAGGGCTTGGTCACTGATAAACCGCTGCCAATCCAGCATTAGACCGTGCATGGAGGGGTCAACGGGTTCGATTTGCGACCAATCGGTATAGCGGTGACTCCAAAAGGTTGACCACCATGCCCGATTGAGGGTGTCAAGGTCGCCATAGCGCTGTTGCAGCCATGTCTGAAAGGCGTGATAACACAACGCGCAGTGGCAGGGGGTCGCCCCGTATTCATTGGAGACATGCCACAATACAAGGGCCGGATGATGTTGATACCGTTCGGCAAGGCGAGTGTTGAGCGCGACGATTTTTTCACGATAGACGGGTGCGGTATAACAAAAATTTTGGCGGCGGCGGTGTGGCTCACGAGTCCCCTGTTCATTAACACGGCGGGTTTCGGGATATTGCTGGGATAACCACGCGGGTGGGGCAGCACTGGGGGTGGCTAAAATCGCGCTGAGGCCGTTTTCGGCAAGGCTGTCCATCAATTGATCTAGCCAATCGAAGGTATAGTGGCCTTCGGTGGGTTCGAGCATTGACCACGCAAAGATGCCGACGCTCATGACATTGGAATGCGTCAAGCGCATCAGCCGGAAATCTTCCGCCAGAATTTCGGGGCTATCTAGCCATTGCTCATAGTTATAATCCGCCCCGTGCCACAGTTTTTCAAAAAGTTTCATGAGTCGCCTGACTTAGAGTTTGACTGCACCAGCGGTCAAACCGCCAATGATATACCGTTGGAGCAGCATATAAATAACCAGAATGGGCAGGGCCGCGATGACCGCACCCGCCGTAAAAACGCCCCAATTTTGGGCATAGTCTGCCGATTGGAACAAATAGAGGCCGACCATCACCGTGAACTTATCGGAGCTCTGCAACAGCACACGCGGCAGCACGAAATCGCCATAAATCGCCATAAAGGTTAGCACCGAAATGGTGATGAGGATGGGTTTGGCGAGGGGCAGGGTAATCATGCGGAATATTTGGGCATGGGTCGCCCCATCTACCAGCGCCGATTCTTCAATTTCGAGTGGAATTGAGTCCAGATAGCCCTTCACCAAAAAGACGTTGATGCTGAGTGCGCCGGACGAATAAATCAAAATCAGCGAGACGTGCGAATTAAGACCCAAAATGCCGACATGGTTGCCGACCTGCTGAAAGGTCGTATACAGCGCAATAATCGAGAGGGCCGCCGGGAAAATGCTAATGACGAGAATTGCCCGCATCAAAACTTTGCGCCCATAAAAACGAAAACGTGAGAGGCCATAGGCGGAAACGGCGGTGCTGGTGACACTGAGAAGGGTTGAGGCCGTCGCCACGATAAAGGAATTTCTGATCCATTTCACAAAGGGATAGTAGTCGTTTTCGAATAAGCCGCAATAGTTGCCGAGGCCGGGGTTCTTGGGGATGACCTCAACCGAGACCAGCGAACCGGATGGATTAAACGAAGCCGATACGACCCACACGACGGGTACAAAGGCAAACACAATCAGAATGGCCGCGATGATATATCGAATGATGTACCCCAACCAGCGGCGTTGTTGATAATTCAGCGAAAACTTGGGTTGCTGAAAATCAGTTGAGGCCAATTGGGTGGAATGTGTCTGGATGTCGGTCATGCGTTTTGATCCTCCATAACCCGCGTATAGCGGAATTGACCCCATGTGATCGCCGCGACAAATAGGAACAGCACAATCGAGATGCTGGCCCCTAAGCCGTAATCGCTGATGGCCGAATTGAAGGCTAGACGATAGACAAATGAGATCAAAATATCGGTGTGGCCCGCTGGAATGGGCGACCCCGCGATGGGTGGATTGCCCTGATTGAAGATATAAATCAGATTGAAGTTGTTAAAATTAAAGGCAAAGGAGGCCACCAAAAGCGGGCTGACAATTTTCAACAGCAGCGGCAGAATAATTTTTACGAAGCGCTGCCATGCGTTGGCCCCATCTACCGCCGCCGCGTCTAGCATATCGGTGGGAATGGCCTGTAATGCCCCGCTGGAGACAATGTAGAAATAGGGGTAAGACAGCCACATATTGATAATAATGATGGCGATGCGTGTCCACATGGGGTCGGTAAGCCAGTTGGGGGCTGTGCCAAATATGGATTCTTGCAGACTGACCAGCGCCCCAAAATCCGGATTCAACAGATTACGCCAGATGAGAATGGACACCAGCGCCGGAATGGGATAGGGGATAATGAGCAGGGCACGGATAATTTCTTTGCCGGGAAGGGTATCGAACAGCACCGCGATAAAAAGGCCAAGTGCAAAACCGAAAAACACGCTCAAGATGGCATAGGCAAAGTTCCATGAGATAATGCGAACCAATGGCCCACGCAGCGCCGAACTGGCAAAGAAGCGTTCGAAATTATGCAACCCGACCCCGACCCTAAAACCGGGGGGCAGTTCTTGACCATCATCAGTCTCAAACACGCCTTCGACGGGATGATAAACAAGACCCGTCTCCGCATCGGTGAGCGTATCACTATCCGAATCGTAGCGATAACGTTGCTGAGTGGTCGCAGCGGCGCTCAGGCCAGTAATGCGTATAATATCGGGAGCAACACCAAATGCAATCTCGCCTAGTTGGTCAATTATGGCAACGGTATCGCGTTTTTCGAGACGCTGATAGCCCTGAATGGTCAGCGGGATGCCTTTGTCGTCGGCAGCCCCTACCCCATCCGCCCCGATACTGGCAGGTTTAGTTGCTGTGCCAATTCCGGTCAGATAGGTAGTGTCGTCTTCGGCCTGCAACCAAAGCAGATAATCATCGCTGGTTTCAAGGGAGCGATAGGCTGTCCATGTATACTGCTGACCGGATTCGGGAACGTACTGCTGGCGCTCCAGAAATTCCACCGCCTCATGCTTAGTGAGGATATGCCCATAGCCCGCATTGGTGGTCGAAAGATAAATGGTATAGAGAATCGGGTACAGCACAAACAGAGTTGCCGCCGCGATGCTAACACCCAACCAGCGGTAGTACCGCAATTTTTCCAGCGAATAACAGAGCGTAATAATGACGATCACCACACCGAGAATGGCGGAAAGTGGGTAGTTGCCGTCATCCAATAATTGGCGGATGAGCGACAGTACCGCTATATCAAACACACCCACCAATGCTAAGCGGAGGATGGTTGAAGGGGTCACAGGAAAAGCGTTTTTTATGTTCATAGAAGAAACCATTGAAATCAATAAATCGAAGGAGGGCAGGCACTCCTAAAGCATGAAAAGGAATGCCTGCAAGTTATCTCATTATTCAGATTCGGTGATTTGGGTGCGAATTTGTTCAGCCGCTTGGGTAAGAGCCTCACCGGGGGTCAATTCGCCCTGTGTAATCAGCAGGCCAGCGCTTTCCCACGCATCCCATACAAAGCCCATCGCGGGGATAGCAGGCATGGCCTGACCATTTGCCCCGGCCTCAGAAAAGCCGCGCATATCGGGGTCGTCGGTGGCTTCGAAAGTGGCGACCCAAGCGGATGGGCGGGGATCGTTATCGAAAATATACTGCATAGCTTCATCAGTGGCGATGAATTCGGTGAGGAACGTTTGGGCCAGCAGCAGATTTTCGCTGCCCGCATTGACCATAAAGCCCTGCACGCCGATGAATGGAGCACCGGGTTCACCGTCTTCAGCAGCGGCGGGGAAGGCACTAATGGCATATGGCACTTCATTGGTCTTGAAGCGATCTACCGCCCAAGGGCCAGTGATGATGAAGGGAGCCTGTCCACTTTCAAACAGCACGTGTGCGGCTTCCCAGTCCAGATTTTCGGAGGCATAGCCATCACGAATCAGGGTGTTGGCCCAATCCGCGCCAGCAATCATGCCTTCGCTGTCCATACCGAGATCGTCCGCCGTATAGTTGCCATCTTCACCTCGGCCAAAAATGTAGCCACTAAACGCGGTATAGACGGGATAGTAGTTGTAGCCGAGGTCGGGGAAGGCAAACGCATATTCAACCGTGCCCTCATCTACCAATTGACGGCCAATTTCGGCGGCCTCAGCCCATGTCGCGGGGGCTTCTGGCACGAGGTCAACATTGCGGAACAGAGCGACATTTTCTACTGCGAATGGTACACCGTAGAGTTCACCATTATAGGTGAAGGCTTCCAGCGCACTCGGCAGGAACAATTCGGCCTTGTCACCGAGATCAATTGGCGCGACCACACCTGTATCCACCAAGCGTCCCATATTGTCATGCGGAATAGTGAAAATATCCGGGCCTTCGCCAGTGGCAGCACCCTGCGTCATGGTGTTCATGGTGTTTTCCGTGCCTTGCGGCTCAACCACCACTTCCACCCCGTATTCTTCGGTGAATGCTTTCGAGAGTTCGGTGAGAACCGGCAGGCGCTGGTCATCTGTCCAAATCGTCAGGGTCGGGGTTTGAGCCACCACTTTGGGGGCAGCGGAAAGAGGCAGATTTACTGCCAACACAATGAGAACCACTAGAAAAACGAAACGCTTCATAGGAATGTCCTTTCTAAATAAAAAAAGTTTCGACTTACTCCAACGTCCGCTGCTGATAGCGGTGTGTTAGGAATTGAATACCCTCATGAACTCGGCCTTCATAGTCAAAAAATGTGGCGTTTTCCCAATGCGACGGTTTGGAGGGGGTGGAAATCCAAGCGGGTTCCCAATAGATGACGCCCATGCCACCGTGATTGAGCGTGGCCTGTGTCAAATCCGTCAAGAATTGGCGCTGACCCTGCGGGGTGGCGGGATATTGGGGCAAAAGCGCATCCTCCCCCAAAAGATGGTCGGTTACGCTGCCGGGGGCTAAAGTCCAAGGATAGGCAACCTCCACTAGCATCACGTCTTTGTGATAGCGTGCGCGGGCCGTACCGATGATTTGGGCCGCCTCATCAATCCCGCACACACTCCATTTGGGGTAATATGACAGGCCGATGATGTCAAAGTCCTCTACTCCGGCTGCGATGGCTGCATCAAACCACCAGACGATATTTTCCGGTTGGGCGATATGCAAAATCACCCGTGCTTGGGGTGCTGCATCGCGTACCGCCTCGATACCTGCGTTGATGAGTTGAACATTTCTGGGCCAGCGGATAGGTTCATCGGTAGGCGGGGCATCCAGCAGCATCTCGGTGTTGATTTCATTACCGACCTGCACAAATTCCGGGGCCAGACCCTCAGCGGTTAGCTCGAGCAAAACATGATGGGTGTAATCATAGAGAGCATTTTCGAGCGCCGACAAATCGCTGAGGTGTGCCCATGCCGCCGGGATGATTTGTTTGGCGGGGTCGGCCCAATGGTCGGAATAATGAAAATCGAGTAGCACCGCCATGCCAAGTGCTTTGGCGCGGGTGATGGTTCGCTTGACATCCATCAAAGTGCTGTAGCTGGTTACGGTGGGGGTGTGCCACAGACGCACACGCACGATATTGGCCCCGAAATCGTGTAGTAGCTCAAAGGCATCACGGGCTTGCTGCTGGTGATAGTAGACCCCGCCAACATCATCTATTTCATTGACGAAAGAAAGATCAGCTCCGAGGTACATCAAACCGCACACTTTCAACAAAAAACATAAAAAATAATCATTAATCAACGCGCGTTGACAACTCATGTTGATGGTAACATGGAATGCAACAAATTGTCAACTCCACTTAAAAAGTGCAGGTTTCACGAAGGGTTTTGATATGAGAAAAGAAGTTAGGGCGTTACGCTGGATTCGCGGATAATCAAACGAGTGGGGACTGTAATGGCATAACCGGCGTCATCATAGCCCGCCTTATCGGAGGTCAAAATATCAACCGCGTGATAGCCGATTTCGCGTTTGGGGACTTCAACAGTGGTGAGGGCGGGGACGGTATAGGCAGCGATGTCGAGGTTGTCAATACTGGCAAGGGCAATATCTTTTGGCACCGCGACGCCATGCCGATGCAAGCAATTCAGGATGCCGATAGACACTTCATCCGTGCCGGAGCAAATGGCATCAACCGAAATTCCTAATTTCAACAATTGCTCACAGGATTCAAACCCAGAGGAGGCATTGACAGCGGGGAGCATTAGGCGATCATCAATTGGTAGCTTGTTTTCCCAGAGGGCTTGGCGATACCCCTGCACCCGCTTGTCTTCCGGGCCAATATAGGCAATCTGTTGGCGGCCTAGTGTAATTAGGTGCTGGGTTGCTTGAAATGAGGCAAATTGGCGGTCAAATTGAATCGAGGGGACGCCGGGCCATTCCCACTCCACACATACCGCACGATCTACCCGCTGGACAATCTCATCAATCAGGGTTTCGTCTTCAATCGTATCCAACACTTGATCGAGGCCCAAAAGGATGAGGCCGCTGATCTCATTGGGGTGAATTAGCTCATTAAACAAAGCGGGATTGCTGAAATCGTCAAACACGCGGATAAACCGGATATGGCAATCGTGTTCATGGGCATGTTCATGAATACTGGCAAGAATCGCGCCATAATAGGGCCGCTTAAACATATAGTTACCAGCTAGGATGATCCCCAAATATTTTTCGGCGATGGTGTTGTCTACACTGGAGAGCATCCGCGCGTGTTTATTGGGCCGATAGCCAAGCTCTTTGATGGCGGCAAGCACCCGATTACGTGTTTCTTCCGAGACTTTACGCGGGCCGTTATTGATGACATACGAAACAATGGAACGCGAAACCCCGGCGTGCTGGGCCACGTCATCTTGGGTAATCGCTCGACCATTTTGGTTGTCTGACATAATCACTCTACCAAGCACTACAGCCCAATCGGGTAATATCTACTGCCTATGATACATAATTCCCGACATTGTAACAGTGGCATGTGTTGTCAAAAATCATCAACAAGGTCGCGGGGATATATTGGAATCAAAGTGAATGCCTCATACTCAAACTCTGAGTGATTGAGCATGAGGCATTATGAACGTCATCAGAGGGCACGCCAACTGCTGACCAAGTTCGACTCCCACTCCAACTGGCTTACTCGTCGGGGGTCTTTACGAAAAATTCATAAATGGCAAACCACTCTCTAGATTATAGTGCTTGAGCCTTAGTCTGATGGTGGCTAAATCATGGCACTTTGCGACATTGAGCTATGGCGGAGAGGATTGAGTCAGTTGCCTAAATAGGTTTTGGGTCGAAAGGAGGGGACTGGCTTCAATTTCCTGTCGAAGTAATTCGCTGAGGGTCTCATATTGTTTGATCACGCCCTGTCGATCGCCTAACTGGTGCAGGATACGCATGACTTCGCAGTGTGCCTCTTCCCATAATGGACTAAGCTGAACCACACGGCGGTGAAGAACCACAGCCTGATCCAAGTCGCCACATTGGGTATATAGCCTGCCCAGCCGATACATAGCCTGCAAGTGGCTTTCACTTAGGCGCTGCCGCTCAATCAATAGCCAGTCATAGTAGAGATTGTTCAGATATTCACCGTTGTATAGGTCAAGTGCGGCCTGATAATTTTTGATGGCCTCTTTGCCATCCGACTCTTGGGCCTTTTTGATATGCTGGTCAAACAACTCGACATCAATTTCAAAACGCGACAAATCCAAGCGATAATCACCCATTTCGACCATTATGAGCCGCGTAGCAGATTCGCCCACATTGAGAGCTTGGCGCAGACGGTAGAGCGCCGTATGAAAGGCGGTCTTACTTTGTCGTGCATCGGAAGGCCATAGTGCGTCGAGAGCTTTATCAAGTGGGATATGTTCATGCCGAAATGTGACGAAATAAGCCAATAGGTCACGTGCCTTTGCCGATCCCCACATTTTCGGTTGAATCTCAGCCTCGTTGTGAAAAACTCGGAATGATCCGAAGGTTTGCACCCGGATGGGATGCTGTCCGGTGGGAATTACGGTAATATCGGGGACTTTGGAACGCAGCACCTGTAACACTTGTCGCAAAAAAGGATTGTCCGGGATGATTTGCTCCAAGGCTTGGCAAACGACAACCGCCCGCTGTTTTTGGTCAACGTACAATTCCCACAGACGCGATGATTCAAGCAGGTACAGGGATTTTTGGGCCAGTTCTAGGCCGCGCGATTGGTCATTTTCCGAAAGCAGGATATAGGCTAAGCCAAAATTAGCCATCGCCAGCGGGATGCGATATTGCCGTGCTTCGCCGATTTCAATAAGGGCTTCGAAAATCTGCTTGGCGCGGGTGATTTCGCGTTTCTCTAGGTGAATATCGGCCAGAACACTGCGGCACACATAAATTTCATACACCATAGCCCGATTTTCGTGGGGCCACAACACAGTTTCGGCAATCTGCTGCGCTTCATCAATGCGTCCCTGTGCCACAAGGTTATAGGCCAGATAGCTACCTGCCATCACTTGAGTATAGCTGGCAGCCTGCAAACGGGACGCGAGGTCAATGGCTTGACGCAGACAGCTTTCCGCCTGTCCAAGCTGCCCCACCCGCGTCAGCACGTTACCTAGTACCGTCAGGGCATTCGACAGCAGTTCCTGTGCGTGCAAACGCTGACAAATATCGAGGGCACGCTGACCAAACTTAAGCGCCTCATCATATTCATGACGGTAGAGATAAAGTGTGGCAAGCAGTAGCATCAAATCGGCGGCAAGTGGCGTCTCAAGTTCCGGCAAACGGCGTAGTGCCTCCTCGCCATGCAAAATCGCCTCACTGACGTTGCCATGCCACCAGCAAATTTGCCCTAGCGACTGTAGTAACTGGGCTTGTTGGGATGGTTCAACGGAATCCTGAGCGTGCCTCATGGCTTCAATCGCGTGCAGAGCGATCGCATAGCCCTGTTCCATGCCATTCAAAAAGCCTTCACACTTGGCCTGCTCCATCAACGCGAAAGCACGGGCCGCCGGGCTGGCCGATTGGCTACGTTCGACCGCTTGGGCTGCCCTTTGTTGAGCCTCCATATAGTCCCCGCGCGACCGGGCAAGGCTGGCGAGTTCAGTCATAGCAAGTGTGGCGACATTCACAGCATCTAGTGTACTCGCACTCTGGTATGCCTGTTTGAGATGGACAACCGCCTCGCCCAGCAAGCCACGCTGACGTAGGCTTTGGCCCAGATACAGCGCAAGTTCAGGCTGGCGCTGCAATTCTGCTGGCGCTAGTTGGCTCAGATAGTGGCTTAAAATATCAGCACGGCCCGATTCTAAATATTTCGGCGCGAACCGCAAAATCGCCTGTGCAGCCTTGGATTGTTCACCCGCCCGCAAAAAATAGTGCGCGGCCATTTCATAGTCGGCAGCTGTAAGAAAATACTCACCTGTCTGGTGGCATAGCCGATAGAGCGTCTGGGGTGATTGGCGAGCCAGTTTGTCCTGCAAGAACTCCTGAAATAGATGGTGATAGCGATACCACCGCTGCTGATCGTCCAGCGCAATCAGGAACAGGTTTTCACGCTGTAAGGTTTCCAGATGTGTTTGGGCACTGGTGATTCCTAAAGCCGACTCGCATAAACTGGCATCCATTTGGGTCAGAATAGCAGAATGGAGCAAGAACTCTTGCAGCGCAGGCGGTTCGTGGTCAAACACTTCATCCATCAGATAATGGAAAATATAAGGATGTGCCCCCGACAGGTTGTTAATCAATCCCTCCGCTTCTCGCAGAGGTTTTTCGGCTACCAGCGTCGCCGCCAATTGCAGGCCCGCTCCCCATCCCTCCGATTTGACCGAAAGCGTTTCGGCGAGAGCGTGCGGCAGTTGCGGCAGCACCTGATTCAGCCACGTCTCGGATTCTTCATGGCTAAAGCGAAGATGCTCAAGGCGCAATTCGGCCAATTGCCCCCGGGCACGCCAGCGTGAAAGCGGCAATGGCGGTGTAGTACGGGTCGAAAGAATGATACTCATGTTGGGAGGGCGGCGTTCCAAGAAATCGGCGGCCAATTCATGAACAACCGGATTGCTCACAAAATGATAGTCATCCAATACCAATGTCCAATGAAACGACAGATCCTCCAACAATTCATTCAGCAGAAACACAAGCATCTGTGAGGAAGGCGGCGGGTTTGGGCTACTCAATAGGCGGCGGGTTTTTTCCGCGCTGCCCTGACGTATGCGACACAGTCCCTCCACCAGATAGGCGATAAAGGTTGCTGGATCGTTGTCGCCTCCATCCAGTTGATACCATACCACCGCGTGTCCCAACGAAGCCACCGCCTCGACCATGAGGGTCGTTTTGCCATATCCAGCCGGCGCCGTCAGCAGAATAATCCGCTGCTCACAGTTGCTGCGAATCAGGTCAACCAAGTGAGGGCGCGGTAAATGACTTGGTACAAGTCGCGGAATCAGAAATTTTGTTTGCAGAAGAAGGGGTGTGCTCATTTTTGATATTGATCCCTATCCATTTGCAAGTATTTTGCCAGAATTTTGCAAACTCTGCCCGTTATAATCTGCCCATACTCAAAATGAATAAATTTAGGAAGGTTTTGACTATGACCCTACGAAAACTATTAATCTTGGTTCTTGTCTTAACGGTGCTGATTATTCCGGTCGGCGCACAGGCTCAAGATACAACCGTGCTGCGTGTCGCCTCCACCGCCAGCGTCACCACATGGGACCCCAATTTGTCGTTCTCGACCGAAGCTCTCTACATGGCGAATATCTATGAACCGCTACTTTGGATTAATGCTCCGGGAGCCGCCGAACCATTCACCCCGGCCCTCGCCACCAGTTGGGAAAAAAGTGAGGACGGGTTGACATGGACATTCCATCTGCGTGAAGGTGTCACCTTCCATGACGGAGAAGCCCTGACCTCAACAGCCGTCAAACGCTCAATCGAACGTACACAGGCCGTTGGTGGTGCATCCTTTATCTGGCTACCCCTCGCCTCGATTGACGCACCCGACGACCTCACGGTTGTCTTTAATCTCACCTACCCCGCCCCGCTAGACCTAATCGCCTCCTCGCTCTATGGCGCATGGATTATCAGTCCCAAAGCGCTCGACGCCGTAGAAGCCGACGAGACCTATTTTGAACAGGGTGTGGATGCTGGCACTGGCCCATATATGCTTTCAGACTATACCGCAGATGTCGAAGTGGTATTGGGACGTTTTGAGAACTACTGGGGCGGTTGGCAAGATGGTCAGTTTGAAAACGTGCTGATCAATATCGTACCCGATGCCGTTACCCAGCAGCAGCTTTTGGAAGGCGGGGAAGTGGATTTGGCACTGCGTCTGCCCCCAGCCAGCTACGACAGTTTTGCAAGCAATCCGGATTATGCTGTCGAAGTCAATTCGACTTTCTTCAACTATGTTGGTTTCCTAAACACCACGCGCCCACCGCTGGATAACAAACTGGTGCGCCAAGCCATCTCCTACGCCATTCCCTATGACCAAATTATCGAAGTTGGCGCTGAAGGCCTCGGCACCCAATCACGCGGCCCAGTCCCAACCGGCGTTTATCCCTATTCGGAAGACGTGCCCCAATATACGCAGAATCTCGATATGGCACGCGATCTCTTGGCCCAAGCCGGGTTTGAGGGCGGCGGTTTTGAACTGCGCCTGACCTATGCCGCTGAAAACACCATTGAGGAAGCCTTTGCCCCAATCATCGCCGACGCACTTGCTGAAATCGGAATCACGGTGAATATTGAACCGATGCTGTTTAATCAGCAGTGGGAAGAAGCCAAAGCCGACCCCACCCAAGCACAGGATATTTTCCTCGTGCTGTATTGGCCGACTTATAGCGACGCGGGCTCGGATAATCTGTGGTCATTGTTCCGCAGCAGCGACGCGCCCTTCTTCAATCTCAGCTACTACAACAATCCTGATTATGACGCACTGATTGACGAGGCCAACGTCTTGGCGGGTACGGATCGGGACGCCGCGCAGGTACTCTACACTCAGGCCATGCAAATGCTGGTGGATGACGCCCCGGCCTTGTATCTGATGGATGTCGGTAACTGGTATGCCGTCCCGACCTATCTGGAAGGATTTGAATATAATCCGAACTACGCCTTTGCGACGTTCTTCTATCCGATTCATCTAGCTGAATAAAACGATTCATAGGGGGGAGGGTGTAAGATAGCCCTCCCTCCAACTATATTTTTGATGATTGCAAAAACCTTATGATTGAGAAATTTGAATATATTGTCCGGCGCCTATTGCTCTCGGTGGGTGTACTAATCGGCTTAACGCTGATCGTGTTTGTGCTGACACGGGTCATCCCCTCCAATCCGGCGTCGCTATATCTTGGCCCACGCGCCCGCCCTGCCGAAATCGAGCGCGTCAATAAACAATTGGGTCTGGATAAACCCCTGCCTGCTCAATATTTGGACTATGTAGGGGATGTAGTGCGCGGCGATTGGGGTGATTCGATTTCTAGCAAACAGCCTGTGCTGGACGAAATTACCTCGCGTCTACCTGCCACAATGGAATTGGTGATGGTCGCAATGCTCCTCGCGGTTATCGTTGGCACGCCGCTGGGGGTTTTGTCGGCACAGCTACATGGCAAATTACCCGACGTGGTGGTTCGGATCATTTCACTCGTCGGCGTATCCATGCCTGCTTTTTATCTTGGCCTGCTGCTGCAACTGCTCCTATTTCATGAACTAGGCCTATTTTTCTTGACGCGCCGCTTTGATGGAACCCTGCGCTTTACGCACCCCATTGACGAGCTTACCGGATTTTATCTCTTTGATACCGCCGTCACGGGCAACTGGGTTGCTTTCAAGGACGTGGCGGGCCATCTGGTGCTGCCAGCACTGACATTGGCGGCCTACCCGATTGGCTTAGTCGCCCGTATGACCCGCGCCACGATGCTGGAAGTCATGGAACAAAATTACATTCGCACCGCCCGCGCCTATGGCATCTCGGAGCGATTTATTCTTTACAACTATGCCCTGCGGAACGCGATTGTTCCGACACTGACGGTCATCGGTTTGACACTGGCCTATTTGTTAACCGGGGCATTTTATGTCGAATACATTTTCAATTGGGGCGGCTTAGGGACCTTTACCACAACCGCCTTCCTAAATTTAGATTACCCGGCGATTATGGGGATGACCCTGTTTGGTGCAGGCGGGTATGTCATCATCAACCTAGTCGTGGATTTGGCACAGGCGTGGCTAGACCCGCGCATCCGCCTGAAATAACGCGAGGAAACGCATGTCTATTCAACGTCTATTCTTAGGGAAACGCGCCGAAGCCCTTGAGCAAAAACTCAATGGCAACAATCCGCCCCCGCCAGTTGAAAAATGGCGACGGGCTAGGGATATTGTGCATATCATCCGCCGCGATTTTCTGGCAATGGTCAGTTTGGCTGTTATTGTGCTGCTGGTGGTACTGGCAATCGCTGCACCCTTGATTGCCCCTTATCCTGAACACGGCGAGGGGCACAGCAATCAGGTAGATGTGGGCAATGGGCGCATGGATATTGTGGATCGCCGACTAGAGCCATCCAGTAAATATCGGCTTGGCACGGATGATCTAGGGCGCGACATCTTCAGCCGGGTGATTTATGGTACACGTCCGGCGCTGCTTGCCTCGCTGATCGTCGTAACCTGCGCGGTGTTGATTGGGGTTCCACTGGGGGCGGTGGCGGGCTATTATGGGCGATGGGTGGACGAAATCATCATGCGTATCACCGACCTGTTCCTCGCATTCCCCTCTTTGCTTCTGGCGATGGCAATTGTGGCCTTCTTGGGGCCAAGTCTGTTACACGCGGTCATCGCATTGGTTGTATCGTGGTGGCCGTGGTACACGCGGTTGGTTCGCAGTGTCACCTTGACGCTACGTGAAGCCTATTTTGTCGAGGCGGCCCGTTCAATCGCCCTACCCGATTGGGTGATTATCCTGCGTCACATTTTGCCAAATTCGCTGACCCCTGTGCTGGTACAAGCCACAATTGATATTGGCACGGTGATTCTTGCCACGACTTCGCTGGCCTTTTTGGGGTTGGGGTCACGCCCACCGAGCGCCGATTGGGGATTAATGGTCAAAGAAGGTCGCCAACATATCGAAACACTGTGGTGGTATAGTTCCGCACCCGGCCTCGCCATTTTTATCACCGTACTGGCCTTTAATCTGCTGGGTGACACGCTGCGCGATGTGTTTGACCCGCGCCAATACCGCTAACGAGGGCCATCATGGTGAACGAGACCTTATTACAAATCAGGAATCTAAAAGTTGGTTTCAAAACCCGGCGGGGTTATCTACAGGCTCTTAGCGGCATCTCGTTGGATATTCGTGCGGGTGAGATTTTTGGCATCGTTGGGGAGACAGGCTGTGGAAAATCGGTAACGGGCCTCTCAATTTTGGGACTTGTGCCGCGTCCCGGCCATATCACGGACGGCGAAATCCTGCTGCGGGGCGACAATCTTGTGCGGAAAAACAAGCGCGAATTGGCGCATATTCGCGGTAAACAAATCACCATGATTTTTCAAGACCCCGGTTCGTCGCTCAACCCCGTTTTCACTGTTGGCAAGCAGATTGTGCGGGTCTTGCAGCGCCACCAAAAGCTGAGTAAATCAGCGGCACGGGCTAGGGTGATGGAGGTATTTCAGTCGGTGGGACTCCCCGACGCCCAACGTATCTTTGATGCTTATCCCCACCAACTCTCTGGCGGAATGCAGCAGCGCGTGATGATTGCGATGGCGCTGGCCTGTCAGCCCGATCTGCTGATTGCCGATGAGCCGACAACGGCACTGGATGTCACCATTCAGGCCCAAATCCTCTATCTGCTACGCGATTTACGCGATCGTTTGGGCATTACCGTGATTTTGATTACCCATGACATCGGCGTAATCGCCCAATTATGTGACCGCCTTGCCGTGTTTTATGCCGGGCGGGTGGTCGAAATTGGCGAAACAGGTAACGTCATCGAAAACCCACAGCACCCCTATACACAAGGATTGATGGCGGCGATTCCCCAAGTCACCCAGATCAAACAGCCATTGGTGGCGATGGCGGGGACTGTGCCGGCCAATCCGGGGGCGATACGGGGATGTGCCTTTGCCCCGCGCTGCAAATTTGTCATTGACCGCTGCCACGTTGAAACACCCCCGTTATATCAAGGTCTAAACAGCGACCAAACTGCCTGTTTTTTGGTCGAGCCGTCGGCTGATTTGACGCCATTCCACGCGAGGAGCGCCGCCCATGACCAACAATAATTCGCCGCTGGTGCAAGTGCAGCGTTTGGTCAAACATTTTCCGGTCAAAGGTAGTTGGCTTAAGGGCGAACACCCGGTTGTCCATGCGCTGGATGACGTATCGCTTGATATTCAGCGCACCGAGGTCCTGGGGCTGGCAGGTGAATCTGGCTGCGGCAAAACGACACTGGGGCGCTGTATTCTGCAATTGGTGCGACCTACCAGCGGACAGGTATTGTTTAATGGGGAGAATATCGGGACACTCAACAATCGGCAACTACGTCCAATTCGTTTCCAAATGCAGATCGTTTTCCAAAATCCATTGGCCTCGCTTGACCCCCGGATGCGGGTGCGGGGCATTTTGGATGAGCCTCTGCGTGCCCAAAAGATGCCAGATTTTCTACGCAAGGAACGCATCGCCAGTTTGCTGGAACAGGTCGGCTTAGGCCTACAGCATCTTGACCGATTTCCGCATGAGCTTTCAGGGGGGCAATGTCAGCGTGTAGCGATTGCACGGGCCTTAAGCGTCGAACCTGATTTGCTGGTGTTGGATGAGCCGACCTCCGCGCTGGATGTGTCGGTACAAGCCCAGATTATCAATCTGCTGGAAGAACTGCGTCAGCGTCATCTGCTAACCTATTTGTTCATCTCGCATGACCTCGGCATTCTGGAATATCTCAGCCACCGCATCGGGATTATGTATCTAGGTAAGCTGGTGGAACTCGGCCCGACAGCGAGCATCTTTAGCCAGCCGCGCCACCCCTATACCCAAGCATTATTGGCCGCTGTTCCCAAACTGAGCCGCGAAAAACAGGCAATAATCCCCCTCGCCGGAAATCTGCCTAGCCCGTTGAATCCCCCTCTGGGATGCCGTTTTCATACCCGCTGCCCACTGGCGCAAGATGTTTGCCGGCATGACGAACCGCCGTTACGTGAAATTGAACCCGGTCATCAAGTGGCCTGCCATTTTGTTTAAGGATCAATCAGAATCATCAGAGTTGAGGGAATCCATATGGCTCGTTTATTTGGAATCGCTGGTGTACAAATGAGTGTTATTCCGTGGGACGCAGAGGCGACCATCCAAAAAATGGGGCAAGTCACCACGCGGATTGCCCGCAGCTTTCCATTCGTTCAAATGGTCGTGTTTCATGAACTGGCTGTCTCGGGCCTTGTGCAGTTTGACGCGATACCGGATCGTCAGCAGTGGCAAAATTTATTGCAGCCCATCCCCGGCCCATTTTCCGACCAGCTTTGCGCGATTGCCCGCCGTGAAAAACGCTGGTTAATCCCCGGCTCAATGTACGAGCGTGATGGCGACGCCATCTATAACACCTCGCTGGCAATTTCACCGGATGGAGATATTGCCGCCAAATATCGCAAGATTTTTCCTTGGCTGCCGCTTGAATCGGAAGTGACGGCAGGGCGGGAATTTTGCGTATTTGATGTCCCCGACATCGGACGTTTTGGCCTCTCTATTTGTTACGATATGTGGTTCCCTGAAATGATTCGCACGCTGGTTTGGATGGGGGCGGAGGTCATTTTGCACCCCACCATGACTCCGACCTCTGACCGCGAACTGGAAGTTGTGTTGAGCCAAGCCAACAGCATCATGAACCAGTGTTATTTTGTGGACATCAATGGCATTGGCCCTTGGGGGGGTGGTCGTTCCATGATTGCTGACCCCGATGGCCGGATTTTGCAGCAGGCCGGGCATCAGGAAACAATCTTGACCGAGATTCTGGATTTGGATCGAGTCCACCGTACCCGCGAATATGGCAATCTTGGCCTTGCACAGACCTTGAAGCAGTTACGGGATACCAACATTCAATTCCCGCCCTATCAACAGGATTTCGGTAACGGCGAGGTGTTTAAAGATCTGGGTGCGTTGCAGCATCCCACCAATCTGCGCTGAGGTCTGGCTAGGCAGGGAAAGCCCTTGCTAAAAATCTGAATGCACTTCCAATGCGCAGTGCATCAAAGCCGCCATGCCCACACCAGTGAGCGCCACCGAGCAGACTATGGACACGCCAATCAGCGAGCGCACTCCCAGCGTGTCCATTAGGCTACCTCCACGCGAACTAGGACTTCGCAACGGATGGGTTACATAGGCGGTTCGGGAACTTTCCCTATTCGGCGATCATCTCGGCGGACACCGGCGCAACCGCTACTGGCGTGCGGTCGGGCTGCGTTGCCAGCGAGGCCACCACCAGCACTACGAAACTCAGCGGGATGGAGATGATCCCCGGGTTTTCGAGCGGGATCGGTGCGTTCGCTGCGTCCAACCCGTAAATATCCCACATCATCGGGGAGAACAAAATCAAACCGAGTGACGACACGATCCCAGCGAGGATGGACGCTGTGATCCCCTTGGCGGTTGTCTGCTTCCAAAACAGCAGCATCACAATTGATGGCAGGTTTGCCGAGGCGGCGACGGCGAACGCCAGTCCCACCAAAAATGACACATTTATGTCCTTAAACACGATGCCCAGCAGGATGGCAATCCCGCCGACGACAGCAGCAACGATCTTGCCGTTGCGTACCTGTGATTTCTCGGACAAATTCATCCCCATGAAGTGATGCATCAGGTCGTGGACGACTGCGCCGCACGATGCCACTATCAGCCCGCTGACCGTCCCCAACACGGTGGCGAATGCCAGCGCCGAGATGCACGCAAACAGGATAACCCCGAAATTCTGCGCCAGTAGCGGTGCGGACATGTTGCTGCTTTCGACATCCAGCACGCCGTTCACCATCGCGCCCATGCCGAGAAACAGCGTCAGGATGTAGAAGAAGCCAATGGTGGTGATGGCGACGACGGTTGATTTACGGGCGTCACGCGGACGGCGCACGGTGTAATAGCGAATCAGGATATGCGGTAACGCCGCCGTCCCGAGGAATAGTGCCATCATCAGCGACACAAAGTCCAGCTTAGAGAGTAGTGTCGAGCCTTCGTCGAGCTTGAAGCGGACACCCGGTCGCATGAGCCGTTCGCCCGGTGTGACGGTCTGATACCACACGGTGATGCTCTCCCCGTCATCCTCAAAGCTGACCGGGATGAACCGTGTTACGTTGCTCTGCTGGATCGCTGCCAAAAATTGGAAGGGGTCCGTATGTTCCAAACTGCCCACTTCTTCCCCATCAACAATGAGGTTGGCGAGACTGCCCACCTGAAAGAAACGCTGCTCGGATCGTGGAGCGCCGTTATAGAGTAGCGTACCGCCGGCGGTAGTGGTTCGAGAGAGCGCTTCCTGAAGTTCGACCGCACTGCCCTCGCTGCTGCTCACACTCCACCACGTTTGGATTTCGTCCTGCTGCAAGCGGACAAGCTGCACCTTCCCCTGCTGGCGCTGGCTGATAATCTCATAGCTGGCGTCAGCGACGGCGATCACCGTGCCGTCCGCACCGATAGTCGCGTCGAGGGTGATCAGTTTATGAGCGCTTGGATGTTCCTCGTTCACCGCCATCCCCTGATTGAGGAGAGATATCGCGAGGATGGTTGAGAAGATGATGAGCAGCCCACCCTTCAAAAACTGTACATAGGTTGTTGAGGTCATCCCGGCGGTGGCGACGATGACAATGACGATCACGCCAACGATCAGTACCCCAACATAATGCGGCATCCCCAGCAACGGTGTGACCAGCGCTCCCGCGCCGACCATCTGTGGGATCAAGTAACATACTGACACCACCAGCGCACTAATCCCCGCCGTCAACTGAATACCTTTGGAATTGAACGCCGCGTCGAGCGCGTCCGAGAGCGTGTATTTGCCTAGTCGCTTGAGCGGTTCAGCGACGACGAATAGTGCCACAACCCACCCCGCTAGAAAGCCGATGGAGTAGAGGAAACCATCATAGCCGTAAAAGGCGATCATCCCGGCGATGCCGAGGAACGACGCCGCCGACAGGTAATCTCCGGCAAAGGCGATCCCGTTGACGAACCAGTGAATCTGTCCACCAGCGGCAAAGTAGCCCTTGGCGTCTCTAGTACGCCGGGCGAAGTAAAATGACACCCACAATACGAACACGACGAAGCCAACGAATACCCCGATGGCGACGGGCGATGCTTCATAAATCATGATCTACTTTTCCTCCGGGGGATTGAGTCGGTCTTCGGCACGGCTGCAAATGACACTGTAGATCAGTCCCATCACAATGGCGAGGATGATCAACCCGAACCCGTATACGACGGCCAGATTCAAGCCAGCGAGAACGATCTGCCCCATCGTCTGTGGGGAGAACGTGTTGATGAGGACAAAGCCCACATAGATCAAGCCGTAAATGGCGAACAGGATGAGACCGATTCTAGTCTTGAAGCCGGATGCGGCGTCAGTACCCAAATCTGGTGCAGGTTTGTGCTGCATAGTGTTCCTTTCGTGGTATTCAAGAAAATATTTTGGGGCGCGTGAAGCACCAGCGGAGATAAAAACGAAAAGGGTCGAAAATATTGTGCGATTCCGCTGATTATTTGCTTGTGAAAATTATAACAAGTAGGATTAGCGAGGGCAACAAATCCTTGATAAGCTGCGCGGCTAACGCATCAAAAAACCTCAATTCTGGTCAAACTGTTATCTCGATTTTATTAAGCGGGAATTACGTTACCCGGCCTATCTGCATTATGGGGATGATATAGCCGTTTTCAGCCACGACAAACGCGCATTGTGGGCATAGAAACGAGCCATCAAGGTGCCCCCCGGTAAGTCGCCCGCATTAGAGATGCAAACGTCTCTGAGTGGATGAGTGGAAAACCAATGGAACGGCATAACGCGGCAACATTATTGGCTTTCTGTGATTATTTTAGCTGTGCCTATGGTACTTGATTGAACTTGTTAGACCTAAAACGAATGGACAAAACACTGAAACAAAAACCCACCTTGGCGTTATGCTATTTCTAGCAGTCGCGCGTCAAGGTGGGTTTCCAAAAAAATTATTCGGTGTTGGGAAGCACCTAAACACCGATAAGCATCCTAATAACTATATATACTGATTTCAAGTTGAGTACCCAAAGTGGGGTAAACTACCGAAAAAACTGTCGGGGTGCCGGGATTCGAACCCGGGACCTCTTGCGTGTCATGCAGATCTACCCACCTTTGACTACCTTTTTGAATTCTTCAAATCGCACAACTTTTGGCTGTTCTTGGGGCGGTTCGGATGATGGGGGCAGTTTCTTAGTTCTCGCAGCCGTCAACGCCAACTGGTCAGTTGCTTGTTTAAGGCGCTCGGTGTCCTGATTGAAGTAATGCTCCAGTGTCACTTGGACATTCTTGTGGCCCAACTTATCTCGCACAAGGGTAGCAGGCATCCCGGCATCGGCCCACGCTTGACCCACCCGGTGACGAATAGCATGAGGGCCATAACGACGGATGCCCGCCCGTTGGCAAAGGCGCTTGATAAGCTCCCCAACACTCTCTGAAGTAAATGGTGTATCCCCACGAATCCCGGTAAATACATACCGATGGGCCGTGTGGGGTCGCACTTGGAGCCAGTTACGCAGTGCAGTCGCAACCTCGGTACTGAAAGGTACGACGACATAGTTGTCCCCCTTCTCGTGCAGCAACGCCTCACGCTTTTCGAAATTTAAGCTGTCAAGGGACAGCGAAGCTAATCCCCCTGCCCGACACCCTGTATCAGCCAAAAAAAGAATAATTGCATAATCGCGCCGGCGAAGTTTTTCGCTGGTGTTATTCCGCGCAGCCTCTATCAACTTCGCAAGGTCTTCCGCCGGGATCGCCTTAGACGAACCGGGTGGACGGCGATAATTCCTCACAAAAACCTCACTCGCAGGTGAACGCGGCAAACCATAGCGCCGAACGCAGAAATTAAAGAAGGCGCGGATCATGCCAAAGTTGCGACTCACCGTCGCCGGCGACAGCGATTCTTCTACCTCTGGATGCTGGGGGTGATTCTGATACTTCACCTTGCGACTCCGCATGTCATTGACGAAATCCGCTATATCTTCCGGCGTGACTTTATCGAGCCGTCGCCGAGGGCCAATGGTAGGGATGAATCGGTTGCCCAGAAAGCTGTGATACGACTGCTGAGTCGCCAGCGAGCGGTCTTGTTTCATAAAAGCGGCATAGGCTTCCTCGACAGTCGGGAAACGCAAATCAGCCTTATGGTGGGTGTTCATAAGTTTCTTCCGTCCGGGGATGGAATCAATATGCAATTAAAGAAATAGTGACTGAAATTATAAGCTGTGCAAGTTTTTTTGTTAAGAGGTGTCAGGTTTTTGTGATTTAAATGAATAGCAAGCGTTTATGTCCCGACAAGAAAGGAAAGGTTATGCACCACTATGAACCGAAGTGCCCAGTCCCACCACCCAATCCGGTGCCGGGGACGGGTGCGCCGTATCCGAAGCCAAAGTCAGACGAGGAGAAAAAGCAGTGAAGATTTATGAAGTGACCGTCACCCATCGGGAAGCGCGGGCGGAACTGCTATCTATCTTGGGCCGCGACAAAGTGCTTGTCACGTCTCCTCAGCCGATGCGCCTGACACTGCCTATGCTCGGCGAGGGCATCAAGGTGTATCTGCTCGATCTGCAGGCACTCAGTCAGGTTGAGTTTGACCGTTTGGTCGCCCATGTCGCCGAGAAGTACGGCCTCGGCAAGATGATCGCCCTGAATCGTTTACAGGCGGAGGGCCTCGCCCTCCCTGCCAGCGCCGGGACGTTGCGGATTCGAGAGACTGAACATGCTTAAACCCATCGAACACCTCGACAAGTTGGTCGCGGCGGCGCGGGAGTTGCCGGATGCCGAGCGAGTGACGGCCCTCCTCGATGTCGTGCGTTTGTATAGTCCGGTCATCATTCGCCTGCATGAAACGCTCATGGAAGCCGAGCAGGTCGCCGAACGAATCCAGCCGCCACGTAAGCGACTGGCGTTGATGAGTAAGGTGCTGCTGGTGATGCAGCAGGCCGGGTACAGCCGAGCCGAAAAGTACCTCAGTACAGTGGTCAAAGTACGCAAAGAGCAGGAGGAGTGGAGTGAACAGTCTAATAGTTAATTGCATCGGGAATGGGGAGGTGGCGATGGTAGAAATTAGGTACGACCTCCGTTCTGACCGATTTCATATTGCCGAAATCGTGCCGACAGCCGACCCGATGATCCAGCGCCGGGTCAACCACGAGACATTTAACCATTATGCCGAATTGTACGAAGTGCTCGAATGGCCGTCCTTCAATCAATGGAACATGGAGGCCGTCGAGAATTTGGTGATTGGCTATCTCAATCGCCAGAGCAATGCACGAGTGAAGCTACGCGAAGAGTGGGCAACGGAACTGGCTCAGGCCTAAATGAAAAATCCCGCACGGGGCGGGATAGTCCAGTCAGTTTGCAGA
Source organism: Anaerolineae bacterium (assembly GCA_041753455.1). Taxonomy (GTDB): domain Bacteria; phylum Chloroflexota; class Anaerolineae; order Aggregatilineales; family J027; genus CFX10. The sequence goes on along the minus strand of JBGSUK010000003.1, from coordinate 4,078 downwards.
AACAGACAGTTCTATTTTATCAGAAAACGAGTGGGTGGAGGACGGGAGAATAGGTCGGGTTTTATGGAGAACATGAAACAAACAATCACGATTACGGTCATGCAAGAAAAGGGCGGGGTGGGCAAAACCACCACCGCGACAACGATTGCGACGGGCCTCGCCGCGCTGGGCTATGCGGTGGCCGGGCTGGACGCCGATGCACAGGGGCATTTCATCACGAATTACCGTGTCTTTAGCAGCGCCGGGTATCCGCCCGATCTGCTGTTTGATGTGGTGAGCCGTCGCCGTGCTGTGCATGATGCCCTGATCGCCATTCCACCGGAAAAGATCGCGCTGGACATTCCCGACGACATGACCCCGGTTGGCCCACCCGGACGGCTGGACATCCTGTCGGGTTATCTGGACACCACCTTGATTCCGGCATGGATTCGGTCACACAACAACAACTGGGATGCCTTGCGGGATGTCATCGCCCCACTGCGCGACACCCACGACTTCATCATCATTGATACCCCGCCGACCAAATCTGAATTGACACCGGCGATTATCGCCGCCAGCGACTATGCCGTCATCCCGACCCTGCCGGAAGCCCTCAGTGTGCGCCAGACGAGTGACACGCTGGAAAGCATCGCCAATCTGTCGAAGTATGGCGATATGCGACTGCTCGGTATTGTCCCGACAATGGTACGCGACGGGGTATTGTTGCATGAGGAAAACCTAGACGAACTCACCGATGCTTTTGGCGAGGCCGTCTGGAATGAAGCGTATACGAGCCTGTCCGTCATTTGGGGCGAGGCCTCCGCCGTGGGTATGTCGGTGATGCAATACGCACCGGGTCACAAAGCCGCGTGCCAAGCGTGGCGCATTGTCCATAAAGTTCTGGAATCAGTAGGAGTAAAGGTGAATGTCTAGTTTAGCAGCACGTAGAGCCAAAGCCGGGGCGGATCACGCCAGCCCCACCACCGCCACCGAAGCGTTTAATCGGATGAATGAACGCCCACGCGATGTTCTTTTAAACGAGATCACGCTGGACTTGGGGTTGCAATTCCGACTGGACGTCAAAGGGACGGGCGGCATTGATGAAAAACACGTCTTGGATTTGATGCACGTTATCGCGGACGGCGCGGATACGGACCCGGTGATTTTGTATCGGGTGGACAATGCTTTGCTGATGGTGGACGGCTTCCATCGGTTTGAAGCGTATCAGCGTAGCCAGCGCACCAGCATTCCGGCGATCGTCCGGGATGGCACGTATGAGGACGCCGAAGAAGCCGCTGAGAATGCCAACCTGCAATTTAAGAAGGCGCTCGGCGATGAAAGCAAGAAATATATCTTCGCCCGGCGGGTGCAGCGGGGGTATCAGACGGGTGGCGTTTCGTGGAATAACCTGTCAGATAAAGCCATTGCCGCCGAGCTGGGGGTAGCTTACCAGACAATTGATCGGTGGTTTGAAGAAATTCAATCAGGTGTCACTTTTGTGACACCTGCGGGTCACGAAATTTCGATCCAAGTGTCTGCCGACCGGTCGGTGGTGTATGGGCGCGACGGCAAACGTTATGAAGTTGAGGCGATCCGGGAGGCCAATACCAAACGGGCCGCCGAAGCCGCCGAACGGCGGGCCATTGACGAAGCCGAGCGTAAACGCACCCTGCCGGCGATCGAGAAGATTCGGTTGGTCACGCAATACCTGATTTCCAAATATCGGGATGACCAAAAGAAGAAGGGCAAGCCCCTGCTCGACGACCCGGATAAGGGTTACAAGTGGTGTTACCAAGTCAGCAACCCGACCTTTGTCGTGGACATTGATTGGGAGCGCCAGTTTCTGGCTGAATATGGTGCGCGACCGGTCGGGTTGTATCGGGAGTTTTTACGCATGGTCGACCAAGCCACCTTCATTGAAGCCGACATGGATCATTGGTCAGATGAACAGATGGCCGATTGGGTCTATGCCATGAAACAGCGTGGCCCGCGCCAGATGAATCCCCCGACCGAGACGTTCCAGCGTGGCGGCATGATGGCCCAACCCAAGAATCCCAACTTGGAATATCAACCCCCCACCGCGACCGGTCGTCATCGGTTGACGGAAGTTGAAGCCGAGCCGCCTTTCCGCAAGGGCCAATCGGTTGAGGTTTTCGAGACAATGGAAAAGGGGATCGTCCACGCGGTCGCGCAAGTCGGCCTTGATTGGGAGGTTCAGGTGCAACTCTATGAGGGCATCAAGACATTTCATGCCGACGAGTTGACGCGGCCCTTTGACGAGCAGGTGACTACAGCACTAGAAACACCCACCGCGCCGTCCCTCGATGACTGCACTTTCAGCGTGGGTCAGCGGGTACATATGCGCTATGGCGACCCAATAGCTGGCACGGTCAAAGATGTACGCCGCAACCCAGTTGGCGATTGGCAAGCGGAAGTGGACTTTGGGCACGCTATAAGATGGACATTTGTGGATGCCCTAGAAGATGACGCACCCTTCAGCGTGGGTCAGCAGTTATGGGTCGTTGCCACTGGCGAAATAGATACGGTCTACAACATCCAGTGGGAAGACGGCGAGTGGCGTGTCTGGATGGAAAACGGCGAGGACTTCAATCGCGTGGATGAACTCTCGGATGTGCGTCCGTCGTCTAGCTGGGATGCCGGAAACGCCGCCGAAGATGCTGCTGTAGACGAAGCAATTGAATTTAGCCTGCAAGAGGGCGAAGAGGAAAGCCGTCATTTGGATTATGACGACGACTCTGATACCTGCCCGTTCAAGGTTGGCGACCGGGTGATTCTGAAGCGCAACCCCAAACCTGTGAGCGTAGTCAAATCCGTTCGGCAACTCAAAGATGGCACATGGCAGATGACCATGACCACCGCCGAAGGCTATGAGTTTTACGAAGTACCTGCCAACCTTGATTTTGCGCCTGTTGAGTCGGCGGTGGTTATTGAAGATCAGGCCGTCATGCCGTTCCTCACAGGCGACATCGTGCGCGATATCCAGTCGGGCCAAATTGTCGAGGTCGTTGGTTTTAGTTCGGACGGCGTTGTCATTGTTGAAGGCGATGACGAGCATGACAAAAAATACCAGTACGACGTATGGGCTTATGACCTTGAGAAGTACGACATTCGCGCCGAGCCACCCAAGGCGGTCAAGCCGTCCGGCAATGGCAAACGTCAAGCGGAGATGATGATTGAGGACGCTCGGTCAATTATTCCGCGCCTCGTGCTGGATACTACCCATGCCACAACAGATTATCGCATGACCACATTGGTGCGTTGGGAATCGCCCAAGAGCATCCAGACCATTTTGGAGAACGGCGATCCGGGCGAAATTAATCTGCTGAGTCGTGATTTATCCCGGCTGCGGGGTGAGGTTGGCCTAGCCGTCAAGCTCCTCGATCAGATGTTTGACAACATCAACGCCATGCTCAATGAAATCGAAATGGCACGCGCCTAAGTCATTTGGCGGGCCAGTCTGGTTGGCCCATTGGAAAGGATTAGAAAGATGATGTACGACCACAAAAAAGCCGAACGCGCATTAGAGAAAATCGCCCGCCGTAAATCCGGCGTCAGCACCCAAGATGTCCTAACGACAGCAGAGATTGATCTACTCATCAAGCGCGGGCATCTCTACTGGTGGGATTACAAGACCAGCGACGGCGATACAGATCAGTTTCTCGCTTTGACCGACGCCGGGTCGGACTGCATGACCTATGTCCGGTCAACGCTTCGCTGGAAACGCAAATGGGAAATCATGCGCGACCGGGCCGATGACTACTTTCAAAAGCTGACAGATTTTTTTCAAGAGCTAAAGGCGCTACAGGCTCAATTGCAGCCTCAGTCAAAACTCAAAATGAGTATTGGCTCGATTGAGTACGAAATGGAAGTCACTGAGACGGAAGCCATCGAGAACTGATATGGACGGCATCCCGTTTTGATGCCTTGCAATGAGCGGGTTCTGAGGTAGGATGTGCCTCAGACAGACGGTAATTGAAAAGGCCCCACTGCGGTAAACAGTAGGGGCCTCAGACAGACGGCTTGGAGGCCGTCGGGAACGGATTATAGCAGATGAGCAAAAGGCTTTCTTACGATGAGG